>NZ_CAXBHN010000013.1:0-103566 GCF_963975605.1 uncultured Zhongshania sp. | reverse complement strand
CACCTCGGTGACGTCCGCCTCAGCAGTTGAGGAGGCGCATTATAGAGATACCATGGTGGGAGTCAACACACTTTTTAAAAGAATTTTAAAAACATTTAAGTCCGTACAAAAACCAAACACTTCGGTTAACTATCAACCACTTAACGATGAATAAGTAAGCAACTTGGCTACTTAATCACCACCAGCTGATATTTCTTTTTACCGAGCTTCACAAGGTAATAGCCATCAAATAATGAACGCCCCTCAGAAAACACACCCCCGACATTCATATTATCCGCCAAACCTATCGCCACACCGTTTACCAAAACGGCATTTCGACCCAAGGCGTCTTTTATTTGCTTGCCGGCCCCCATACCGATATCAGCAAGTAATTGTGTTAAAGGTCTATCTTTTAAGTCTGCACGACTTAAATCTGCGGTCGGCAGCCCATCCAACTGCAACTGCCTGAAGTCTGCAGCCGACAGCTCCGCCAACTCTCCGGAAAACAGCGCCTCGGTAATTCGCTGCGCACCAGCCAACTCATCGTCACCGTGAATAAGCCTGGTCATCTCCTCTGCCAATACGCGCTGGCCCGAAGGGCGACCCATTTCTCGGTCATCAGCCTCAATTGCATCAATATCCGCCAAAGACAAAAAAGTGAAGTAACGGAGAAACTTATAGACATCCGCGTCAGCAGTAGCCAACCAAAATTGATAGAAGGCATAAGGAGAAGTTTTTGCAGGGTCAAGCCAAATCGTACCGGACTCGGTCTTGCCAAACTTTGTGCCATCAGCTTTGGTAACCAGCGGCATCGTCAACCCGTGAACCGCTGCGCCATGCTGGCGGCGAGTTAGATCAACCCCCGCAATGATATTCCCCCACTGGTCGGATCCACCTAGCTGCAAAGTACAGCCATGTCTTTTATACAACTCAGAGAAATCCATGCCCTGCAATAATGAATAGCTAAACTCGGTGAACGAGATCCCTGAACCCTCCCTGTTGATGCGCTGCTTCACTGACTCCTTCGCAATCATTGTATTTACAGAAAAATGTTTACCTATATCGCGCAAGAACTCCAACGCCGTCATTGGACCAAACCAATCGAGGTTATTTGCCACCTCAGCAGAGTTTTCGCCGCAGTCAAAATCAACGAAACGCGAAACTTGAGCCTTCAGACGATCGACCCACAACGCAACCACATCCGGCGTGTTAAGTTGGCGCTCTTGAGCCTTAAAACTTGGATCACCTATAAGGCCCGTTGCACCACCAACAAGCGCAATCGGCTTGTGCCCCGCCTGCTGAAAACGACGCAATGCCAATAACGGCACAAGATGACCAATATGAAGGCTATCCGCAGTGGGATCAAAGCCGCAATACAGCGTTCGAGGACCCTCAGCAAGATACTCAGACAAACCATTTTCACCCGTCATCTGGGCAACAAGACCTCTCGCCTCTAATTCAGGGAGTAAATCTGCATTTACTGCTGTCATACGCCGACCTTCAATTAAATAGATGGCGCAAATCACCTGATGCAGATGATTTGCAAAAATAGGAAAATACCGAAGTGCCGGCAAGATACAACAACCGACAAAAAATGCAAACTCGGAAAAGCTGACATGCCGCCGCACTCAAGCTAGAATCTACTTTAACTCTCGGTAATTACGGGCTTCAAGCACGCAGTACATTTGTTATACTGCGCAAAAAATCATCAACGGGCATGTAGTATTAGACCTATGCAAAAATGGATTCCCAAAAGGCACGCCGTTCGCAAATTAGGCAATGGCAAATTTCCGCGACGCCACTTGGCCCTTGCTGCATCAACGCTTATTGCTCTTGGCTTATCACTTCTCTTATTGCCCGGTGAAAATGCTGAGGCCAAGCGCACTGCCATACCGTTAAATTTAGAGCTCAGCCCGGCTCGAGCAGCTAGCAGCCCAGCCGATACAACGCCACCGCCAATAGAAGATGCCGAAAAACCCTGGACAGAAGTGCAAGTGAAAGCTGGCGATTCATTGTCGGCAATCTTTAGCCGCGCCAATCTCACGCCGCAAGCCCTTCACGAACTGCTAACCACTGCACCGAAAGCTAAGGCACTCAACAAAATTCGTCCCGGCCAAAAATTATCGTTCCAAATAGATGATAGCGGCGAACTCTCTGCAATGAGTTACCAGCTAGACAAGTTAAATAGCCTCGTTTTCGAACGCGGAGTAACTGGCTTCGGCACAACCGAGCTAGCAGAAACACCAGAAATCCGACAACGCGTTGCCAGCGCAACAATTACCTCCTCACTATATAAAGCTGCGCAGGATGCAGGGGTAAACCAAAGTATAATTATGGAACTCGCCAATATATTCGGCGGTGTGTTAGACTTTGTTTATGACGTCCGCAAAGACGATTACTTCATTGTTATATATGAAGAACTATACTTAAACGGCGAACGGCTAGGCAGCGGGCAAATTCTTGCGGCGCAGTACTTTAATCAAGGTCGCTCCTTTGAAGCATACCGCTACATCAACACCAAAGGCGAAGTCGACTACTTCTCTGAAAGCGGCGAAAGCATGCGCAAAGCCTTTTTACGGGCACCGCTAGATTTCACCAGGATCAGCTCGGGCTTCAATCCCAAGCGCCTACACCCTGTATTCAAAACCGTGCGCCCGCACCGCGGCATAGACTACGCAGCACCGCGCGGCACACCAGTTTACGCCGCCGGCGACGGCCGCGTTTCAGACGCCGGGTACTCAAAAGCCAATGGCAATTACGTTTTCATCAAACATGGCGAAGCGTATATCACCAAGTACCTGCATCTCCATAAGCGAGCCGTATCCAAGGGTGAGCGTGTTCGGCAACGCGAAACCATCGGCTGGGTTGGCTCCACAGGCTACGCCACCGGACCACACCTGCATTATGAGTTTTTAGTTAACGGCGTACACCGCAATCCAGCCACCATTGTCACCAAGCTGCCACCACCAACAAAGGTGAACAGTGGAGAAATGTCGACATTTAAAAATCAAATATCTGGCATGCAGCTGCAGCTTAAAACCTACGCCGCGCAGCGTAACTACAACAGTATTGACGCGGGCTAATGGGCTCGAAATACATTGGCCTGATGTCGGGCACCAGCCTAGATGGCATAGACGCCGCTCTAATTGACGTGGACGGCGACAACACCGTCCAGTTTGTATCCAGCGTGTCAGCCGCCATCCCCGCAGAGCTAAAAGCAGACATATTACAACTGTGCTCAACGAGTGATGGCGAAATAGAACTACTGGGCAGAACAGATCGTGAAATCGCTCGTGTTTTCGCCAATGCAGCCCTGCAATTATGCAAGACGGCTAAACTCGACCCCAAAGATATCACCGCAATCGGCAGCCACGGACAAACCGTGCGGCACCGGCCACCCGATAGCACCCGCCATCACACGCAAGCCTTTACCCTACAGATCGGCGACCCCAACACCATCGCGGAAATAAGCGGTATTACCACCATTGGCGACTTTCGCCGCCGCGATATAGCGGCGGCTGGCCAAGGCGCACCGCTGGTACCGGCATTTCACGCCGCAGTATTTGCCAGCCAAACCGAAGACCGAGTTATTCTCAATATTGGCGGCATGGCAAACATCAGCCTCCTCCAAAAGAATGGCGACGTAATCGGTTTCGACACTGGGCCAGGCAATGTTCTTATGGATAGCTGGATAAAAATCAGCCTGAATCAAGACTTTGATCGCGACGGCAACTGGGCAGCCAGCGGCACATCAAATGACGCACTTTTACAGCACCTGTTGAACACCGATTTCTACCGCCAAACCGGCCCCAAAAGCACAGGACGCGAGCAATTCAATTTGCAGACCATTCTGGACACGCTTGAGAAATTCCCATCGATGGCGCCTAACGATGTCCAAGCCACGCTACTTGAACTCACCGCACGCAGCATTTGCGATGCGATAGAAAAAACCAGCGAGAATCAGGCGCCAGTATTTTTATGCGGTGGCGGCAGTGCAAATTTAGCGCTTCGCAGACGCATTAAAGAGTTACTTACCCAGCGATCAGTATCAGATACCCAGCAACTTGGTATTCCACCAGACTGGGTTGAGGCGGTCGCATTTGCGTGGCTGGCCAAGCAAACACTCAGCCATCTGCCAGGTAATATACCGGCTGTAACTGGTGCGAAAGGACCACGCATTCTTGGCGCAATTTATCCAGCGTGATTACAAATACGCTAGCTCAGATAGCAAAGCGGGGAAAAAAGAAGAAAACGGCAGGATGCTAGCGAGGCCTAGCAGATACTAGGCCAACGAAAATCAAACAGAGAAGGAAGATCCGCAGCCACAGGTAGTGCTGGCATTTGGGTTACTAACTACAAATCGAGAACCTTCGAGACCCTCGGTGTAATCAACTTGAGCGCCATCAATATACTGATAACTTAGAGGGTCGACGAGAACCGTTACTCCATCGCGCTCAACCAAGGTGTCATCTTCCTCGGCGATTTCATCAAAAGTAAATCCGTACTGAAACCCCGAGCATCCACCACCGGTAACAAATACACGCAATTTCAAATCATCATTGGCTTCGGACTCAACTAAGTTTTTAACCTTAGCAACCGCCTTATCCGTCAATGTTAGTACTGACGGTGTGAATTGTTCAACCGCAGACATATATCACCTCACTACTACCCGTGCGCCAATATGCGCCACTACTAACCTAATTATCTTCTTTTCCGACTAATTTAGTCAAGTATTTGCCGCCCGACACCTTTTACGGCAGCAATGCCACGCCTTGCAGCCCCATCGTTTCTGGCAAACCAAACATTAAGTTCATGTTTTGAATAGCCTGCCCAGACGCCCCCTTCACCAAGTTATCAATAACCGACAACACAACAACGGTATCTCTATTTTGCGGACGATATAAAGCAATGCGGCACGTGTTTGCGCCCCGCACTGTGCGCGTTTGCGGCAAACTGCCTAGGGGCATCACATCCACAAACGGTGCATCGGCATACCGCTTTTCAAACATAAACTGCAACTCATCCAAGGGCACAGCGGGATCTAACAGCTCGGAATACAAGGTGGCGTGAATACCGCGCACCTGCGGCAATAGATGGGGCGTAAAGGTCAAACCTACCGCACCACCAGCAGCCAAGGCCAACTCCTGCTCGATCTCTGGCAAATGCCGATGACCGGCCACGCCATAAGCTTTAAAGCTCTCGGACAATTCTGCGTACAAATTGTCGATCTTCGCCTGCCGACCCGCACCGCTCACACCCGAGGCAGCACTTGCAATCAACCGCTTGGGATCAACCAGCTTTTGCTCAAGCAAAGGAATAAAGCCGAGCTCGATCGCCGTTGGATAGCAGCCGGGACAAGCAATTAACTTCGCGTTACGAATTTTATCCGCATTTCGCTCTGGCAAACCGTAAACCGCCATCGCGAGCACGTCCGGACAAATATGCTTCTCGTGGTACCACTTTGACCACAACTCAGCATCCGCAATCCTGAAATCTGCAGACAAATCAATTATACGAGTACCTGCCGCCAACAGCTCGGGCACCATATTCATCGCGACATTGTGAGGTGTCGCGAAAAAAACCACATCGCAGCTTGCCAATGCATCCACATCTGGCGCGGTAAAGCGCAGATCAACCACGCCACGCAAACTCGGGAACAATTCATCTACTGCCACACCGTCTTCTGCGCGCGATGTAATCATCGCCACTTCGGCCTCAGCATGGGTAGACAATAAACGCAGTAATTCTGCACCTGTATAACCAGTACCACCTACTATCCCAACTTTTAACACTAGACTTTCTCTCCCTTAACGCTGTTCATTTTGCGGTTCGATAACGTTCTTACCCGTCGTCAACACCGACTCGTCTTTCTCGCGCAGCAGGTGATCCCAGCCGCGAACCAAATCCCTCGCTAACACATGATACACGGGCTCGCTCATTACCAATTTCGACACCGCAGTTGCGACTAGCGCGCTTACCATTAAAGCCGGCAGTATATCGTGATTATTACCTGTCAGCTCCAGCACAATGACAAAGGCCGTTATTGGCCGCTGAACCACACCGGCAAAATAGCTGGCCATACCAACCAAGATCAATGACACCACCGGAACCTGCGGAAAAAGCGGCCCCATAGCAGACCCCAGCTCGGCCCCAGCAGCTAAACTCGGCGAAAAGATACCGCCGGGTATACCGCTGAAATACGTGAGTAGCGTTGCCAGTATTTTGCCCGCAGCAGTTAACCAACTCCCCTCTGACTGCCCTGCTAAAAGTGACCTGGCCTCAACATAACCGCTACCCATGGTTAGCCCATCGGACAGTATTGCCATAGCAGCTAAAAATATACCAATAACAAACGCAACTCGCAGCGGCCGCCGCGCTACTAACGGTGCAATCGCACGATTACCCTGAACCAAAAACAAGCTAAATAGCCCGCCCAACAAACCGCACGCCGCGCTTACACCAATAATATAGGGGTAATTAGAGAATGGCACCGCCGTAACATCTGGGACACCGAAATAGCTATAGTGTCCCGCAAAGGCCAACACCACCACCCCCGACAGGATGATCGCCATAATAAACGTACCGGTAGTTCGCGCCTCCATCGATTGCTGCAACTCTTCAATCGCGAACACAATACCCGCAAGTGGCGCATTAAAGGCCGCGGAAACACCGGCCGCGCCACCCGCCACAATTAAACTGCTTTCCACCTGGCGCTGTTTTAACTTTGCCCAGATACCAAATTTGTACATCAAGGCTGCGCCGACGTGCACACTGGGACCTTCGCGCCCCACCGTTGCACCTACCAGTAAACCTGCACAAGTTAGCAAGACCTTAAGCGTTGCCACCCGCAGCGACAAAAAAGGTCCACGCAGCCAATGGTAACTCTGTTTATGTGCTAGTAAGACCTGCGGGATACCACTGCCTCGGGCTGCTTTGCCTCCCCAATTCATCACCCACACAATGGCCATCAACCCAAGCGGGGTGATCAATAGAAAGGCATAGGGGTAACGGTCAAAAACAGCTTCTGTTATCGAAAAACTTTCTTCAGACAGCCATGCAAAGCTCTGAATAACCAAACCGACTGTTAGCGCGCCAAACCAAAACACACCGCGCGTCTTCCAATCTTCAACCGTACCTAGCTGACGACGGGTATGTCGATTACCCAGCGTCCACCACAGACGAAGTCTGCGAGCAGTCTGAGTACGTTTATTTTTGGCGGTCATGTAATTAAGAGGCCTGTGCAGGCGGCAGAGCTTAATGAGAATGCGCGAGATAAAAATTAATACGGCAAGCCACAATTGGCTAGCAGATATTGTATGCTAATTCACTGGCAACACCCAGCGCCCAAAAAGTGATTTTATCAGACACCGATGATAGCAATGACAATGTGTCTAAATCACGCCACCCAGAAACAATTTATTTAGGTACTGCATTATGCTTTGGCTGAAAGCTTTCCACATCATCGCCATTGTTTGCTGGTTCGCCGGAATTTTTTATCTCCCTAGGCTATTTGTTTACCACGCCATGGCAGAAGATCAAGCGACACGCGATTATTTAAAAGTCATGGAGCGTAAGCTCTATCGTTTTGTTAGCCCCTTTGCCGTGTTGACTATCGCTTTCGGCGCACTGCTAATTGCGCAAAATATTGAATACTACCTAAGCGCTGGCTGGCTGCACCTTAAACTACTTTTTGTCGCTGCTCTAATTGCTTACCACCTGTATTGCGGTCATTTAGTGAAAACCTTTGCCGACGATCACAACACGAGAAACCACGTCTTTTATCGCTGGTTTAATGAAGCCCCGGTCGTCGCTTTGTTTGCAATAGTGCTACTTGCCGTCCTGAAACCCTTTTAATGATTAGACGCTGCCTGCTCTGGCGATAATTAGCTCAGCACGTGATAATGCCCACTGACATTTTTTATAATTAAGATTTTTATATGACTAGCTCCGAGCAACTTTTTGAGACCGCCCGCCACCTCATCCCTGGCGGAGTCAACAGTCCAGTTCGCGCCTTTAAAGCGGTTGGCGGCACCCCGAGGTTCATCGACCACGCCTCAGGCCCCTACCTATTTGACGTAGAAGGTAAGCGATATATCGACTACGTTTTGTCGTGGGGCCCCATGTTACTCGGCCACGCTCACCCCGACGTCATTGCCACCGTCACCGCCCAGCTGCAAAAAGGCCTTAGCTTCGGCGCACCAACGGAAATCGAAACTCAACTTGCGGAAAAACTTTGCAGCATCATGCCCGGCATGGACATGGTGCGCATGGTTAATTCCGGCACCGAAGCGACCATGAGCGCCATCCGCCTCGCCCGCGGCTATACCGGACGCGACAAAATTATTAAATTTGAAGGCTGCTACCACGGCCACTCCGACTCACTGCTCATCAAAGCCGGATCGGGCGCACTCACCATGGGCGTCCCTAGCTCACCCGGCGTACCCGCCGCGCTGGCAGAGCACACAATAACGCTCAGCTATAACGATATAGAGGGCGTGCGCGCCGCCTTCGCGGAATATGGCGATCAAGTTGCCTGCATTATCGTTGAGCCGGTTGCCGGCAATATGAACTGCGTTCCACCAATACCCGGTTTTCTCGAATGCCTAAGAGAGAGCTGCGACCAAAGCGGCGCAGTTCTTATTATCGATGAAGTCATGACCGGCTTCCGCCTCGGCCTGCAAGGTGCCCAAGGCTATTACGGTGTGACCGCGGATATCACCTGCCTCGGCAAGGTTATCGGCGGCGGCATGCCGGTTGCGGCCTTTGGCGGCAAACGCAATATCATGGAACACATCGCCCCAAGCGGACCGGTGTACCAAGCAGGAACGCTCTCTGGCAACCCTATTGCCATGGCTGCCGGACTCTGCATGCTAAAACACATTGAACAAGACGGCTTTTATGAACCGGTTTTTCAAAAAACCGATAACCTCATCACAGGCTTAAAGGCGCGCGCCGATGCCGCAGGTATTGCCATGACGAGCAATCATGTCGGCACCATGTTCGGGGTGTTTTTTACCGAGACAGAGCACATCACCAACTACCAGCAGGTCATGGCCTGTGATACCGAACGCTTCAATCGATTCTTCCACGGTATGCTTGAGGGCGGCGTGTATCTCGCCCCCGCATCCTATGAAGCCGGCTTTTTATCCGCGGCACACAGCGATGCCGATATTGAAGAAACCCTGAACATTGCCGAGCATGTTTTTAAAACCCTGCGCTGAGAACAGATTATGGCTATATCACTAACGCGGGGCGTTTTCCCCAACACCCGATTGCGCCGCATGCGCGCGAAAGAGGTAACTCGTCGCCTAATGCGTGAACACCAACTTGGTGTGAATGACCTCATTTATCCTATGTTTGTTTGCGAAGGTAGCGGCGAACGCCAGGCGGTTGGCTCAATGCCAGGTATCGAGCGTCTAAGCGTTGACCTAATAGTGAAGGAAGCCAAGTTGCTCGCCGCGCTGGGTATTCCCGCCATCGCCTTGTTTCCCGTGGTCGGGGCTGAGAAAAAATCCCTGCTCGCTGAGGAGGCCTACAATCCGAATGGCCTCGCCCAAACCGCAATCAAAGCAATTAAAGACGCCGCCCCAGAGCTGGGCATTATCACCGACGTCGCCCTAGATCCTTACACCACCCACGGCCAAGACGGTATCATTGATGCAGAGGGCTATGTGCTGAATGACCGCACCGTTGAGGCTTTGTGTCTACAAGCCAAAGCGCAGGCTGACGCCGGTGCAGATATTGTTGCCCCCTCGGACATGATGGACGGTCGCATCGGCTCTATTCGACAAATATTAGAAAGCACAGGGCATATCAATACCTGTATTCTGAGCTACGCGGCAAAATACGCCTCCGCCTATTACGGGCCGTTTCGCGACGCGGTCGGTTCAGCGGGCAATTTGGGTGGCGGCAATAAATATACTTATCAAATGGATCCCGCTAACAGCAATGAAGCCCTGCACGAGTGTGCACTGGATCTTGCTGAGGGTGCCGATATGATTATGGTCAAACCGGGCATGCCCTATTTAGATATCGTGCGCCGCGTTAAAGATGAGTTTGCTGTACCAACCTATGCCTACCAAGTAAGTGGCGAATACGCGATGCATTGCGCCGCATTTGAAAAAGGCTGGCTAGACAAAAATACCGTCATGATGGAGTCCTTACTGGCCTTTAAACGCGCAGGTGCTGATGGCGTATTGACGTACTTTGCCAAAGACGTGGCATTATTACTGAATAACTAGTATTTACGCTGTCACACAGAGCGCTTATCGTAAGCTATGATAAAAACAAACTATTACAGGGGATCTACCATGCAAAAAAGACTACTGGCCTTAGCCATATTGGCTGCAAGTGCATCTGTTTCTACTCAGGCCGATATTGTCGGCGCCAGTGCTGGTGCCTATATGTGGAAACAAAGTTGGGACGGCGATGTAAAATCCGGACCAGATAGCATCGATATGAACGATGACCTTGGCTATGACGACGAAACAGGTAAAAGTTTCTACGTTGCCCTGGAACACCCCGTCCCCGTTTTGCCAAACATTCGCCTACAGCGAACTGACCTCGACATTTCTGAATCAAATCAACTATCTCGCAGCTTTACGTTTGAAGGCGACGTCTACACCGCAGCCGACACAGTAAACTCCACCACTGACTTAACGCATACTGATGCCACCCTGTACTATGAGATTCTCGACAACTGGGTCAATCTTGACGTCGGTTTAACCGTGCGTATGTTTGACGGTGAAGTTCGCTTGGCAACGACCGGCCGCGAAGGCTCCATCGAGTTAGACGCGCCAGTGCCAATGGCTTACGTCAATGCGCGCTTTGACCTGCCACTCACAGGTCTTTACGCATCTGCGATAGCTAACGTGATTTCCTACAGCGACAGCAGTGTGACTGATATGAGCGTGGGATTAGGCTATGAATTCGGCGTAGTCGGACTTGAGCTCGGCTACCGTAACTTCGACGTCGACCTTGAAGACGATGGTGAAGAAGCCAAAGTCACTGTTGACGGTTACTTTTTTGGTGTCGTTATCGACATCTAATTTCGCAACAAGAATCATAAAAAAGGCGCAATCTATTGCGCCTTTTTTTGTTTAATATTGTCTGATATCTCCAAAACACTATTTCGCCGCCTAACCACGCTGACAAATATGACCCTCACCATGCCCTTAAAAACACTTTCACTGATCGCCGCCCTGACTGCAAGCCCCTTGGCATCCGCTTGCGAATGCCTGTGGGAAGGCCCATTCAAATCAGTCTACGCCAATGCCGACCTGGTAGTTTACGGCGAAGTGAGCAACACCCAAGGCAATGGCTTTGATTTAGTCGTCGACACCGTTTTACAAGGTAGTGAATACCGAGAGCAGATTCGAATCTGGGGGAAAAAGGATGATTTATGCCGCCCCGAAGCCGAGCAGTTCACCCCGGGTAGCGAATGGGTTATGGCGCTAAAGCGCATCGACAATCCGCCAGCAGATGCATTCAATCCCTTCAAAGCAAATATCAGCTTTGGCCGCCAGGACGATTTCAGCCTTTCCAGCTGCGGCGTTTACTGGCTGCCAGTAAAGCAACAGCGGGTATCAGGAAACATTTTGGACGGCTCGCGCTGGCAATACCTGGATACCAAAAAGACACCGATAATTATGTCGATATTTGTCGCGTGGATTAAAGACATCTTGCCAGATCAAGCAATAGCCGAAGCATCAAAACCACAAAACCAAGCTCGACAACTACTCAACGAAACGAAAATTCACCTGTGGGAAGAGCGGCGCAACCCCCTACCGGACGCAGATGACCTCGACTTCCGGCCGCCTAGCAGACTGCCGAACATTGAGACCAATGACAGCGAGGAGCCATCAAACAAGACTGAGTAACTCGTCCAACATCCTCAATGACATCCCCCAAATACGGCGCTTACCATAATTATAACAGGGCAATGTCATTGCAAATCTTCCACGTTTTAACTCCATAGTCTCGCGCTGCACCGGGTCCATCAGGTAGCTCATGGGAATCCATACCGCCTCAGCCACCTCATGATTGGCCTCGATGCTTACCGCCGTATGCAGTCGAAAAACGTAGGGCGTTACCACCATGGGTTGGCGACCAGAATGGGGGCGACTCACAATGTCAGACAGGCGACCAATACAGTGGCCGGCCTTGTCCAAATAAATACCCGTCTCTTCTTCTGTTTCACGCATTGCCGTACGCAAACCGGTAATATCGCCTCGATCCATGCGGCCACCGGGAAATGCCATGTGTCCCGACCACGGATCACCCTCGCGATCGGCCCGCTTAATCATCAAGATTTCAAGGTGATCATTCAGCTCACGTATAATAATCGCCACTGCTGAACGCTTTACCCATCGCCGCCACCAACGCTGGCGGGGCTTAAATTTATCTAGCCGCTCTACAATATGTTGAAGCGCCATCGCTTCAGGTGTGTTTACTATCAATACCAACCCCTTTAGCCGGCGCGAAGCCAAGTTGTCGCGCGAGCGCTAAGCTTACCGAGACCCGCATGCAGTAGTTATTTTATCCGCGGCCAGCACCACCCAAAAGCGCCCACCGCTGGCAAAATCGTCTCGTTTAAAAAACGCTACCACTATAAAATGATGACTATAATACCACCACACGTTGATCCTCTACCGACACTACAAAATACGGCGCATCGCATATGCATTCTGATGACAAAGTGGATATTGCCAGTCGCGAAGAGCTTGAAACGCTGCTCAGGCTTTTTTATCAAGATGTTTTAAGCGACCGTATCATCGGATTTTTCTTTACAGACGTCATCGCCTTCTCGCTGGAGCAACACCTACCTCGCGTTATCGATTTCTGGGCGCAAATTCTATTCGGAGAGTCGAGTTACCAAGGTCAACTTTTTGAACGCCATCAACACATTCACCAACAGGCAAAGCTTAGTCAGCATCATTTTTCTCGCTGGCTGCACCTATTAAATAATAATATTGATCGCCACTTTGAAGGGCCGAATTGCACAAAAATGAAAACCCGCGCCGCGCGTATCGCGGAGTCGATGGCCGCAGCCCTGGAACAAAAATCAACTAGCAATAACCCGCGCACCGGCGTGCAATTCTTTACACCTTAAATTCAATCAGTACTACGCCAAAACACGGCGCAGACGCGCCACACCTTCCTCCAGACGATCAAGTCCTGTTGTGTAGGCAAACCGAACGTGTTGGTCTGCCTTATAGCGCCCAAAGTCTTCACCAGGCGTGATGGCAATACCATGATTCTCTAATAAATCTAAACAAAACTGCTGACTATTGGTGTTAAACCGCTCAATACCCGCGTACAGATATAAAGCACCAGCTGGACAGTGAGGGATATCAAAACCCAAGCTCTGCAAAGCCGGTAACAAATAATCGCGCCGTGCAGCAAATTCGTCTCGACGCCGATTCAACTCTACGCGAGTTTCTGGTTCAAATGCCGCCAATGCCGCGTACTGGCCCATAGTAGACATGGATATAAAAAGATTTTGCGCTAATTTTTCTAACTGCGGTACCGCTTCTTCAGGTGCGACCAGCCACCCCAAGCGCCAACCCGTCATGCCAAAATATTTTGAAAAACTATTAATTACAAAGGCCTTATCGGTGATCGACAAAATACTGGGGGCATCTACCCCGTAATTTAAGCCGTGATAAATCTCGTCGACTAATAAAAAACCCTGCTTACGCTCACACAGTGAATGGAGGTCGCGCAATTGTGTCGCCGTTAATATTTCCCCCGTTGGATTGGCGGGTGAGGCCACCATAATGCCCTTGGTGTTTGGCCGCCAATGCTGCTCCGCTTTTTCGGCACTAAGCTGGAAGCGATCTTCCGGCCCAACCGGCACCAGCTGGCCTTCACCCTCGACCAATCGCAAGAAATGACGATTGCAGGGGTAGCCCGGATCGGTCATTAACATGCCCTCACCCGGGTTAACCAATAAACCCGCCAATAGAAGCAAGGCACCGGACGCACCCGGTGTGATCATAATCCGCTCTGGCGCTATGTCTAAGCCGTAATCGCTGCGATAGTAACGCGAAATTGCCTGCCTCAGCTCAGGAATTCCAGCTGCGGGGGTGTAATAGGTTTCGCCGCGATCTAGCGACGCCTTCGCTGCATTAATAACCGCTGCTACCGTTGTAAAATCCGGCTCACCGGCTTCCATATGAACAATATCCCGACCTGCCGCAGCGAGCTGCTTGGCACGCGTTAAAACCTCAACCACTCGAAATGGCTCGATATCTGCCAGCCGACGCGCAAAATTATTAATCACCTATACTGTACCTATCAGCCAAAACGTGAAGTGTAGCTTTATCCGCAACGCCTTAACATCGCCACAACAGGGTAGCCATGTGATTTAAGGTGAATTTCGTGTAGCGCAAGGCGGCCATATCTGGTAGTTTTGCCGGTTTGGCGACACAGCGTCGTCGCGCATGTCCGCAGTTTGCGGTTAACGGCTTGTACAGAAGAGGGCCAGCCATGCCTGCACAGCAGAGTACACCTGAAAATTTGAAGACCTTCGTTCCCTATAAAGAAAAAAAGGGCGAAGAATACATGAACGACAATCAGAAGGATCACTTCCGCCAAATTCTGCTTAGCTGGAAGGCAGAGCTGATGGAAGAAGTTGACCGCACTGTTAGTCACATGAAGGACGAAGCCTCTAACTTCCCTGATCCCGCCGACCGCGCGACCCAGGAAGAAGAGTTTAGTCTTGAGCTGCGCACGCGTGATCGCGAGCGTAAATTGATCAAGAAGATTGACTCGACCCTCAATCTCATCGACGAAGACGACTACGGTTTCTGCGATACTTGTGGCGTAGACATTGGCATTAAACGCCTTGAAGCGAGACCAACCGCTACCTTGTGCATCGACTGCAAAACCCTAGACGAGATCAAAGAGCGTCAAGAACGCGGTTAATCTGCATGGGCGACAGCAATTGTCGCCCTAAGCAACAGGCTCGCTATGACTGCTCCTCACACTGGCTATATTGGCCGGTTTGCCCCCTCGCCCAGCGGACCACTTCACTTGGGTTCGCTACTTACCGCCGTCGCTAGCTATCTCGATGCCCGCGCCAATAACGGCCAATGGCTATTGCGCATTGAAGATATCGATCCACCCCGCGAACAAGCGGACGCAGCAAACCTAATCATCAACAGTTTAATCGCCCATGGCCTGCAATGGGATGGCGCCATCCTGTGGCAAAGTCAGCAAAGCACGCAGTATGATACCGCCCTAAATATATTACTGCGCAATGGGAGTGCCTACTACTGCAGCTGCTCACGCGCGCAATTGGCTGAGTACGGTGGAATACACCCGCCCGCTTGCATCAAACCCTATATAGCGGGTGACGCCGCGATTCGTCTTAAACTCCAAAATCCAAGTATCACCTTCCTAGACCGAGCACAGGGCCAGCAACACTACCTTACAACGCAAGTAGGTGACCCAGTACTTAAGCGACGCGACGGTCTTTATGCATATCAACTTGCGGTGGTCGTCGACGATGCCGCTGAACACATTACCGACATCGTGCGCGGCGTCGATCTGCTAGATGCGACGGCATGGCAGCTCCATCTCCAGCAGGCACTTTTACTGCCGGCTATTCGATACCTTCACTTACCCGTCATTGTTGGCGATGACGGCCATAAACTGAGTAAACAAAGCTTTGCCCCCGCCATTGACGACCGCCTCGCCAAGCAAAACATTCAAACCGTACTGCGCTATCTGCAGCAAACTCCCCCACCACCGGAACTTGATGTAGCGCAAATACTGCAATGGGGAGCTGCACATTGGTGTGTCGAGAGTATTCCTAAAACAACAGCGCTTAAGCTATAAACTTGCCCGCAATATTTTGCAGTTTCATAGACGCTCCAGTAACATCAGGCCGACGATGAAAACCTCGCGGTCACCATGCAAATTCACTCATCACTGCTACTGCTTGTAACATTTGCTTTTATTTATGCTCCAGCCATAGGCCGTTGGCTTAACGACGCCAGCAATCTTTGGTATCGGCATCATATATTGTGGCTACTAATTATTATTTTTGTTTTTATCAGCCTATCGCATCAGCGCCGCAATGACCCTTAGCCTCAATACCCTGTTTTTTATCGGCATTGGCTATTTACTGCTACTGTTTGCTATCGCCTACGCCACCGAGCGCCAATTACTGCCATCGCGACTGGTCAACCATCCCAGCGTCTATGTTTTATCCTTGGGAGTTTACGCCAGCGGCTTTGCTGTTTACGGCGCCGTCGGCTTTGCAGAGCGCTATGGCTATAGCTTCCTAAACTACTACATTGGGATTTCGGCGGCGTTAATTCTCCTTCCCATACTGCTCGCACCACTGCATCAGATTTGTAAAAGCTACCGACTTAACTCACTCGCTGACTTACTTAGTTTCCGTTTCCGCAGTTCTTGGGCCGGCTCGCTAGCAACATTATTCTTAGCGCTTGCCGTTTGGCCCCTTCTCGCCATCCAAATAAAAATAGTCTCTGAATCCACATTGATTTTAAGTGCTGGCGACGCGTTAATGGGCGACCAACCCCACTTCAAAAACCTCACCGCACTACTTTTTTGTGTCGTGATTACGATATTCACAATCTTATTCGGCTCGCGCAACCTCGCTTCCAAAGACAGCCATCGCGGTTTAGTGGTCGCGCTCGCATTCGAATCCATTATCAAAATGCTAGCCATTGTGCTGGTCGGCATTGTCGCAGTAGTGTCAGTGTTTGGCAGCTTCGATGGATTGCAAGAGTGGCTAAACAGCAACCCGGACGTACTCAGGGAACTTAGCGCCCCGCAATCCGGCGACACCAACCGGCTAATGCTAATTATGTTCTTCGCCGCCTCAGTCTGTATGCCGCATGTGTTCCATATGCTGTTTGCTGAGAATCCCAGTCGCCAAAACCTCGTCACCGCAAGTTGGGGGCTACCACTATTTCTACTCGTGATCAGCCTACCTGTACTCCCCATACTCTGGGCGGGAAAAGCGTCGGGACTAACTATCGCCACAGATTATTTCGCACTTGGCCTGTCTTTAAATATAGAGAATATATGGCTAACAACGCTGATTTACCTCGGCGGCCTTTCGGCTGCAAGCGGCGCCATCATTGTGACCACCCTCGCACTCGCGTCCATGAGCCTTAACCATTTAGTATTGCCAATCCTGCGCCCCAAAGGCCGCAACGTTGACATCTATCGCTGGCTGCTGATGACTCGTCAGCTACTAATATGCGCTATCATTTTAATCGGCTTTATTTTCTATGAGTTAATCGGCGACACTCAAACTCTCACAAATCTTACGGTGGCTTCCGCCGGTGGATGCCTACAATTTCTGCCAGGCGTGCTTGCCGTGCTGTACTGGCCCCGGGCCAATCGAAACGGTTTTATCTGCGGCCTGACTGCCGGCTTTATTGTGTGGGCACTGGGATTACTGATCCCCATGTTCACCAATGAACACCCCGCCTATCTAGAAAAGCTGTATATCAATTCACTCGATCGCGACTTATTCTGGGTTGTCGTGGCCAGTGTATCCCTAGGCGTTAACAGTGCATTTTTCATTATTGTTTCCATATTTAGTGAAACCTCTGATGAAGAGCGCAGCGCTGCGGAAGCCTGCACTCTAGACGACCTTAACCGCCCCAGCCGCCACACATTAAATCTACAATCTGCCGGCGAAATACGGCAGCGCTTACAGGAGGCGCTCGGAGACCACGCCGCCGAACAGGAATTTAGGCGGGCATTAGACGAACTACAGCTTAATGAGCTAGAAACACGCCCTTATGCCCTGCGCCGTATCCGCGACAGAATAGAAATCAACTTATCATCATTAGTCGGGCCCTCCAGCGCTAGGCGGGTTATTGATCGCGTACTGCCCTATACGGATAGTGTTTTAGGCAGCAGTGAAGACATAACCTATATCGAAGAGCGCCTAGAACGTTACCAAACCAACCTCACGGGCCTTGCCGCCGACCTCGACAGCCTTCGCCGCTACCATCGGCAAACGCTGGAAGACCTTCCTATTGGTGTTTGCGCCCTAGGGCGAGACCAAGAAATTTTGCTGTGGAATATGTCCATGGCTGATATAACGGCTATCAAATCTAGCGACGTCACTGGCTCACGCCTCTCTGGCATATCCGCACCGTGGGCCAATTGTTTAATTAGCTTTTTAGCGAGTAGCGATCTGCACCGCAGTAAGTTTTGCCTGGAGACTGAAAAAGGTTTGCGCTGGCTTAATTTACATCGAACTGAATCACAGATGTGGGGCCGCGACGAATTGATCGTGGTAGTAGAAGATATTACTGACACCCAACTACTAGAGCACGAGCTCACTCACCAAGAGCGCCTCGCCTCGATCGGCCGGCTCGCGGCAGGAGTCGCCCACGAAATAGGCAATCCGGTCACCGGCATTGCCTGTCTCGCTCAAAACCTACGCTATGAAACCGAAAACCCAGACACCCTGGAAACCGCCTCGCAAATCGTTAAGCAAACTCAGCGCATTAGCAGTATTGTGCACAGCCTAGTCAATTTTGCCCACACTGGTCGCGAAGCACCGTCGCAAGCAACGGAAGCCGTCAACATCCGCAACTGCGTGTCCGAGGCGATACAGCTTCTAAGCCTGGACAATGAAGCTCGCCAAATCCACTACAACAACAACTGCCCCGTCGATATTGCTGTGCAAGGCGACACCCAGCGATTAATGCAGGTATTTATTAACCTACTATCCAATGCGCGAGATGCAAGTAGCGACAATGCGATAATCACCATAAACGCACAATCAGACACTCCAAATGCGCGCATTACGGTGACAGATCACGGCACAGGCATCGACCAAAAATTGCAAGACCGGATATTCGAACCATTCTTTACCACCAAAGACCCCGGCAAAGGCACCGGCTTAGGCCTTGCCTTGGTATACAACATTATCAATGACCTAGGCGGCGAGATCAGCATTGAAAGCCCGGTGCCAGAATTTGGCAGCTACGGAACCCGTATCCATATCCGACTCACGCTAAACGACACCGAGTCAAACTAGAATTATTCCGCTGATCGCGTTATGTTGTTCGGCTACGCGCCTGTTCGGTAATCGCTGAACAAACCCACGGAGAGAATTATGCCCAAAATCCTCATAGTCGAAGACGAAGATGTCATCCGTCTGGCGCTGCGACGCCTACTCGAGAGGAATGACTATCAGGTGGACGAGGCCGACTCGGTGCAAAAAGCACTGAGCAGCTACAATGTAAACGACTACGATTTAATAATCAGTGACTTACGCCTACCCGGCGGAGCGGGTACCGATCTAATCAATAAATCTGATGCTCCCGTTTTGATTATGACCAGTTACGCTAGCTTGAAGTCCGCCGTAGACTCCATGAAAAAAGGCGCTATAGATTATATTGCCAAGCCCTTTGATCACGACGAAATGCTAGAAACCGTGGCGCGTATCATTCATAGCAACACCACCGAACAGCAAGCAAACAGCACACCCGAGCCGAGCAGTAATCAGCGCAAGCAAATCGCAGATGCCAATGGCATGATCGGCAGCTGCAAAGCAATGCAACAGCTATATGATCATATCCGCCGAGCAGCGCCAACCGATGCCACTATCCTTGTCCACGGCGAAACCGGCACGGGTAAAGAGTTAGTGGCGAGGGCCATTCACAATCAAAGTACCCGCAGTGGCAAACCTATTATTTGCGTAAACTGCGCCGCGATTCCAGAAACACTGATTGAATCCGAGCTATTTGGCTACGAAAAAGGCGCATTTACGGGTGCCAACACCAATCGTACAGGCCTTATAGAAGCGGCCGACGGCGGCACCTTGTTCCTTGACGAGATCGGCGAACTGCCACTGGAAGCGCAGGCTAGACTATTGCGATTTATCCAAGAGGACGAAATTCGCCGTATCGGCTCGGTGGAGTCGATCAAAGTGAATGTCAGACTGATCTGCGCGACGCACCGGGACCTCAAAGACATGGCCCATTCCGGGCGCTTTCGGGAGGATTTGTACTACCGTATTAACGTCATGAAACTAGAGCTGCCGCCACTGCGCGAGCGCGGCAAAGATATTCTAGAACTTGCCGAAACCCTGCTTAAAAATCGCTGCGAAAAGATGAAAAAGCCGCTGATGCATTTCAGTCCAAAGGCAATTCAGGCAATCACCACCTATATTTGGCCCGGCAATATTAGGGAGCTGGAGAATGCCATTGAACGCGCAGTGATTCTTTGTGACCGCAAAGAAATCGACAACGAATTACTCGACATTGATTTAGAGCTCGTCGATATAAGCCAGATTCGCGGGCGTCGCAACGACCCGCCGCCACGGCAAATAAGCAGTAACAGCGCGCCAGAGCGCCGTAAGCCGTTACATGCAGACCCGAGCGAAGACCTCTCACTGGAGGACTATTTCCAACGCTTTGTACTCGAACACCAGGATTCTATGAGCGAAACCGAACTGGCACAGAAACTCGGCGTCAGCAGAAAATGTCTGTGGGAGCGCCGCCAACGATTGGGCATTCCACGCAAGAAGGTTAGTTCCCGTTCAGGCTCATAGAATTAAAACGGAGGCGTTACCCGCCACAAGCAATCGTAACAAAGGGCGTTTAGTAAGGTAACAATTTACAAATATGCAAAGCCCAAATACGAGCACAAAAAACAGTAAGATACTGATAGTAAAGGAAAAAACAAAACTGGCACGGCATATGCTCTATATTGGGAGCGAAGAATAATAAAAAAACAAAATAATAATAAGAAAACAGAGAAAGAATAATAATAATACAAAAGCAAAGAGACCTGGGTGGGGAAGACAATGTTTTCCCCTTCTTCGTTTTAGAAGCTCCAAAATTTAACTTGCCTCCAGTTACAAAGCCAAAATTCCACCAATCCTTTAACAACACTAGAAATAAGCCTGTGCTAGAATACCGGCTTCATAATAGTTATCGGCTAAGCACAAACATCAATGACATCTAGCTCCGTGACCGGGCTCTGGAAAAAACTCTCTGGCAAGTTTTCCAAACCCACCCAATACGCGCCAAACTCCGCGACCATTATTCCGCGAGATGAGCACTGCGTTTCCCGCAAAAATATCAGCGACGCCGCAATTAAAGTTATTCGACGCCTAAACGAAGAGGGCTTCGATGCCTACTTGGTGGGCGGCGGCGTTCGCGACTTGCTTTTGGGCGGCCAACCCAAAGATTTTGACATCGCGACCAATGCAACTCCTGAGCAAGTTCGCGGTGCATTCCGCAACAGCCGAATCATCGGCCGCCGGTTTCGCATTGTGCACGTGCGCTTCGGCAACGAAATCATTGAGGTCACCACGTTTCGGGGCGGCCACGACGCCCCCGCCTCCAGCGCTCAGCGCAACAAGCACTCCGCCCGCACTGAATCAGGCATGCTTACCCGTGACAATGTTTACGGATCGGTGGAAGAAGATGCCGCGCGCCGCGACCTAAGCATCAACGCCCTCTATTATTCAAGTCGCGACTTCTGCGTTTACGATTATGTTGGCGGCATGCAAGACTTAGAGCGCAAGCTCATACGCATTATCGGCGATCCTGAGACACGCTATCGCGAAGATCCCGTCAGAATGCTCAGAGTTGTCCGCTTTGCCGCCAAGCTCAACTTTGATATCGAACAACGCACCGAAGAGCCACTAAAACGCCTGGCACCACTGCTGACCGACATTTCCGCTGCGCGGATGTTTGATGAAGTGATCAAGCTCCTAATGTCTGGCCAGGGCATTCAAACTTACGCGCTTTTGCAGCGCTACGGTCTTTTCAGCCCTCTGTTCCCCGCAACCCAGAAAATGCTGAATCAGCACGAGCCGGCTGCAGAGGCGATTATTCAACAAGGCCTCATCAATACCGACGCGAGAATTGCCGAAGATAAACACGTCACCCCGGCATTTATCTACGCGGTACTACTGTGGCCCGTCGTAAAACGTATTCACAAAGAAATTCTGGATAGCGGTGTTCCAGAAATTCCAGCACTACACCAAGCCGCCGAGCGCGTATTGCATAAACAACAGCAAACTGTTGCCATTCCCAAGCGATTTTCTTTGCCAATGCGCGACATATGGGAATTACAGTGCCGACTCACCCGCCGCACAGGTAAGCGCGCCGAGTTACTTTTAGATCATCGCTATTTCCGAGCGGGCTTCGACTTCCTACTTTTGCGCGAACAAGCAGGAGAAGTAGAGGCAGGATTAGGACAGTGGTGGCTGGCATTCCAAGAGGCTCACGCAGACACCCGTGGCGCCATGCTCACTCAGGTTCCCGCTGGTGAAAAACCTCGCGCTCCGCGACGCCGCCGCCCCCGCAAGCCCAGATGATTCGAAGCTATATTGCGCTGGGCAGCAACTTAAACCTGCCCAAAGAGCAAGTTTTGACGGCAATAACGACCCTTGCCAACACCCCAGATTGCACTTTAATTTCGCAATCTCGGCTCTATGGATCGATCGCGATTGGCCCCGGCGAGCAGGACAACTATGTTAATGCCGTTATCGCTATCGACACGACACTCACGGCGCCAAAGCTTCTAGCCACCCTGCAGTCCATAGAATCCCAGCACCATAGACAGCGCGAGATTCGCTGGGCGGCCAGAACATTAGATCTCGACCTGCTGTTATACGGCACTGCAAATATTCAAACACCAGAACTTATTGTCCCACACCCCAGAATGTTCAGTAGGGACTTTGTGCTACGCCCACTCGCAGATATTGCACCACCCGAGCTACTTCGCCACTATTTGGGCGAGAACACCGATATACACTATTCCGACAACGACAATTTATGGGTTTTAGCACCAGATGATAAAGCGATCACACCCTAACGAGCCCATCATCAATGCCGAGAAGCCGCCGTGCTTTATCGCGATTGAAGGCCCCATCGGCGTTGGCAAAAGCACCCTGACGCGACGCCTAGCGGAATCACTCGGCTACCACACGCTGCTCGAAAAAGCAGAGGACAACCCGTTTCTAGAGCGCTTTTACGCCAATCAGCGTCATGCCGCACTATCAGCCCAGTTATTTTTCTTGTTTCAGCGCGCCCAGCAGCTCAGTGACTTGCGCCAAAGCGATATGTTTAACCAAACTCATATCGCCGACTTTCTCTTTCAGAAAGACCCTCTGTTCGCGCAAATCACGCTCGACGCCAATGAGCTGGAGCTATACAAAAAAGTTTATCAACAGGTGCAGGTTGATATTCCAACCCCAGACTTGGTGATTTATTTACAAGCTCCGGTGAAGGTTCTAAAAGAGCGTATACAGCACCGCGGCGTGCAGTTTGAACAGAGTATGAGTGGCGACTATTTAGAACAGGTTAATGCCGCTTACAGTGAGTTTTTCCTGTCATACAACGACTCCCCACTGCTCATCATTAATGCCAGCGATATCGATTTCGCCAACAACGACCGTCAATATGAGCAATTATTAAAATATCTGCTGGAAATACCAAGCGGTCGCCATTACTTTAACCCCACATTTTTTTAAGTACCTGCGAGGCACTCAATGAGCAAGGTCAACATCCTCAAACTGCTAACCAAGAAGCAACAGCAGGAAAAATTTGCGGTAGTGACGTGCTACGACGCAAGCTTTGCCAGACTCGTCGAAAAGGCGGGAATAGACGCCATTCTCGTCGGCGACTCGCTGGGCATGGTGCTGCAGGGGCGCGACTCCACACTACCGGTCACCATTGATGACATGGCCTACCACACCCGCTGTGTCGCACGTGGCTGCCAGCAGCCCCTCATCATCAGCGACATGCCCTTTGGCAGCTATAATAGCCCGCAACAATGTGCCGACAACGCCGCCACATTAATGCGCGCAGGCGCGCACATGGTGAAAATCGAGGGCGGTAGCTGGCTAGCAGCGAGCGTAACACTGCTCAATCAAGCCGGAATTCCCGTGTGCGGCCACCTAGGACTCACCCCGCAATCCGTTAACGTACTCGGAGGCTACCGTGTCCAGGGCCGCGACGACAGTCAAGCGAAAGCCATTCTCGCCGACGCCATAGCGCTAGAAGCCGCTGGCGCAGCGATGTTGGTACTTGAGTGCGTACCCCGCAAACTCGCCGCTGAAATCACCGCTGAGCTAAAAATCCCCGTAATTGGCATAGGAGCCGGCAATGTGACCGACGCCCAAGTACTGGTGTTACACGACCTACTGGGTATCACCGAGAAAACCGCAAAGTTTGTACGTAACTTTGCGGAGGGCAGTCACGGTGTAGAAGATGCCCTGAAACGCTATAATGACGCGGTCATTGACAGTAGCTTCCCCGCAGAGGAGCATAGTTTTGACTAAGAGCTTATAATCCCAAACTGTTACCTCGGGGAACATTTTTTGAGGTAACAAAGTCATGATTTTTTTGTTACCAAAGCATTGAACGGCCATTCCGATTGGGGCATACTTGCCCGCCACTGGCCAAACTGATCAGATTATGAACAATCTTTTCAGCTTTTAAAGGCCTTATTGCCAGTGTATTGGTCGCCAGCCCGCGATGTGCGCGGACTGACTTCACAGCAAACTACCTTCGCCCTGCGAAGTATGAGATTGGGAAGTTAGGTGGTATGAAAACATATAGCACAGCCGCATCACTAAGGGCCGCTCTAAATACGGGAAGACGCGCGGGTAAAACCGTCGCCTTTGTACCGACTATGGGCAATCTGCACGAGGGACATCTGCGCCTTGTTCAGCGAGCAAGCCAGCACGCTGACATCGTAGTAGTCAGTATCTTTGTTAACCCGCTGCAGTTTGGCGCCAACGAGGATCTCAGCAGCTACCCACGCACCCTAGCCGCAGACAAAGAAAAGTTGTTTGCCGCCGGCGCACAATTTTTATTCCTTCCCCAGGTAAGCGAAATTTACCCGGAAGGCATGGACAGCCACAGCAAAATTTCTGTGCCAGAGCTGTCTGACGACCACTGCGGTGCAAGTCGCCCGGGGCACTTTACCGGCGTAGCAACAGTAGTGACCAAGCTTTTTAATATCGTGCAACCAGACACCGCGGTGTTTGGCGAAAAGGATTTTCAGCAACTTAGCGTTATCCGTAAAATGGTGCGCGATCTGTGTATGCCCATCAACATCGTTGGTGTGGCGACTGCGCGAGCAGAAGACGGCTTAGCGCTAAGTTCGCGCAATGGCTATCTCAATGCCGATCAGCGCAGAATTGCACCGGTTTTACATCGTGTGTTACAGGAAACTCGAGAGGCAATTGCCTGCGGGTACGACAGCTACAGTAAATTAGAACAGCACGCCAAAATCAGCCTGAATAAGGCTGGCTTAGAGTCTGACTACTTTACTATTTGCGATGCGCGTACTCTGCGTCCAGTTGATCTGGACACCGAAGAAGTGGTCATACTCGCCGCGGCCAAACTTGGCAGTACGCGTTTGATCGACAACGTCACCCTGAATGTTAACCCCAGCGCCGACTGGGGAATGCTGGCCGCTAATTAAGCCAGTTACGACCGATAGAGAAAGGAACAGCGTTATGCAGTCAGTTATGCTGAAAGCGAAACTTCACAAAGCCCGCGTGACTCACGCCGTGCTTGACTATGAAGGATCTTGCGCCATCGACGGTAAGTTGCTCGATATGTCGAGCATCCGTGAATTTGAACAAATTCAAATTTACAACGTCACCAATGGCGAGCGCTTCACCACCTATGCTATTCGTGGCGAAGACAATAGCGGCATCATTTCTATAAACGGTGCAGCGGCGCATAAAGCCAATGTCGACGACGTCATCATTATTTGCGCCTACGCTACATATTCAGAGGCGGAGCTAATCAACTTCAAGCCGCGCCTTATTTATATGAATGCGGACAACACCGTTAGCCACGCCAGCAACGCCATCCCTGTTCAGGTCGCCTGATCATCTGGCAGAGGCGCTCGCCTCTGCCACTCCCCCCAATAGATCTTAAACTGCCAAGTCGCGGTAGCTTACTCCTGCGCCACACAATCACCATGAACCATAAAAATTAGTCTACTTGAGGGTTCAATCCTATCGGCCAAGCCGTTATCCTGACTCTTTATACACTTTTCAAAGTGATCTGTTTCCTGCCTTACCGCAGCCCAACAATCATAATATTCGCATTATAGAGAGCAAGGTCATGAGTAAGTCTACCGTCCACCCCGTTCCAGCCGCCTTTGCCGCGCAAGCTCATATCAATAAAGCCAAATATGAAGAGATGTACCAAGAATCGCTTACAGATCCCGACAGCTTTTGGGCAAAACAGGCCGACGAATTCTTAAGCTGGGATAAGCGCTGGCACACCGTAAACAAGTACGATTTTAAAAAGGGCGAAGCCAGCTGGTTCGACGGCGGCAAACTAAACGTCAGCTACAACTGTATCGACCGTCACCTTGAGACCCGCGGCAATCAAACCGCCATTATCTGGGAAGGTGACGACCCAGCGGACTCCAGCCATATAACTTATCGCGAACTCCATACCGCCGTCTGCAAACTCGCCAACGTGTTACTCGCCCAAGGGGTCGCCAAGGGCGATCGCGTCTGCATTTATATGCCGATGATTCCAGAGGCCGCGTATGCGATGCTAGCGTGCGCTCGCATCGGCGCTATTCACTCGGTGGTATTCGGGGGCTTTTCGCCAGAGGCGTTAAAAGACCGCATCCAAAATGCCGATTGTAAAATGTTAATTACCGCCGACGAAGGACTGCGCAGCGGAAAAAAAATACCGCTCAAAAACAATGCCGACCTCGCTCTCCGCGACTGCCCAAGTATTGAGTCCTGCCTAGTGGTTAAACGCACCGGCGGCGATATAGCTTGGCAAGATAATCGCGATATTTGGTACCACGACGCAGTAGCAAACGCATCTGCAGACTGCCCCGCCGTCGAGGTCGAAAGCGAAGCCCCCTTATTTATTCTTTACACCTCCGGCTCAACCGGCAAACCCAAGGGCGTACTGCACACCAGCGCGGGCTACTTACTGCAATCGGCAATGAGTCACAAATACGTTTTCGATTATAAAGACGGTGAAGTTTTTTGGTGTACCGCTGACGTCGGCTGGATTACTGGCCACAGCTACATCGTGTATGGCCCGCTGGCCAACGGCGCGACCACTCTGCTATTTGAAGGCGTACCCACCTACCCCGACGCCTCGCGCTGCTGGCAGGTAATTGATAAGCACAATGTCAGCATCTTCTACACTGCGCCCACTGCACTCCGTGCACTGATGGGCGCGGGTGATGAATTCGTTAACAAAACAGATCGCAGCAGCCTGCGATTACTCGGCACCGTCGGTGAACCCATCAATCCGGAAGCGTGGGAGTGGTACCACCGTGTCGTCGGCGAGGAGCGCTGCCCCATCGTAGACACCTGGTGGCAAACCGAAACCGGCGCGCATATGCTCACGCCACTGCCCGGCGCCATCGATATGAAACCGGGCTCAGCCACCCGTCCTTTCTTCGGCGTAGAGCCCGCTATTCTAGACAGCGACGGCAATGAAATTGAAGGCGCCGGTGAAGGCCTGCTCGTCATCAAACGGTCATGGCCCGGACAAATTCGCAGCGTCTATGGCGACCACCAAAGACTGATCGAAACCTACTTCAGCACCCATCCCGGCTATTATTTTACCGGCGACGGCGCCCGCAGGGACGCTGACGGCGACTACTGGATCACCGGCCGCGTCGATGACGTTTTAAATATCTCTGGCCATCGCATGGGGACAGCCGAAGTGGAGAGCGCATTGGTGCTACACGAGGCTGTCGCGGAAGCCGCTGTGGTTGGCTACCCGCACGACCTAAAAGGTCAGGGAATTTATGCCTACGTCACGCTAATGCATGACATCACAGGAAGCGAACAGCTAATCAAAGAACTTATCGCGCTCTGTGTTCAAGAGATTGGCCCCATAGCGAAGCCAGACTTAATACAATGGGCACCCGGTCTGCCAAAAACACGCTCGGGTAAAATTATGCGCCGCATTCTTCGCAAAATCGCAGCGAATGAATTAGACACCCTGGGAGACACGTCGACCTTGGCCGACCCAGCCGTCGTAGACGACCTCGTCAATCATCGCCTCAACAAATAGACCTACAGGGAAAGCGCCGGCAATGAATGTGGCGCTTTCCCAAGCTATACGAACCGGGACCCAGTATTTAGAATACTTATCGAAAGATAAATAATATTTTTATATTTTAACGCAGACTTTTTCATAACTCGCCAAATGACTCACTTCACATCGACACCGTTCGACCACCATCAACCGAAATAATCTGACCGGTAATATAAGGCGCATCCGTCACTAGAAAAACCACCGTCCTAGCAATATCACTTTCCTCACCTTGACGCCGCAGTGGCACGCGGTGGTTAACATCCTGCTTTTCCTGGATACTGTATTCGGTTTCTTCCACAGGCCATAAAATAGCACCGGGCGACACGCCATTGACCCTAACATCCGGGCCCAATTCAAGCGCCAAAGACTGGGTCATCATCGCTACGCCAGCTTTCGCCATCGAGTAGATAGGGAATCCCTGCAGTGGCTTTTGAGCGTAAATATCGACGAGATTGACAATACAACCTGTAGTTTCTTTCAAAGCTGGGGCCACCGCCTGCGAAAGAAAAAATGGCCCCTTGAGATTACTGTTAAATAAGGCATCCCAATCTTTCTCAGCCGCACTTTCAAGCGCTGTCGGATAAAACCCCGAGGCATTATTCACCAACACATCTAGTCGCTGCCATTGCGCCAAGCTTTGCTCAGCAAGTGATTGCACGTCGAGCACAGAGTTCATATCAGCACACAGTATTGCCGCCGAAGCGTCACGTTGCGCATTTAATTCATCGCGCAAGGCCTCAGCTGGTGCCAGGGAATGTCGATAGTGGATAATAATATTATAGCCGCGCGCATGCAGCGTTCGGCAAATCTCCGCACCAAGACGCTGGGCGGCCCCAGTGACCAGTGCAACGGGCGTGTTCATGTTTGTAAGTGTTTCGCTCACAGCATACCGCCATCAACAGGACCAATTAAGCAATCGATGCCCTCTTCCCGTATGGTTGCTTCTATTTCAAACAAGGCATCTTGATCAGATTCAAACGCGTCTTCCCACACGGTGGAGTTATTAAACTCATCGAAGACTTCAAGTAGCCAGCCACCGTCGCCATCTTCACAAATTTCAACGCGAAGCGTTTTGCCGTCTTGCTCGATAACACGGCACAGCGGAGATAATTTAAGTTCGGTATTTTCTGTCATGGGAATGGCTCGTCACCGGGGCTCGTCAGATAAGCGATTAATTGTCGCCCCATTATACTTAAGCCATTATGTCTTGCGAGCGCTAATGTCGTGCCAAACCTATTCCCAGCACCATTAGCATAATGCCGCTTATTCGCTGCCAGGATAGCTGTACCTTAAGCGCCCCAAACACGGCAAAGTGATCGATTAATACTGCGGCAACAATCTGCCCCGTCACAATATAGAATATCGCGTTGCCCATTCCCATACGGGGGGCTAAATAGGTAATCAACAATATATTGCTAAGCAGAATCACGCCGGCGATATATCCGTATGGGGGCGCACCAATAACAGCCGAATAATCTGGCGGCCTAATGCCCTTTGCAACCACCACAATAGCAATACAAAGCAAGGCAACAGAAAACAGAATCAAGGTTGGATAAAAAACGTTTCCCCACGACTTACTCAGCACCGCATTCATCGACGCCTGAACCGGAATACACGCGCCGACCAGCAGCGCGATCATTGGAAAAATTAAATATTCGCGCATACGAAGCCCTGACAAAGCTTACTTAATTTTATTATTTCCGAAGCAAATAGCCGAATATATTGCTAACGCGCCGTGTACCCGCCATCCATAATCAACTCAGAGCCCGTCATATAACTGGCATCGTCAGACGCTAAAAACACAATGCCTTTTGCTATCTCGGCTGGCTCCGCCATCCGCCCCATCGGAATGCTCGCCACTACGCGTTGGGCAAACGCCTCGGCGTCGCTCTGTGCTAACCGCGCCAAAGCACCGCTCACCAGTGGTGTCGTCACATAACCGGGGTGTACTGAGTTAACTCGAATGCCATAATTCTTATCTGCGCAGTACAAGGCAACCGACTTAGTAAACGCACGCACTGCGCCCTTGCTTGCATTGTAAGCCGGTAACATAGGATCACCGACAATGCCCTCGATGGAAGAAATATTAACGATGCTGCCACCCGTTTCTTTCATAACGCGAATCGCTTCGCGGGTACCAATAAACACCGCGTCACTATTAATGGTGTTGGTCTTTCTCCACCCCGCCAAGGTTTCATCTTCTATGCCGCAAATATTAGCTATACCGGCATTGTTAATTAAAATTTGCAAGCGGCCATAACGCTCAATGACCTGAGCAATCACTGCCTGCCACTGCGGCTCATCGCAGACATCCAGCCTCATAAATATGGCTGAGTTGCCCTCGGCATTGATGGCTTCAGCGACACGACTACCAGACGCTTCATCAATATCCGTTACCACAACAATCGCACCCGCCGCCGCCAAACTTCGGCAGGTGGCTTCACCGATCCCCACGCCACCACCAGTAACCAGTGCCACCTTTCCCTGACAAGACATAGTATTCTCCTTAAGCTGCGCAGAAACCGCCGTCCACGGTCAACTCAATTCCGGTCACATAAGTGCTAGCATCCGACGCCAGGAACAGTGCCGCGTTGGCAATATCTTGCACATTGCCAAGCCGCCCCATGGGGATCATGGCCGATTTAAGCAGCGCTGCGGCTTCGTCCACATTGGCTACCACACCAATATCGACAAAATCTTGCAAGGCCTGGTCACCCATCGCGGTTTCGATAAGCCCGGGATGTAGAGAATTAACGCGCACACCGTAGCCAAATTTGGCGAACTCGACGGCGCTATGTTTGGTAAGCGAGCGCACCGCACCCTTGGTTGCGCCGTAGATGCTATGCCCCGGCACACCAATCAAACCCGCGATCGACGATAGATTAATAATCGAACCGCCATTCGCAAAACATGCACCCGGCTTCATGCACTCGACCGCAGCGCGAGTGCCGAGAAATACCGACTCAATATTAATCTGGTTGATTTTACTTACCTGCGCGCTAGTATTGTTTTCCAACATACCGCCTATATAGATACCGGCATTATTCAGCAACACATCCCAACGATTTTTCCATGCGACCAGGGTCTGCTTTAGCGCCGCCCAATCCTCCTCGCTGGTCACGTCCAAGCGCACGGCCTTAGCCTGCAAGCCCTGTCCATTTAGTTCGGCGGCTATGCGCTCGCAGGCCTCGACGTTGATATCACCCAGCACAACAGCGGCGCCAGCTTTTGCAAACAAGCGCGCGCAGGCTTCACCAATCCCGGCACCGGCGCCGGTGACCACCGCAACCTTACCTTCCAAACCAAAAACGGCGAGTTCTTTACTCATAACATTGCCCTTATTATTCTAATTTACAGCTAGTTAAAAAATATTATTTCGCGATCTCGACTACCGCGCGACCACGAATTTGGCCTTGCAAAATTTTCCCTGCGGCACTCGGTATATCATCAAAGGGAATATTGATCGTTAAGGCTTCCAACTTCGCCATATCCAAATCCTTAGCCAATCTCCGCCACGCCTCTTCGCGCAAGCTCATAGGTGCGTGAACCGAATCCACACCCAGCAGCGTTACATTGCGCAATGCAAATGGCATCATATTACTTGGTAGGTCTAAGCCCTGCGCCAAACCACAGGCAGTCACAACGCCGCTGTAATGCAGCTGGGCGATGACGTTTGCCAAGGTGTGGCTACCGCAGGAGTCCACTGCAGCCGCCCAGCGCGGCGCCTGCATCATTTCACCAGGCTCGGACAGCTCTGCGCGGTTAATTACATCATTGGCACCCAGACTCTTTAGAAAATCGGCCTCTTCCATTCGGCCGGTAGACGCCGTCACTCTGTAGCCGAGCGCCGAGAGCAATGAAATAGCGACCGTCCCTACACCACCGGATGCCCCCGTTACCAAGACAACGCCTGACTCAGGCACAACGTCTAATTTTTCTAAACGCATAACCGAGAGCATGGCGGTGTAGCCGGCGGTGCCAATCGCCATCGCCTGACGAGTTGTTATGCCGTCGGGGAGTTTTACTAAGTAATCCGCATTGGTACGCAGCCGCTCGGTATAGCCACCATTGTGGGTTTCGGACGCACCGTAGCCGTTCATCACCACCCTATCACCGACGGCAAAGCGGGAACTGTCAGAGCTTACAACGGTGCCCGCCATATCAATACCTAAGATCAGGCGCTCTTGTTGCACAATGGGAATGGCATCACTTATCGCCAGGCCATCTTTGTAATTCAATGTAGAATATTCAACTGCAATCTCCACATCGCCATCACCAATGTCCGCCGCATCGAGCTGGGCAAAGCCCACTGATAGCTTGCCATCCTGGCGAGTGCCAACTAATGCCTTGTATGTTTGTGTCATAGGATTTGCCTCACAATAAACTATTAATTACCTAATCGTCTCAGTGCGCCATTCGTTAAATAGCGATCGTAAATATCCTGGGAGTTCACCATCATTTTGTGGCCACCGCTCATGCTGGCCATCTGTTCGAGTCGAGTCATCTGCCCTGTTTGAACGTCGAAGGCATGGACATGGCCCCACGACCAATACGGATGCTTACCGTCCATCACCCGCTTGTCGCCATCTTCATAGAGCCCGTAAGCGCCATCAAAGGAGCGGAATATTTCCCCTCGCCGATCAAAGGACACCATGCCGAGCGGCAACTGTGTTCTCGCGTCAAACCACACCCGTTTCTTACCCACCGGGGCGCGTGGAAAACCGGTCGGCTCGGCGTCTACCGCTATGGCCTCTGGCACTAACTCGACATCGGTATCCCAAAAGGTCTCACCTTTTGGGCCACCGTGGGTTGTGTGCGCCCAGCTTTCGCTGGCCGAATTCCAGCCACCGCTCACACCAGCCAACATAGGACCACGGGAGACAATCTTGTAATTACCCCAGGTGTGGAGTGGGTCGCCGGCGGCCCAGGCATCGGACAAGTACAAACTTGAGCCAGGCACCAAGGGCTCAAAGCGTTGGTCAGTAGGAAAGCGTCGAATACGCTTGAAGTCAGGAATATAGCCGTATAACTCAGGGAATTTATTCTGATCGTAATGCCAGATATTCAGATACGATGTGCCCCGCACACTATCCGGTTCGGAAAAAAAGACACTCTGGTAACGCAACTTATCTTCATGGCCCGTCCAATAAACTCCTGGCAAGACCAGTCGCCCAGTCGGCGCATACTCAGCCCAACCGTTTTCATACTGGTAGTTTATTTTTCCTTCACGACTTAAATCGTATTCGCGAATGGCATAAAAAGAAGCGTCGTGACGCCCCCAGCTCATGGTCAAGCCCGCAAACAATTCCAGGCCGTTTTTTGCATCGGGAAAGGGCATACCTCCGATCCACGGTTTTCCATCCAGTGTGACAACATTACCCTTGTCATCAAATTTGGCCTGCCCGCGATTTTTAAAGCTGGCCTCAAGATATTCCCAGGGGCTTAACTTCATGATATCGTGGAAACCGTTTCCGCCTGACGGGCAACGCGGTTTGAATTATTGGGGTCCTTAGCCTCTAGAATAACTTCAAGAGTATTCACGCCTGGAAAATGCTGATTAATTTTTGCGACCGACACATTGTATTCAGAGTCTTCCCATAGCAAATTACTGCCTTCGACCGGGTTACCTATTTGAATACGCATCGCGTGGTAGGTAGAGAAAGCGGCTATCAGCACCACAACCACGGCGGTATAGCGAGCGCGCTTTCCTTGTGAAAAGGTCGCAATCCAGGCGAGTACTGACTTCACTCGGCCGTGCACACCGCCCGACTCTTCGGAAATAATTTTGTGAAGGTTTTTGGGCGCAGGTAATACCGACAGTAGCAACGGCGCAAGGAAGACCCCTGTTGGCGCAAGCATCATCGCCCAGAAGCCGCAAAACAAAGAGAAACGTTCCATCGCGGGGATCGGCGCAATCGATATAAGAAAGATACCCGCCGCGTCAGTGATAATCCCCAAGATTGACGGCGCCAGCATAAGCCCAGTGGTAATACCGGCAGCACGCACCTTGTCACCCACCTGCGCAAATACTTCATAAAAGCGCTCGGTAAACTGCACGCAATGGCTGAACGACCGCGCTATAAGTAATAGCGGCACAATCATCAGCAAGGGCTCTATTGGCAGCTTCATCCAACCGGCGAAACCAAACCCCCAAATTGCCGCAACCATACTGGCAAACACCGGCGTAACAACACCGGCGATATTTTGGGTGTACAGAATTAAGGCGATAACCAGGGCCCCTAAGGTGATCGCAAAAATTCCGATCATTTGGTGCTGGTATTCGTACACCCAGCCAGTCAGCGCCGGCTGACCCGCCATATAGACTTCATGGTTTGCATCGCGGGCATTATCGGCAAGATCTTTAACAAACTTAAAAGCGACGCCATAGTCCAGGCGCTGCTCAATAAACGTTGCCGAGATGATCGTTGCGGTCTCGTCGCCAGATATTAAGAACTGCTGTGCATTAGGTGATTTACGCACATTCTCCTTAAATTGCGCGATGTCCTCATCGGTAACCGGCACCGAATCACCCATCAGAGGCTGCGCATCAATACCGAAAGGGGTTGCTTCCGCATAGCGCGCTTTGGCCGACGCGATTGACAATATCTGATCGTGATCCACACCAGGAGACAGATCGATATCACGTGTTAATTGCCACACCTTGGCCAGCGTTTCCGAGTTGTAAATATCCCCTGATTTAGTTTTTACCATCAAAGTAAAGGTTAAGGGATTACCAAAATTTGGGTGATCTTTAAAGACTTGAATAAAGGGGTCATCCTTGGGCAGCAAGTCAGAAAATATCGTTTTAAGCTCAACGTTCTTTAAGCCCATAGCAAAAAATATTGTCACGGCGATAAAGAAAAACCACGCAGTTTTCCTATTCTCCAGCACCGCTAACGCTATTCTATTTCTTATTGTATTCATTAAGGTTTTCTACCTCTTTCATGGCAAAGAGACACTATGAAACGCTCTTTACACACAATTATCGTGTCGCTGTTCGGCTACATCTCACTTAGCCACGCATATCATCCAATAAATCTCTAATGCACACACTTAGCACTTTGCGCTGTTATTGCCTGAGAACCTGCTGGACCAATCCTACTTCGCGATCATTTAGAAAAGACCTGCCCAAATGGGGAGGTTTTTCTTTTTAACTGAAACGACAAGCGCTCTCGGCTCAATAACCGCAAACCTATATCTCGTTTTGATATCTTTGTGCAGTGAAACCGAATCTCATCCATCGACAAACTTCCTGCTTTCGCGATGTAGAAGTTTGTAAATTTAGCGTTACGACCTCGTTGCTTATTCAATGCACTTCTTATTTCATATACGTACAAAATATTTTTATCAGATCATGACCATATGCTAATTTTAAACCTGCATTTCGGTAATGCTCATTACCGACCCTTTCACTGTTAATTTACGACACAAAAATATTTATTATTTTGTTTTTTATTTACGAAGCCACGTCATAGACATGGTTTTTTTGCTCCATAAAAAATTCGTAGCAAAAACGTGACTGTGGCTTTTCAGATGCGGTTTTGGGAATCTCCGACATGACCTGTATATAACTCGGTAAATCGTTGCGCCCCAGCACCTCTCGACAATGCTTCACCAGCACATCCGGATCGAATAACCTGGCCTCTACCGGCACTACTGCCGCAATCACATCCTTCTCACCCGGAGCACCATTTAAAGAGGGAATGCCGTAGACAAAAACATCTTCAACATCATCAAATTCGGCAATGGTTTTTTCTATTTTGGCGATATCAACAAACTCGCCGTTGCGGCGAATTTCATCCCCTTTACGACTGTCGAAGTAATACCAACCATCTTCGTCTTGATGCCCAATATCACCCATATACAGCACGCCGTCGGACGTCTTCTTTTTGGATGCCTCCGGGTTTTTGTAATATTCAACAGCCAAGGGCTCGCCTGACGCCGCTTCAAAAACAATTTCACCGCGCTCACCCGGTGCGCATGAATTACCCTGCTCATCTATGATCCGGGCAGTTAAACTGGCAGGCGGCTTACCAATACTCCCAATAGGTCCCACACCTGGCGGATTGAACATCATGCCGCCCTCCGCAGCGCCATAAAACTCAAAGAGCTCTACATCAAAGCGCTTACTGAAGTCCTTCCAAATTGCACCAGGCATGCCGGCGCTTAATATAAATCGCACAGGATTATTGGCATCATTTGGCCGCACCGGTTCGCTGTAAATTGCGGTTGTCATACCGCCGAGCAAGTTAAACGTGGTGCAACTATAAGCTCTGCAAATATCCCACAATCTAGACTTGGTGAATTTGCGACTGATAACGCCACGCAAACCCATTTTTAAAATATTTCCCAAACTAATTAACTGGGCGTTGGCATGGGTAAAAGACAAACCTGTATAAGGCCTGTCATTTTCCCGGAGCCCTATCATTGGCCCTATTGACGCCACCGTGTCATACCGAGTGTAGGGTGCACGAATAGCCTTTGGGTCACCGGTGGTACCGGATGTATAGAGCATTTGCATCGTTTCATCTGCACTCTGCACACGCCCCTCAGATTCATTTATCGCCGCGTGCGCTATATCACTCCATTTCTTCAACCGCGGGTCATTGCCAGGCATTTTCATTAACTCGCCGCTGTGCATAACCCAGATCCAGCGTATCTGCGGTAACTTTTTACAGGCAGCCAATACATTGTTCAGGCAGTAATCAGCGCAAACAACGCCCTGGCAATCAGCCCAACTCAACATGTATTCCAGACGCTCGCCGCTGGTACGCGGATCAATGGGAACAAATACGGTCGCGGCGAGCGAGCTCCCCACCATACAATCTACAAATTCCGGATGGTTCTGCATAACAATGGCAAAACTTTCACCCGGCGCCATGTTTTCATTCTTCAAACCGGCAAAAACGCGCTGCCCCTGCTCCCACAACTCCCGATACGTTCTCGTTTCATGCTCAAGATCGCCGCAGGGAAGCACATTGACGAAAGTCAGCACATCAAGGTTTGGATTAGAATTTTTTTTATCTTCAATTAAATTCGAAAATATTCTGAGATCTTTCATATCCCTTCCCTTATTATTCTTTTGACAAGATGCTAAGTACCAAGGCAGCTGCATCTGCACCAATATAACCGCCCCCATTCTCGGCAAGCGCAACCCTGGCACCACCAACCTGACGCGCACCGGCCTCGCCGCGAAGCTGCATGACCAGCTCTACAATTTGCGCCGCGCCAGTGGCACCGATAGGATGCCCCTTGCGCATCAATCCGCCGGAAGTATTAACCGGCACGCGCCCACCCAGGGATGACGCTCCGCTAGCGACAAATTCGCCGCCCGCCCCATTCGCGCACAAACCCAGGTATTCGTAATATTTTATTTCTGAAATCGCTGATGCATCGTGAAGCTCCACGCAGTTAAGATCTTCAGCGCCCAAACCTGCCTGTTCATAAAGCTGTGCAACTGCGCCCGACACCATTGGCAGTTCATTTTCACCGGCATCCCAACCGCTGTGCAGACTAGAGGCATTTACCCTAATGCAGCGTCCCTTGCCTATTTTCCTGGCATAACTTTCGCTCACAACAATCACCGCTGCCGCACCATCACCAATCGGAGCGCACATCGGCAAGGTGAGTGGCGCAACTACTTCGCGAGCAGCGAGGACATCCGCTATCGAGATAACATTTTGAAACTGTGATTTTGGATTCAGGCTACCGTGCACGGAGTTTTTAGCTGACACCGCCGCCAACTGCTCGCGGGTCGTGCCGTACTGATGCATATGCTCACGCGCCCACGTCGCGTATATATCAATAAAAATAGAACGGCTACTGCCCGCGCCACTCATATCCAGCGCTTGGCCTATGGCGTCATTACGAGCTTGCAATCGCTGCGTAATTGCCTCGGTTTGGGTGACATCAATCGCGCCGGTAAAAACCGAAAAAGTTTTGTTTTTATCTTCGTGATAAAGCTTTTCATAACCGCAAACCAACACCACGTCATAGACCCCGAGAGTCACCATGGTACAAGCCTGCTGAAAAGCGGTCGCAGACGTTGCACAGGCGTTTTCAATATTGATAACCGGTATTTTGCCAATCCCCATGCTGCGCAGGGCGACCTGCCCAGGCACACAAACCTGGCCGGTAATAACGCCACCTGCAGCGTTACCCATATAGGCCGCGTTCAACTCCTCTTTGGGGATACCGGCGTCCTGCAGGGCATCCTTGATAGATGCACAGGCCAAATCATTAAGGGTTTTATCCATAGCGTTGCCAAACGGCGTCATTCCGACGCCGGCAACATAAGCATTCTGTTTCACTGTATTACTTCCTTATGAAAGTTTTTCACTATCGATAAGGTAGCTGCCGCCCTTGATGGCCAAGACTTCATTACAGCCATCTTCAATAAGAGACGCACGCGCGTCGCGCAGCATTTTCTCTAGCGGATACTCTTTGCTCAGGCCGTTGCCACCAAAGATTTGCAAGGCATCACTAGTGACCTCAAAGGCGTGTTGAGTGCCGGTTGTTTTAGAAAACATCGCGGCGCAAAGCGACGGCGTGCCCAATTTAGGGTCGTTATTAAAATTCAAACCACGGCGGGTAACCGAACGTGAAATTTCTACTTTTCTAAACATATGAAACAAACGACTGCGCACAGATTGATGCTGAATAATCGGAACGCCACCCGCCTTTCTTTCGTGGGCGTAGTCGAGCGCTAAATCAGCCGCCGCTTGCGCGAGACCAGTGAATGTTGCCCCCATCAAGGCGTTGGCTTCAGCGTGAATACAGTACACGGCACGCTGATAGTCCTCTGGCCCGGCCAGCAAATACTTGCGTGGAATACGCACATTATCAAAAAATATTTCGCCCTGATTTAATGCCCGCTGCCCCATTTTATCTAATGGCTTGCCACGGCTAATACCGGGTAAATCCATTGGAAAAACCAGCGCGCAGCCTTCAGTGGCTGACGGCCCATTTCCCGAATCTGCCGCGCAATACAAAATACACACATCGGCAATAATCCCGTTAGAAACCCACGCAGACTTTTGACCATTTAATACAATGTCGTCACCAGTTAAATCGGCCACTAAGTTGGGGCGACCGTAGGAGCTACCGGGATAAACAATTTGACGACTCGGGTCGAGCATATCCGTGCCATGATCTGGCTCGGTAATACCCCAGCAACCCAATACCGCATCAGGAAACTCATCAAGTAAATCTTGGCGGCCAAACTTCGCGCACAACCATTGAGGCAATATTCCCGCACCGACCGATATCGCCAGGCCTGCATCGCCATAGCCCAATTCTTCAAATAAAATAGAGAACAGCAAGGCCGCTTCCTGCGGCTCCATTTCACCTAGTGCTTCAACCGTAACACCAAGCTCCAAATATTTTTTGCGAAATTCCCAAAACAATGACTCTTTCGCAATAACTTGCTCCGGCGTCATACGATCTAGCTTTATGCCTATCGGACGCATCACATTCAGCGCAAAATTTCGCAGCGTTTTCTGAAATTCAGCAATGTGCTCAGGCAGCTCAGCCTCGGCACCTGACATAGTCAAGGCGCCTTTTGGCGTGCTTTCCCAAGTATAAATGGGAGCAGCTAAATTTCTGTGATCACTACTTTCTGGATGTGTTAGCTCTTGGGCAGACTGACTAGTCATTTTTTCACCTCTATTCTTATGGTTTTTCGAGAAATCGATAATTAGGTGACCATACTATCCGCGCAAAATGAGAAGTTAGATGTTTACAGAGGACATTATGGTTGTTAATTTACGACAGCCTTCATAATCAAAATAAGAGATTCCAGTCATGGAGCTAAGGTCGTCATTAAGCACCCCGCCCTCCCGACATCTGAGCTACGGGCTTAACCCCTTGATCTCCTTACTAAAGGAATACAAGTTAGATCCTGCCCCCATGCTTGACGCGTCGGGTATTCCACCTCAGGCACTTGAAGATCCAACATACGAATTGACACCCCATCAAGAGCTAAACTTTACGACCGCCGTCATCGAAAGCATCAACATCCCCGAACTCGGTTTAATGGTAGGTGGGCGCTACCATTTGTCTGCCTACGGCCTACTAGGCCTTGCGGTAATGACTAGCGAGAACCTGCTATCTGGCATGGCGGTGCTGTATAAAAATATACTAATGACGTGGACCTACATGCAGTGGAATACAACAGTTAGAGGAGATAAAGCCTACGTTAGTCTAGAGAAATTGCGAGATCTAGGTGGCAGTTACCAATATATGGTCGATCGCGGTCTGGTTGCATCCCACACTATTTTTAAAGAAGCACTGGGCCAAGACCTCCCAGTTTTTGAGGTACATTTAAAGCAAGCAAAGCCCACTTATGCCCACGTCTACAGTGACTATTTTAAATGCCCCATTCATTTTAATTCGTCTGAAAATTACTACGCATTCGACAGTAAACTACTGTATCACCCACTCGCGCAGTCTGAGCCCGAAACCGCGAGAATCTATAGCAATCAATGCGCCAAAATTTGCTTACAGCTGGCGCGAAACAGCACATTCTCAGATGTTGTACGCAACCACATCCTGTCTTCACCGCGGGAAATTTTTACCCTAGAGACGATTGCAGATCGCATAAATATGACTGCGCGTACGGTACAGAGGAAACTCAGCGCAGAAGGCACGAGCTATAAAGATATCCTTGAAGATGTGCGCAGAAATCTCGCGATCGAATACCTGCAAAGCACAACATTTACAATAGAGGAAATTGCAGTAAGACTTGGCTATTCAGACTCATCCAGCTTTTGTCACGCCTACAAGCGCTGGACGGGCGTAAACCCCAGCGATCTCCGTCATCGCGAGGCCGAGACAAATGACGAGCGGAACGCTGATGGCGCCACCCCAGCCCAGCGGCGAAAGGCGTGAGAAAAATGCGCGGGATCACTATAGCCCAACAGTAGCGACATCTGCTCAACACTAATGTTAGTAGTAGACAAATACTCCCGGGACAGTTGAAAACGTAAATCATCAATTATCTTTTGATAGCCAATTCCCTGCGCTGTGAGCTTGCGTCGCAAGGTCCGGCCAGACATATTTAGCTTGGCAGCTAACTCTTCAATAGTCGGAAAATAGCCCGGTCGCAGCAGTATTAACTCCCGCACCTCATCTTCAATATCATACTCTTCTGTCAACCTTGCCTTTAACCGTTCACAGCGCTCAATGCACAAGCTCGCTGTATCACTATCGCTTTGCAGAATTGGAATCTGCAGTAAATCAGCGGAAAAAACTAAGGCATTTTCATCGGCGTTAAACGTGACGGGGCAATTAAAATATTTATCGTACTCGGCAGCAGACGCCTGCGGCGCATTGCGTAGCGTTGCCGAATGCAAGCGAAATTCCTCTCCCATTAGACCGCGCAAAATCATCAGCGTGGCAATCATTTCGCGCTCATTCAGCATCGCGACATCATCGTCATTGTAATCGTCAGCGCTCATACTCATCACAATATGATCACCGCGAAATGACATTTTGTGTTCATAAAATGCAAAACTCAGCTCGACAAACTCGTAAGCTAGTTTGAGGGCATCCCGCACTGTTGCCGCGCTCATCAAGGCATAGCCATAGATACCAAACAGACTAAGTGGATAGCACGAGCCAACCTTCAGACCAATTGCCGGATTGCCTGTCGCCTTGCGCAAATTACGCAAAAACATAAGCTCTTGGCTGAGGTTAACGTGCTGCTCTGGCTTACTTAATATCGACAGTGAAAGGCCTGTTCCAGTCAAGGCCTGGCCAACGGAAATGCCCTCTTCTCGCAAACGTGTCAGAGGAGAAAGTATGGTTTTTGCTGAATGATACTTTGGCTTCATATCGACCTTTTTATTTTTAAATTAGCACCGCTGTCCGAATTTCGCAAGAACCTGTCCGTAATTCGCATTCTTAGATTTAGCCACTTTCTATACCTTAAATCACCACCAGTTTTCTTTGCACGCTGGTTGATAATAATTTTTGATAATGACAATAACGGAGTAATTTTATGTCTAACTCACCACGCATACTCATATACGGTGCCAGCGGCTATACCGGAAAACTAGTGGCCGAATGCCTGGCGCAACGCGACATGCCCTTCTATTTTGCTGGTAGAAACCAAGACAAATTAGAGGCCTCACTCGCCATCGTTGAAGAGCGCCTGGGCCGCAAAGCACCGGCGACAATTGTTCAAGCCGCCAACTCCCGCGAGGAGCTGCTACCGTGGTTCGACAAAGTCGAAGTCGTCATCAATGTCGCCGGCCCTTTTATGCAATTAGCGTGGCCGGTTGTTGAAACCTGCCTCGAAGCAAATTGCCACTACCTAGACACCACCGGCGAGCAAGACTTTGTTATCGCGGTACGCGATCAATACGGCAAAGCCTTCGCAGAAAAAAATCTATTACTTAGTCCAGCAAACAGCTACATGTGGTGCGCCGGCGCACTAGCCGCAGAAGTGACGCTTGAAACAGAGGGTGTAGACAGCCTGGATCTCACCTACCAAATTAACGATGCACTGCCCTCGCAAGCGTCGACAAAGTCTTTTCTACGCATGGTGAACAATCCCCAGTATCTACTCAAAAACAACGAAATGATTGAATGGCAGGGCGACCGCCACTTCACCATTACGGTTCCTCATATGTCGCAACCCGCGCTGGCCCTACCTTGGAGCGGCGGCTGTGAACCAGTCTGGTATGAGCACGATGAACGCGTAAGAAACTGTAAAGTTCTAACCGCCTTTGGCGACGAAATTATCGAAGGCGTAGTCGGCTTAATTCATCGCTTTAACAAAGAATCAGTGGGAATGAATCAAGCTCAAAAAGAAGAGCTGACTAACCAGTTCGGCGATGAAATGACGCCAGCAGAACCACCCAAAGACAGCCCAGACATTCACCGCACCGTCATCACCTGTATTGGTCAGGGCCGACAGGTCACTACCGTATTCCCGCTGTCACTCAATGCACCCTATACCTTCACCGGCGAAATATGTACAGAGGCTTCAGAGCGCCTCCTCAACGGTGAACTTAAAGCGGTTGGCTTCCAATCTGCGGCGGGCGCATTCGGTCATCGCGAGTTAATAGAGAAATTCCACAAGTTGGGATATATGAACAATCCTTGGCTGTAACACGGCGATAAACTGATCGGGCTTGTGAGATTCTATATCTGTTTGGATTAGAGGCCCAAACAGATATAGAATCTCACAAGTCGGATCATTATATAATAGACGGCTAAACTAATAGAAAAATTATTTCCTAGCTTCCCCTCTTTTTACAAAGAACGCTGCAAAGAACATCGCAAAAATTAAATCCGCTATCACCAAAATGCCAAAACCGATTGGCGCAGCAAAAAATGCAATATCGATCCACGCGATGGTAAAGACCACGATCTTCCCTACGCAGCCCATCCAGACAATATCTTTATGCAGCATCGGGTTGGTAGATATAAGCCAATAGCCCATCCCAAACACCAGTACTAAACCGCCAAACTGATGAAGCCAGGGAATGGCCTCAGCAGTAAGCGCCTCACTCATCATCAAAATACTAAAGAAAAACTCTGGTACAAATAGCATCATAAACGCGGCAGAAAAATTAAAAATTGCGGAGAACTGAAAAAATCCCCGCCAAGCACGGCTATTTTTCATGAATATGGGTCCCCGTGATTTTCTTACTATTCTTGTTGATTCTATCCAAAAGGGCCCGCCCGTTTATAAGCGCCCAGGGAATGACCAAACCCGATTGCGCTTTATATTCCTGCCAGCCGGGGTGACGGGAAATCGCGTTGTCTTTGCCCTTCATTCGCGCCAAAAAGTAAATCGCCATATACGAATAAATGACCCACGCAATCCAGTGGCTCGCCAGCAGAGCATACGCTGCGTAAAGCATTAACTCTCCCAAATAATTAGGATTGCGGGTGTAGCGATACATTCCCTCTTTAATCAAACCGGGTTCAGAGCGGTATTTTAGAATCCAGTGCCGCTGCCCGTCGCCCGCAACCATCGTCACGACACCCAGGGTGTGAATGGCAATGGCAATAAATAACATCAAACCGCTAGGCTCTATCGCCCGCGCAATAAACAGCCACGGTATTAACCAGTACCAGGCAATCAGCAACACATATAAATTGATAAAACCTAGAAAGCTTAATTTATTCTCAAGCTGATGATCCCTAAACCCCAAATCCTTGATCAGCCAACAGTAGCCATAGATACCGTGTAAAGCTAAGAACACCCAAGCGCCAGCACTGAAATTACCGTAGTAACTCATCATTGCGTAAATAATAAAAAGGGTGAAAATTTTATGAAGGTCGACCGCCCACGCCACTTTAATGAACGGCCGCCCAGGGGCATTAAAGATGGTGATATCTGCAAAAGCTAGAAAGAACCGCGCCCAGAATGGAACGGGCTCTCGTGTTACCGTATTCATAGTTACCTCGCTTATTATGGTTTTATTAGAAGCCTTCTAAACTACGCCGACCAGTCAAAATTAGAATAGCGGCGCGCGACGACTTCACTGTTAATCAACGACATAGCTTGGCGAGACACCATGGGCAAGTCGGCAAAGGGTGACTTTCGCACGAGAGCCGAGGGTCTGTTGCCGCTTCATCACCGCTAAATCACTGTACTTGCTCGAAATTGAGCTCGTTTTCGTCGAATATCCCGCCAAAAACCAGCGGCACCTCGACCCACGGTATATAAACCCGTATAATTCGCGCCCCGCACATTGTCCTCTTTTAGCAATTTCCACTTCATCACTCATTGGGTATACAACATTGATTTCCGCCGCAAACATCACCATGCAGTTTGGTGCCAAGCCGCTTTTTGAAAACATCTCCGTTAAATTTGGCGGTGGCAATCGCTACGGCCTTATCGGCGCAAACGGCTGCGGCAAATCCACCTTCATGAAGATTCTGGACGGCAGCTTAAAGCCCAGCTCCGGCAATGTGTCTCTCGACCCCAACGAGCGTATTGGCAAGCTGCACCAAGACCAGTTCGCCTTTGAGCAATACTCGGTTATCGACACCGTCATCATGGGTCACACCGAGCTGTGGGAAATCAAGCAAGAGCGTGATCGCATTTACTCGCTACCCGAAATGTCTGAAGAAGACGGCATGAAAGTCGCCGATCTTGAAACCCAGTTCATGGAAATGGACGGCTACAGCGCCGAAAGCCGCGCTGGTGAAATTTTGCTGGGTGCCGGCATCGAGCTTGGCCTGCACTTTGGCCCCATGAGTGAAGTGGCGCCAGGCTGGAAACTACGCGTACTGCTCGCCCAGGCACTGTTTTCTGATCCAGATATTTTGCTACTCGACGAGCCAACCAACAACCTGGACATCAACACCATCCGCTGGCTGGAAGGCGTGCTCAACGATCGCAAAAGCACCATGGTTATTATTTCGCATGACCGCCACTTCTTAAACGAAGTGTGTACTCACATGGCCGACATCGACTACGGCGAGCTGCGTGTCTACCCCGGCAACTACGATGACTTCATGACTGCCGCCACCGCCGCCCGCGAGCGGATGCAGTCGCAAAACGCGAAGAAGTCTGCCCAGATTGCAGATTTGCAAGCCTTCGTGAGTCGCTTCTCCGCCAACGCCTCTAAAGCAAAACAGGCAACATCGCGGGCCAAGAAAATTGACAAAATTCAGCTGGATGAAATTAAAGCCTCCAGCCGCCAGTCACCTTATATCCGTTTTAAACAAGACAAAAAACTTCACCGCCAAGCCCTGACCCTAGAAAATATCGGTCACGGTTTTGACGAAGTCTTGTTTAAAAATGGCAGCCTCATTCTGGAAGCGGGCACACGTTTAGCTGTACTTGGCGAAAACGGCGCGGGCAAAACCACCTTTTTGCGCTGCTTAATGAAGGAGTTAAGTGCCAACGAAGGTGTAGTGAAGTGGGCGGAAAATGCCACCCTCGGCTACTGCCCGCAGGACAGCAGCGACGACTTCGACAACGACCTAAATCTATTCGACTGGATGAGCCGCTGGCGCAAACCCGAGCACGACGACCAAATCGTTCGCGCCACCCTGGGCCGCCTGCTGTTCTCCTCTGACGACTTTAACAAGCGCGCTAAAGTGTGTTCCGGCGGCGAGAAAAACCGCCTATTGTTCGGCAAATTAATGATGCAAGACACCAACGTCTTGATCATGGACGAACCGACCAACCACTTGGACATGGAAGCCATCGAAGCGCTCAACTTAGCCCTAGAGCACTACGAAGGCACGCTGATCTTCGCCAGCCACGACCGCGAATTTGTGTCGTCGTTAGCGACCCGAATTGTTGAGATTAAAGATCAGCAACTCAATGATTTCCAAGGAAATTACGACGAATTCCTGTCTCATCAAGACGCGCTGAGCAAATAAGCGTCTAACGCAGCCTCGACGGCCGGTACACTTGTATCGGCCGAGCTTCGCTACGGCAATTCCCTATTGTGTAATAAGCACTGAAACACGACAGTACTCAGTCGCTCTCAGTAAATAGACTTGGTAATGGCCGCAGCTCCACAATCCACTGAACCAACGCCGAAGGCACAGCTTTTAAAGCTCGTGACGGACTCCCTGCGCGCCGGCACACTGGAGCTGCCAAGCCTTCCGGACATCGCGATTGACGTGCGCGTGGCAATCACGCAACCCGAATTAGATATTAACGACCTCGCCAAGCTTATTCAGCAAGACCCTGGCCTTAGCGCCTACTTACTAAAAATCAGTCACAGCGTGCACTACAGCCGCGGCAACCCCGCACGCAACCTTACCGCGGCCATTCGCCGACTGGGCCTCAATGCGGCGCGCGACCTAACCGCAAGCTACGCCCTGAAAGCACTGTTTTTAATCCAAGACACCGCCGTTAAATCCAGCATGCGTGATATTTGGCGACGCAGTGTGTACACCGCCTCCCTCGCCCATGTTATGGCCAGGCACTGCGGCTTCGACCCCGACCGCGCATTGCTCGCCGGGCTAATTCAAGATATAGGCGCGCTACCTTTACTCGCCAATTTAAAGGACTTTCCAAGCCTGACCTCTGAGCCAAGCGCAATAAAAGAATTACTTAACGAATTTACCGGCAAGATCAGCGGCCTGATTTTGCACAATTGGCACTTTGACGAAGAACTGATTCTTGTCGGCTTAAATCGAGAAAACTGGATGCGGGATAAAAATCCAACTGCGGATTTAGCAGATTTAATACTGATTGCCCGCTACCACACCTATCTTGACGAACGCAGTCACGGCAAGTTGCCACAACTGTCGCGACTGCCCGCTTTCAAAAAATTACATCTGCAAGAAATGGGGCCGGAACAAGGCTTGGCCTTCCTATCCGAAGCGAAACAAGAAATTAGCGAGCTGCGCAGTGCACTGCTGTAATGACACTCGAAACATATTCACATGCCAACTTACACACTAAAGTCACAATGAATTAGGGCGCTCTCGCCATCAAAAAGTTGACCGAATGCAAACCTAATAGTGCTTGCAACATGACCCAGTCTTGAATCAAACCAGATGACATAAACGCACTTCGTCAAAGTCGGGTATATCTATGGATCATTGCAACGCGATAACTTACTATTAACATCAAGTTATAATTTAATGATAATGGAGGGTGTTTTGGAATCAAAAACTGCTCGATTGACGGTATTGATTGATCCGGCAAAAAAAACGGCGCTTGAGGAGCTTTGTGCCACTCAAGATCTCACCCCATCACAGGTAGTGCGCCAACTCATTCGTGGTTATTTAGCTGATCACGGTGTCAGTTACAGCACCAGCCCAGCGGTCCCAAAAGGCCCAAAAGGCCCAAAACCTAAAAACTAGCGCCCTTATCGAACACCGAGCAGACGGTGCACAACCGTTATCCACACCGCCATCAGCGTCCTATCGCCACCCTGTAGATAACCACAATAATAGCGAGCGGCCTGCGCCGCGACCACAGCCCTGTTTGCCACACACCCTCATAAGCCGCAAACGCTGCACACACCTCCTTTTTAACACCGGAAGAGTAAAGAACCGCGCTGAGATCAGCCCTGCCCGAATACTGACGAAACCACCGGAAGCGCAGCAGAGACGTCGCGCATCGTCCTTTTACGCGCGTTAATATGAATGTGACTTCCACGGCCAATAAATGATAATATCATTATAATGCTATTATCATACTGAGTAGCGCATATCGTCTGCGCCCACAGCCATAACCCGTTGCGTGCTCGATGAGGTTCCTACTCCATAAGGCCGAACTGAGTGCAAAAATAGACTCACTTACACTGAAGGAAAATTCGGCTTGCCTTATAGAGCACATCTTTTGTCACTCCGAGTAGGGCACGCACTTCGTGAGGCATTTGCCGACGGCTATTCCCGTGGCGATCTAGGCAAAGACGTTATAGCCGGGATAACGGTTGGCATTATCGCGATACCACTAGCAATGGCACTGGCCATAGCCAGCGGTGTCGCACCACAATATGGTTTGTACACGGCACTGATCGCCGGCGCCATCATCGCGCTGACCGGCGGGAGTCGTTTCAGTATTTCTGGGCCCACCGCCGCCTTCGTGGTTATCTTGCATCCGCTAGCAGCAGAATATGGCTTAGCAGGTATATTGCTAGCATCAATTATGGCTGGCAGTATTTTGGTGGCCATGGCCTACGCGCGACTCGGCCGTTTTATCGAGTACATACCCGAATCGGTCACCCTGGGATTTACCGGCGGCATCGCCATTGTCATTGCCGTATTACAGATCACCGATTTTACCGGCATGACAATCAATAACATGCCCGAACATTTCATCGACAAACTCATCGCCATCGCCAGTCATTTCCAACAAATCGATTTAGTCAGCTTTGCAACCGGGCTGTTCACGCTTGCCATCATGATAGCGTGGCCGCGACTTGGCAGCCGCATTCCAGCGCACTTACCCGCGCTAGCACTAGCCTGCCTATTAGGCATTGTATTAAGTTGGCAAGGTATTGAACTGGACACCGTTGGCTCCCGCTTTCATTACTTACTCCCCAGCGGCGAACAAGCCCCCGGCATACCTCCTTACCTACCCACCTTTGACTGGCCATGGAATAGACCCGGTGCTGACGGACACGCACTAGCGCTTTCCCTGAACTTAATTTCAGACCTGTTACCGGTGGCCTTTGCCATTGCCATGCTTGGCGCCATCGAATCTTTGCTATGCGCAGTCGTACTCGACGGCATGTCAGGTAAGCGACACAGCGCCAACAGCGAATTACTCGCGCAAGGTTTAGGTAATCTTATCGCGCCCTTCTTTGGCGGCGTAACAGCAACCGCAGCTATTGCGCGCTCGGCAACTAATTTCAAGGCCGGGGCGGTATCACCTATTGCAGCCATCGTTCACTCTGTCGTTATATTAATCAGCCTATTACTCCTCGCTCGAGTCTTGGCATATATCCCTATGCCAGCCATGGCCGCACTGCTTATGGTAGTGGCTTGGAACATGAGCGAAGCAGCAAAATCTGTAAAACTCGTGCGCACATCACCGACCAGCGATGTACTGGTATTTTTGACCTGCCTATCACTGACTGTTTTTTTCGATATGGTAATCGCCATCAGCACAGGTATCGTATTGGCGTCACTGTTATTTATGAAAGAAATTGCAGCCCTTACCGATGTAGTCGACATTACCAACAACCCCAATTTTGTTCACACAACACCACCAAAGGATATTAAGATTCTAAAAATTCGCGGCCCCTTATTTTTTGCTGCCGCGGATCGCATCGTCGGAGAACTCTCTACACAAACAACGGGGATAAATGGTCTTATTATTCATCTACAATATAGCGCTTACCTAGACGCCGGCGGACTCGCCGCCATAAAGAAATTAATTTCCCACTGCGAAAAAAATAACATATCGATTCGGTTTTCAAGCTGGCAATTTCAACCTTTGAAAATCCTAGCCAAAGCACGAGAAGAGAACTCGGTAGCGCTAAGCGTATCTTTTGCCACCCTGGACGATGCAATTGAAGACGCCTTAAAAGAAGGAGCACTATTATGAGGCTAGATAATGCGATTGCATTGGGAAAAACAGGTGCCTGGAAAGAAGCACAGGTCAGAATCAGACCCGGTAATCTAGCGCAATGGTTTGTGATGCTTTTCGACCATCAAAGTAAATCCTTTGTATTTGCCGATAATGACGATACACCAATCGTCACAGAAGATTTAAATACCTTAATCCCCTTAATTAAATCGCTTGGATTAAGTGATTTCACCGTTTTTTTATAAGTTTTAGGAGACAAACAATGAGCGACCTACCGCCGTGCCCAAAATGCGAATCGAGCTACGTATACGAAGTCCAATCCCTATTATCTTGTCCCGAATGCGGTTTTGAGTGGAATCCTAATGAAGAAGTGACGACGGGAAACGAACTTATTATCAAAGATGCTAACGGTAATATTTTAGCCGACGGCGACTATGTAACACTCATTAAAGACCTTAAAATTAAGGGTACATCAAACACCGCCAAAATCGGTACCAAAGTGAAAATTGGTCGTCTAGTTGAGGGTGATCACAACATTGATTGCAACATCAAAGGTATCGGCCCAATGATGCTAAAGTCTGAGTTCGTTAAGAAAAGTCAGTAATTGACCTGGGATGGATACGGTGCGCTATCAAACAGAAATTTGAAAGTGAGCAAATGTGGAACATCTCCCTTAACATCAGATGTCAAACTGAATGCGACAAGGGAAAATGCGCTAATACCGATCAGGGCCAACCCCATAGAATTCAGCCTCTATCCGGAAATATAGTCACGACTACTACAAATACCCCCGATTTAGGGGGTATTGAGGCGTACACCACCACTCTATGATTACCTTCATCCTAGGTAATTTACGAGTAAGCTCATGAAAAAGATAATATTCTCAGCCGTGATCCTCACGCTGATAACTGCCTGCGCCGGTGTAGGCGGCAGCCCAAAAGCCGTTGAGCCCATCGCTCTAACGAATGCAGCAGTTTTCGCAGGACAAAACAAAGTGCTAATAGGCGACTTCCGCGTCACCTTTATCACCTTCGACAAAACCTCTGCCACCGCCAAGAGCGGAATGTTTAGCAGTGACACTGGCTATGCTAGCAGCAGTATGAAAGCGACTTTAACCGGTGTTCCGGATGACGTTATGCAAGCCGTCACTGACGCTGCTTACCAAAATTTCATCGCTGGCCTAAAAAGTAATGGCTACACCATTGCCGACGAAAGCGCGCTAACCGGCAACACCACATGGCAAAAAATTAAACAAGAAGCCAGCCCTATAAAAAACACCTCGTCTTTTAAAATGATCACCGGCGGCAGCCGTGAAGACGCAACGTTTGCACCAAGCGGACGCACCCTAATGGGCAGAGCTATTGGTGGCGGCACGCCATACGAAGCCTATGACGTGGCCAACCAATTGAGCACACCTATTCTCAATGTTAATTACACGGTACATTTCGTCTACTTTGGCAGTGAAACTGACTACAAATCCAATTCCTACTCAAATATTAAAGGCGCGGAGTATTCTGCAGAAGTCAGCGTTGGCCAAGGTGTTCACGTTACTCCTGGCTCGGGCATAGACTTTATGCGGGGCGTTAACAGTACCTTCAGCCACCCCAACGGTGCCGTACACATTAAGGCGCCGGTCGTTATTCCTGGCGGCTACGGTACAAGCGAAGACTCGACCAGTGGCATGCAAAAGGCCGCCAACGTGTTTTCATCGGTGTTGGGCGCTGTCAGTGGCGGCACTTCAAGCACTAAAGAAATCAGTGTTGTCGCCAATCCAGGCGAGTATAAGGTCAAAGCAAGCGCAGCACTGACTGAAGCTAATAAACGCGTACTCGGTGCCTTAGCCGCAGCGCGATAATATTTTCGCAGTGTCACCTTTAAAAGGGTCAGCGAGCGCGTTGCTCACTGGCCCTTTTTTGAGATATCGCACATCAACAAATGCCGTTAGGAAATTGCTCTGGCGGCCTTTTTATTTTCACAATATTCCAAACGCCAACATTGCATTGGCGACTTTCTTAAAGCCCGCTATATTAGCGCCCTTGGCATAGTCAACATAGCCATCGTCCTGCACGGCAAACTCCAAACAATTCTTATGGATATTTCCCATAATCTCGCGCAGCATCCCCTGCAGTTCCTCTTCTTTCAAGCTAATTCGCGTACTGTTTTGGCTCATTTCCAAACCGGATACGGCGACACCGCCCGCATTAGCGGCCTTGGCCGGCCCAAATAAAATTCGCGCATTCCGCAGCACCGCAATAGCATCATTGCTGCAAGGCATATTCGCGCCTTCAACGACAGCCTTCACGCCATTTTTCAGCAGAACTTTAGCCTCTTTCTCGTTCAGTTCATTTTGCGTTGCGCAGGGCATGGCAACATCACAAGATACGGACCACGGCCTTTCACCGGCATGAAAGCGAGCACCAGAATATACCTCCGCGTAACTTGCTAAACTTCCACGCCCCTGACTTTTTTGATCAACTATCCACTGAATCTTTTCATGATTAAGTCCATCGGGATCGTGAATAAAACCGGTGGAATCAGACATGGTGACAACCTTGGCGCCAAGTTGAATGGCCTTCTCTGCGGCATGCGTCGCCACATTGCCCGCCCCCGAGATCGCAATAACTTTACCGTCAATGGTGGCTTTATCTTGTTTAAACATATGATCTAAAAAATACACCACACCGTAGCCAGTAGATTCTTTGCGAACCAAGCTGCCACCCCATTCCAAGCCCTTACCCGTTAGCACACCAACGTAGCGATTAGTTATGCGCTTGTACTGGCCGAACATATAGCCGATCTCGCGGGCGCCCACACCAATGTCACCTGCGGGAATATCCGTGTCTTCACCCACATGCCGATATAGCTCGGTCATAAACGACTGACAAAAACGCATGATCTCGCGATCAGACTTTCCTTTAGGGTTAAAATCAGCCCCTCCCTTTCCGCCGCCCATTGGCAAGCCGGTTAAACTATTCTTAAAGGTTTGCTCGAAAGCGAGAAACTTCAAAATATTTTGATTGACACTTTTGTGGAACCGCAGACCGCCCTTGTAGGGGCCGATGGAATTATTATTTTGTACTCGATAGCCCCGCTGCACCCTGACATTGCCCGCGTCGTCTTCCCAGCACACACGAAAAGAAACTACACGATCTGGCTCAGTGATACGGCGCAAAATTTGTGCCTCGTGGTAAATAGGCTTATCACGTATATAATCGAAGATATCAACTGCAACTTCGTAGACAGCCTGATGAAACTCGGTTTCGCCTGGGTTCCGACGGACAACACCGTCCATAAATTGTTCTAAATCAACGTACTGAGTCACTGACATGCGGCCATCCTCATAAATAGGACTAGATCTTAGCAGATATCAGATATAGCACACGACCAGCAACACTCGTTATCGAGTCTTTCGATGCAAAATAAATTCACTCTCGGCTCACCGTAAAACTGAGAATCTAATGAGTCCACAGCACTAAAATAACGATTAAGATACGTGGTAAATGCATCCATCCGATGCAAGTTAATTACACTCGATTTACGTCAGCGACAGAGCGAGATGGGGCCATATCAATCATTGTGTCGCGACGACAAACTGTGACTTAGCTCAAATATTGACACTGTAAACTTCAGGGGATATCTTGGCCTCGCCTAGATATTGCGAGCCATGCCATGAGCACAGAAAATCAGCATTACCCTCACCTCTTCACGCCCCTCGATCTGGGTTTTACCCGCCTTAAAAATCGGGTCGTCATGGGCTCGATGCACACCGGTCTAGAAGATCGCTTTTGGCAATTCCCCAAACTTGCCGCGTACTTCGCGGAACGCGCCAAGGGCGGCGTTGGCCTTATGATTACCGGCGGTTACAGCCCCAACCGAAGTGGCTGGCTTTACCCCGGCGCCAGTACCTTTAACTCCCGCCTAGATATCCGCAATCATCGTAAAGTCACCAAGGCGGTACACGACGCAGGAGGCAAAATCTGCCTGCAAATTCTTCATGCCGGTCGCTATTCCTATCATCCCTTCTCTAAAACTGCTTCAACGAGCAAAGCGCCGATCAATCCATTTAAAGCGCGCGCCTTAAGTACCCGCGGCGTGGCCAGCACAGTGAACGACTTTGCCCATACCGCGCTGCTGGCCCAAAAAGCCGGTTATGACGGCGTCGAAATAATGGGCAGCGAAGGCTATTTAATTAATCAATTTTTGGCGCCGGCCACTAACAAGCGAAAAGACCGCTATGGTGGCAGCCCCGAAAATCGACGCCGCTTTGCCGTGGAAATCGTCAGTGCCGCCCGCAAAAAAGTTGGCGCTAATTTTATTATTATTTTCCGTTTATCAATGCTTGATTTAGTGCCCGACGGTTGCACTAGAGAAGAGATAATAGACCTCGCCCGAGAGATTGAAGCCGCCGGCGCCACCCTAATAAACACCGGTATTGGCTGGCATGAAGCGCGTGTACCCACCATTGTCACCTCGGTGCCCCGCGCCGCATTCAGCGAAGCCACCGCCGCCGTAAAGCAGGCGGTCAACATTCCCGTTATCGCGTCTAACCGTATTAATATGCCGAATATTGCCGAGCACATTTTGGCTAGCGGCCAAGCCGATATGGTATCGATGGCCAGACCGATGCTGGCCGATGCAGAATGGGTGAATAAAGCTGCCAGCAATCGCAGCGAGCAAATAAATACGTGTATCGCCTGCAACCAAGCCTGCTTGGACCACACCTTTCAATTAAAGCGCGCCAGTTGCCTGGTCAACCCCCGCGCCTGCCACGAAACTGAACTGGTCTTTAAGCCCACAGCCAAGGCCAAGAAAATTGCCGTCATCGGCGCCGGCCCTGCAGGGCTATCCTGCGCCACCGCGGCAGCAGACTGCGGCCACGACGTGCATTTGTTTGATCAAGCAGACAAGATCGGCGGTCAATTCAATTTAGCCAAGACGATCCCCGGCAAAGAAGAGTTCGATGAAACACTGCGCTACTTCGGTACACAAATTGAGCGCTCCGGAGTGAAACTCACGCTTAATCACCGCGTAGCGAAACCTGAACTCATCAACGGCGCTTACGATGACATTGTTATTGCGACAGGCGTGAGCCCACGCGCGCTGAGTATTCCAGGTATCGACCACCCCAAGGTGGTTTCCTACATCGATGTATTAAAAGGTAATGTCACCATCGGCAAGCGCGTCGCCCTTATCGGCGCCGGCGGTATCGGCTTTGACGTAGCGGAGTACCTCGCCCACGATCACAGCGCCGAACTCCCACAAAGCATCGCCAGCTGGTCTGCCGAGTGGGGTATTGATCAACACAGCGCAGAACGCGGCGGGCTAGTAGCTGGCAATCCCGAACCCTCACAGCGGGAGATATTCCTGCTTCAGCGCAAAACCACCGCACTGGGTAAAGATCTAGGCAAAACCTCTGGCTGGGTACACCGCGCCACACTCAAAAACAAAGGCGTTAACATGCTGGCTGGCTGCAGCTACGACCGTATAGACGACCAAGGCCTGCATATCAGCCAAGACGGCAAACAGCGCCTATTAGAGGTAGACCACATTGTAATCTGCGCAGGACAGGAACCACTTCGCGAGCTTTACAATTCGGCGTCTGAACAAGACGCAAAAGCCAGCCCGCGCTACCACCTCATCGGTGGCGCAAATATCGCCTCGGAACTAGATGCCAAACGCGCAATACGCGAAGGTGCAGAACTGGCGGCGAGCTTTTAAAGCCTGTAAACGCGAGGAAATGTAAGGCCATACATTTTCTAACTATAGAAAAAAAGCCACTTAGCGATTAACTAAGTGGCTTTTTATTTCTTTTAAAATCGACGCACTGCGATTATTCGGCACCTTCGTTTGCAAAACCTTAAAGGGTTTTCAAGTATTCAATAATAGCTTTGCGCTCGGCGTCATTTAATACATCGCTAAACACATGCCCGCCATTACCTTGGCTAAACATCGCGGTGTTGTAAATCTTCCGGCTCTCTACGTCCTGATTACTCAGTATTGGCGGATTAGTAATATTCCAACTCAATAAAAGATTAGAAAACAGTGAATTTACCGGTATTTGCAAAATGGTATCCACCAGCGGATCAAGCGGCGTGCAATCTAAATAGGGCAAGGTGTTATCACCACCGCACGCTAACTCGTCGTAATCCCAGCCCATATTCTGCTGGTCGTAGGCGCGGGCAAAATTATAATCAAAACCCATTACCACTTGGCCTTGCTGATCGGCCCGAGCGGGTTTAGACACTCTGCGCCAAATTGCCGGACGTGAAGTTGAATCCAACACGGCAGCCACCGTTGGCACAGAACCATTATGCAAATAGGGTGCGGTTGCCCAAACACCGTAGAGCGGCGGCGCGGCATATCCTTTGGGGCGACCATTGCGCAATGATTCCATATTCTGAACACGGCAATCCTGCGCGGTATCGGCGGTCTCAGGGTAGCCCACAAACGTGCCAGATAAGCCTTGGTTTGTACCTTCGTTAAAGGTGTCTAAACGAACGCGATCAGTGTCAATAATATCGATGGGTGTGATGTAACTCGCCATGCCCTCCAAAGCGGGACTTGCCAAATAACTTGTATCATTTACGTAATGCGGCGAGTACGCGCCGTGACACCCCGCACAACTGCCATTGCCTTCAGCCGGTTGTTGCACAGTATTATTAATGTTCCCAGTCCACAGGTTTTTTGTGTGAAACAACACCGCGCCCTGTTCTGCCAACGGCTCGTTAATCTCGCCGGGGTACTCTGGCGACTTCTGCGCCATAATCCAGTGGTCGCCGTACTGAACGTTTTCACTCATCCATTGATCAACACGCTCCATATCAAAAATGCCGGGAGCCTCGCCGTCGATCAACGGGTTTTTATCAAGCAGCGGATAAAAAAGTGCGAAATCCACTCGCACCGCGTCGCCAGAGAACATCGCATCGACAAACTTTACTGGCCGATGCCCAACGTTCCACCATGCCGGCGTATCACCAGTGGCCGTCGAACCATTATTAAGAATTTGCCCAAAGGAAATTGGATCTTGATTTTCAAAACTCCCAAGTAATGCCAGCACATTGGCAAACTGCGCATTGTTCGTACCGCGAACCCGTCCACCAAAACCTGCGCGATCAATAACTAACGTTCCCGCACCGCCCAAAGCACCAAAATCACGCGCAGAGGTGCTGGCATCCAGCAAGCCGCCACCTGCACCGTAGTGGTAATCAAGACCGTCGGCGGTTTCCACCGGCGTGCTGTGGCAGCCTTGGCAGTTGGCCGCAATATAGCCGCTGTAACTGCCATCATTATTGCGTGTTTGGGTTAAACCCTGCGGCAAAGTACCAGAGCCACCATTGCTTAAATTGGGATCTTCGCCCTGCAAAGGGTAAGGGTTGCGAGGTGCATCTGGGCCGCTCAAAACGGGACCGAAGCCGTGGCGCTCGGCAACTAACTGATCGAAATTATCGGGCCGACCCGGCAAGCCCCAAAGCAGCCACATCATATTGTATTGATCGGCACTAATAGCCGACAAACCGTGCGGCTGCTGACCCGCAAACGTCGTCGCCGCACCCAGCTGGCCGTTGCCTTCCATAATCGGTGCGCCCTTGGCGTAACTCTCACGCAATTGGCCACAGGTTTCTGGATGAGGCCTTTCGCCCACTAACTCAGGATCAATATGGCAATCCTTCCAAAAGGCATTAAAGGCCACCGCTTTGCCGTTGCTTATGCCAGGCTGCACCAGCGAACGTGGGTCAGGGGGTAGCAGCGCACTGTCAGGGCGCGGATTGCCATTATCATCTGCACCGCAGTAATCAAACCAAACATGGCCGCCACGCGCGCTGCCCAGCAAAGGTTCTAAATTTGGAGCTGGGCCACTCACACCGCCACTCAAGCTACAGCTATCTGGATTATCCCAGCACGCCAGCAAGATACGCATCGCCTCATAGGGCTGACTTCCCGCCGGCCACGGCTTACCGCCGCTATGCGGTTCGCTGGGGTCACTGGGCTCAAATAACAGCGGGCTAGTCTCTACGCCACCGCCCAAGGTCTCCCATGAAGCGCGCAGCAGCCGGAAGTCATCCGCCGCATTGCTAGACAGCATTAAACCATCGCCGTCGGCGGTATCTGCCACCCCGCCGGGAATATGACAGGTGCGACAAAAGCCAGACGCGGTTTGCAAACGAGTTTGAAAGAACTCTTCCTGTGAACCGCTATTGCCCCCGTTCGGCGTGCCGCTACTACCGCCCTGCGGGTTGCCACTGCTCCCACCACCGCAGGCGGCAAGGGATAACAACCCAGAGAAAAGTAAACTATTGGCTAAGCTAAAACCGCGCATGGGGTACTCCTGAGGCCCCACGCACCGCCAACGGCGGTATGCAATGAGGCGTACTGAACTTATTTTATAGCCCAGTATGCACCACACAACAATTAATCATATTGGTAAGCTGTGCCACCGATTGTCCGGGAAAGCCAAGGTGACTTGCGGCAAGGTGGAATAACGTCTCTCGTTACAGGATTTCCAAGTATTCGATATCACTTAGAGCTGACCACTTTAAGCGTATAACTACTTTGGGACTGCGCGACCAACGATAGGTATTTGGGGAAAAAGCGGACACACGATGCGCTCCTGAACACCCGCCGCACAGAAATGGCACGGCAACACCAAAAACACCTAATCTTGGCATCACGCACGAGCCCGGTATTCATTGACCTACGCTTTTCGTAACCAGATTATGATGATTAACGGCCTATGCCATTCCTGAAGCCTCGCTTCAGAAATACGTTCTGACCTTGAAATCGCGCCATAACTAACATCTAAACTCAGCCTTTTAATCTACAGGTATCTACCTATATAAGAGCTACTGTTGTAGGCGGACAATGAAAGTCCTAGTCGGGGGTATACAATATGTCGGAGCATAAGGCGCTACTATCGAGTAGCAAGTTATTCTGGGCAGTTGCCACGACCATAATCGCCAGCAGCAATCAGGTAATTGCCGCCGCTGCCTTACCCGACGACCTGACCGGTCTCAGCCTCGACGCCTTAATGGATATCAGCGTCACCACCGTATCCAAAAAAGCCGAGCGCCTCAGTGAGGCTGCCGCTGCGGTTTACGTATTAACTGCTGAAGACATCAGACAGTCCGGCGCTCGCAACATTCCAGATGCGCTAAGACTAGTTCCTGGCGTGCAGGTTAGTCAGGTAGACGCACATACCTGGGCCGTAAGTGCCCGAGGTTTCAATTCTACGGTGTCAGACAAACTCGAAGTTCTGATGGACGGACGCAGTCTCTACACACCGTTATTTTCTGGTGTGTACTGGGACGCGCAAAACACGCTGCTGGAAGATATAGATCGCATTGAAGTTGTGCGTGGCCCAGGCGGCGCGCTGTGGGGGGCGAATGCCGTCAACGGCGTGATAAATATCATCACCAAACCCGCGGCTGAGACGCAAGGTAGTTACGTTGAGATGGGCGGCGGTACCGAACGCCGCTTCGTAGGCATGCGCTTTGGTGGGCAGCTAGGAACAACGGGGCATTTCCGCGCCTATGCCATGGGCTATGACCGAGATAATCAGGCTTTAGCTGAAAATTCCGATCCGGCATTGCGCAGTTCACTCGGCAGCCGAGATCAGGCCAGAGACAGTGCCGACATGGCTAAAATAGGCTTTCGAAGCGACTGGGCGCCCTCGGAAGTGAATGCCTTTACGGTGCAGGGCGATTATTACGACGGCTCAGACCTCGATAATCTGAATGTTGGCGGCACCACCATGCCCGTCGAGACCACGTTCTCAGGATGGAATATGTTGGGGCGCTGGAACCGTAAGCTCTCCTCCGGCGGAAATTTTAGTCTGCAAATTTACCTCGATCAGAGTCAACGAGACACGCCGCTAAGTTTGGATGAGCAGCGTGAAACCTGGGATATCGACTTCAGCCACAGTTTTGCTAATGACTTTCTTAGCCTGCGGCATAACATCGTATGGGGTGGGAATATTCGACGCTCTGATGATGAAACGGTCGGTACCACCGTGGGTTTTATCCCACCTGATCGCAGCCTCGAAACCACCGGTATCTTCCTGCAAGACACGATCGGCTTCCACAAAGACAGCCTCAAACTTACGGTTGGCACTAAATTAGAGAAAAATGATTTCACCGGCACCGAAGTCCAACCCAGTGCTCGCCTGGCATGGATCATTGACGAAGATCGCACCCTATGGGGTTCTATCAGCCGCGCCGTGCGCATCCCCAATCGCTTCGATGCCGAGCTAGGCTTGGGCGGCTTCCCCCTGGGCAACCCGAACCTGAAGGCAGAGGAAGTGGTGGCTTATGAAATGGGTTATCGCTGGCGAGTACGAGAAAATCTGTCGATAGATAGCGCGCTGTTCTACAACGACTACGACAACTTACGATCACTGGAAAAACCACCGACCCCGCCATTTTTCGCCTTTGCCAATAAGCAGCAGGGTGTGAGCCAAGGCGTGGAAGTTTCCGCCCAATGGCTGGTCAAATCGAACTGGAACCTCAAAGCCGGCTACAGCTACCTAAACATTAATCTCGATAAAGATGCTGACAGCACCGACGATGGCACCATCCCACCTGCTGAGGGCCTGGATCCCGAACACCAGTTCTTCCTAGTCAGCAATTGGGAAATCAATTCATCGCTGGCGTTTAATTCTGTCATTCGCTATGTCGATGATCTACCGAATGCACTAGGTAACAGCCAGAAAGTGCCCGCTTACACTGAACTCGACTTGCGATTGGCTTGGCAACCCTACCAGGATCTTGAGCTGTCCTTGGTGGGCCGTAATCTGATAGAAGATTCGCATCGTGAAGCCAATAGCTGGACGGCTTCTGAGATCGAGCGAGGGGTCTATGCACAGATTAATTGGCACTACTAAATCCTCGATCCGCGGTGTTAACGTCAATACCCGATTGAGCAGACTTATGTCCTGCCTGCTGCTGTTTGGGCTACTGTTTGCGAGTTATGCCCAGGCCACCACCGAGCTAGAGCGCAAGGTCAAGGCAGCATATATCTACAACTTTGCCAAATTCATTGATTGGCCTTCGCAAAGCAGCCGCGTCGGCAACGACTTTGTAATCTGTATTGCCGGGCACTCTGCTCTGGGCACGCTGATCAACAACACACTTGAAAACCGGCCCATCAAGAACCGCATCATCAACGTACGAAATATTGGCTGGTCGACACAACAATTGGACGGCTGCCACATACTTTACGTTAACAATGTAGACACCCCTGCGGTGAACCAGGTACTGGCAGTCGCGGCTGGCAAGCCCATTTTAACCATAGGAGAAAGCAGCGAATTCCTGCAAAAAGGCGGCATCATTCAGTTATTGCTCGTTGGCGATAAAGTACGCTTCAATGTTAATCAAGCTACCGCCGACAAAGTAGATTTAACCATCAGCGCTAAACTGCTTGAGGTGGCCTACCACGTCATGAGAATACAGTCGCGCGATGACGGTGACAGCGACATAACGACAACGCGACATGCCCTACTTTAGTAATGCATCTATAAGTCGCAAGCTATCGCTGACCCTCATCGCCATGAGCGCAGCGACGGTGATCTTAGCTTCGTTTGCTTTCTTGGCCTACGACTGGATCAGCACACGTCAATCCATGGTGAATGACGTCAGCAGCCTGAGCAAAGTTATCGGCAGCAACTCTACTGCCGCACTCAGCTTTAACGACCCAGGCACCGCCACTGAAGTACTTAACGCCTTGAGTGCCCGCGAGCATATCCAACTCGCCTGCATCTACAAGCAGGACAGCGCTGAAAATACTGCGTTTGCTTTTTACATCAAGGACGGCCGAGATATTGGCTGCCCAACCCGCCCGGCCGAAAGTGAAGTTGCCTTTAGCTTCTCTGATATGAGCATCTCCAGCCCCATCACTCTCGATCAGGAAGTAGTTGGAACGGTGTACATGAATCAGAGTCTGGACGAACTCTGGAATGCGGCCACTGTGCATTTACAGGTTATATGCGTGGTCATTGCGACCGCTCTAGGCTTTTCGCTACTGGTTGCATCACGACTGCAACGACAGATCACCCAACCTATTCTGAGTCTCGCCACGACCGCACAAAATATCACCGCGAGTAAAGATTACAGTCTGCGCACGCCGGCCGCAGGTCAAGATGAAGTGGGGAAACTGATCGAACACTTCAATTCCATGCTCAGTGAAATTGAAACGCGAGATGCTGAAGTACGCCGTGCCAAGGAGCAGTTACAAGAGCAAGTTAAACAAACCATGCTTGCCTACACAGAACAGCAGCAAACCATGCAACGCCTCAAGGATACTCAGCGCCAACTGGTGCAGACAGAAAAAATGGCCTCGCTCGGTGGTTTGGTGGCGGGCGTGGCCCATGAGATAAACACGCCCGTTGGCGTCGGCGTCACCGCAGCGTCCACCCTGAAATCACGTACCAAGGATTTTCAAGAGAGCTATGAAAACAATACTTTGACGGCAACTGGCCTGAAACAATATGTTGAAATGGCCACTTTATCTTCACGCATGATACTCACCAATCTAGAACGAGCCGCCGAGCTGATTCAGAGCTTTAAACAGGTAGCAGTAGACCAGACGAGCTCTGAACAACGTGAGTTTGAACTTGCTGGCTACCTGAAAGAGATTCTCCTGAGCCTGCGGCCAAAGCTTAAGGCAAGCAAGCATGTTGTTGAAGTGAATTGCCCATCCGGCATCATGGTTAACAGTTATCCCGGCGCCTTTTCGCAAATCATGACCAACCTCATTATGAATTCGCTAATCCACGGCTTCGAGTATCAGGAAGAAGGCAAAATTACGATCAACGCCTCCCTTAAGGGTGGCGAAATTCACCTACATTATGAAGACAATGGCGTCGGTGTATCAGTAGAAAATCAGGCGAAAATATTTGACCCATTTTTTACAACCAAGCGTGGATTCGGTGGCAGCGGCCTGGGCCTACATGTTGTGTACAACCTAGTTACACACACGTTAAACGGTCATATTACTATGAATAGCAAACCTGGAGAGTTCATGGCTTACGACATCACTTTCCCATTGCAAGAGGGCCTACGTCATGAAAAACAAGTATGAAACGGACGGTATCGCTAGCGATGATATCTTGAGATTGGCAGATGATGTTGTTGCTGATAACCGCCGCAAGAAACCGTGGAAGCTCCTGGTCGTTGATGATGAAGAAGAAGTCCACTCCGTTACCAATCTGGCCCTCGACGGCTTCGAATTTGCGTCCCGCCCCCTACAAATCATTGATGCATATAGTGGCGCGGAAGCCAAAAAAATTATGGCTGAGGAAAACGATATCGCCATGATTTTACTCGACGTCGTCATGGAAACCGAACAAGCAGGTCTTGATGTCGTCAAATATATTCGTGACGAACTCGGCAACCGCTTCGTACGCATTATTCTGCGCACTGGCCAACCTGGCCAAGCCCCCGAGTACAAAGTAATTACTGAATACGATATTAACGATTACAAACAAAAGACCGAACTCACTCGCGAGAAAATGTTCACTCTGGTCTACACCAGCCTGTCCTGCTATCGCGACATGATGGCATTAGAGGCTAACCGCCACGGCCTTGAAAAGGTGATTGAGGCTTCCGCGCGTATTTTTGAGTTGCGCTCACTTGAACAGTTCACTCAAGGCGTACTTGAACAGCTGACAGCCCTACTTTACCTTGATCAAGATGCGGTGCTGGTAAAGGCGGCTGCGCTGGCAACAGAGCCGCAGGACAAGCGACTGAATATCGTAGCCGCTACCGGGCGTTACTCAGAGTATGTGGGCAAAAACGCCGAAGAGGTGCTTGAAACTGACGTGTTCAATCTGATTCTGCAGGCACGTGAAACAAAGGAAAATGCCTATGGCGAGGATTTTTGTGTGGATTTCCACGTCACCCAATCGGGAACGGAACAAATTATTTATGCCAGCGGTAGCCAACCTCTGAGTATTCCTGGTCGGCACATGATTGATCTGTTCTCGCACAATGTCGCGATTGCGCACGAAAATGTGAGCATTATCGAAGACAAAAAATAGTAAAAAATCAACGACAAGGCACTATCAACTACGCCTTTCATGGCTGGCAATAAATCTTGCATAGCCTTGGCGCAGGATGCGATCAAAACCTGAACGCGAAAGAATATTCGGGAAAGCCAAGGTGAATTGCGGCAAGGGGGAATTACTGCCGCAGTATTTAAGTGCTCGGTATTACTCGGCGCAGGCTACTTCTGGATATAACTGATTTTAGACAGTGCGACCGCGCAGCATCGACACCACTAATTTGTGCCCAAATGCTATCTGGCTCTTCAAGTAACCACTGAACTTGGGCAACTCATCTTCAATGTCTGACACCCGACTGTTGTAGAACATATGCAGCGACGGCTCAACGATACAATCTTTATGAAGATTTTCCGTCGGAACAATGACCAGTTTAGGCAAGGGAAAAATCTGCATCACTTCCACAGCGGGAGTATCACAAGTTTTGCACTTTCCACGCTGAACTGCTGGTGGTGGCCGATACGCTTTGTACTCAAGAGACTCCGGACTCGGCAGAACCACATCTTTGGCTCTGTAAATACTGATGTCGGAAAACGGAGCTTGGTTAAACTCTTGGCAAATTGTGCAGTGGCAATAAGCGCGCAGAAGCGGCACGCCTTGAACGGAAAATGTTGTTTCCCCGCAAGAGCACTGACAGGCATGATGATTTTCCAATATATAAGCTCCCTAGCTTGAATGACGGTAAATGTGAGCCTCTATTGTCGCTCTAAATCCCCCATCACTACCGCTTGATCAATCTGCACATGCGGCAGCCTCAACTCATTTAACCACATTGGCGCACCTTGCTCGCCCTGCAAAACAGCAAGGCTTGCCGCTGTGCCGGCGAGCAAAATTCAGTCTATGTCTGCATGAAGACTTAAGCTCTAATAGTAATCGGTCAGAATATTATTCAACGCCATCAAACCAATCATTAAAGCCGTGTTCCGAATGCGGGCCGATGTGCAACTGCTCAAGAACACCATAGCCGACCTCATCACCGCAGCGAGCGATGACGGTTTGCTGTATATGGATGTTTTCAAGGGCGAGGGGATTGGCATCCTCACAATTCCAACTTTCTCCAGCAATGGCCAACTCACCCTGCCACACCCCGTGCCCCCACTCCGGGTGCATATAACCCAGTCCTTTCATGCGGTGCAGCATTACCGGCTCAACACGGATCTCGAGTTGCTCGCCATTTTTATTATTCATTAAAAAAGTGCCCGACAATGCCTGACGGGTTCCGGGTTTAAACTTTAGCTGATGGCCAACGCAGCCTTGCCAAAGTTCCATTGCAGGATCGTTAATCTCAATGCTTTCCGAGTTGCTGTGAATCGGGACAATGGCCTGATCGGTATGCCATTGATAGCCGCTCTGATCTTCAAACCATCCCGCCAAGGTGCAGCGGTTTTCCCAGTGAATCGGCAACCACATAAAGTGCAGCGGCTGGAAATTATCGATCGGCGCGCCGCCCGTATAGGAAGCGCCCACTGGACGAATTCCCCACGAGCGATCTTTAAGCCCAAAGGTATTTTCAGCATGAACCTTTAGCTCGCGCCCTTCTACGCGAATGCTACCTTGCCAAGATCCGAACTGGTCGATGCGGGTCGCGTCCATCACCAGATGCCTGGCGTTGCGCAGGGTCTGCCGGCCTTCAGGAATCACGCCCGTTTTAGGGGTGAAAACAAGATCGCACTCTATATTGGTTTCGTTGGCCTCAATCACCAATCGGTGGCGCCCCATGGGCTCAAGTATGGTGAGTTTGAACGGACCAACATCCAGATCGGTGGGTTCATTGGATGCCCGACGCGAACCATGAAAGGCGTATTGCTTTCCGTCTACCACCAAACTGAAGCTGCAATCGACGATGCCGAGATTGGGGTAACGACACAGCCCAATGCCAAAATAAAACGAGCCATCTTTCGCGTGGCCGTTATACCAGAAGCGGTCGTAGGTGAAACGATCACTCGCAGCCGTTTGTGAAATCGGCTCGGCGGTTTGGTGTACGGGGTAGTCGTCCAGTTTACTAATCATGTGTGACTGTCCTCAGGCCGAAATTTCAGAGAGAATTTTTTCGAGGTACTTCACCTCAAAGCACTGGTTGAAGTGGCTATTGATGGCATCCTGACCATTTTGCCCAATTGCCATACGCCCCAGCAGGAGTGCAAATCGCAGACCGGCAAAGACCAGGTAATAGTGAAGGTGCTCTACGCTGTAACCGGTCTGTTGCGCCCACGTCTGCACCGATTCCGCTCGGCTAGGAAAACCTTCCAGCGGAGGAAAATCCAAGCCGTGGCAAAACAGCTCATCCATATAAATCCACCAGGCGAGGTCTTGCAGCGGGTCACCCAGCGCCACCATTTCCCAGTCCAACAGCGCCGCCACGTCGGTCTTGTCCGAGGTAAAGATCACATTGGCCATCCGGGAATCACCCCAGCACAGGCGAATAGCCTGTTCCTTGGGTTGATGCTCTCGCAGCCATTTAAGAATGCGCTCCGCCGCATCGTGTGGCTGAAACTTACCGTCACGGTTAAAAGCCCACTGGTAATAGTTCTCCCAGTAGCTCAACTGCTCATCCAGATTTCCAGGAAGGGCGCAGTCCTTGAGCACGCCACATATCGAGGGCTTACTAATATCAACCTGGCTGACCTGAGCGAGGCGGTTCAAACCTGCATTCCACACCTGACGGCGTGTTTCTGGCGACTGCTCGGTAAGCCAGCCATCCATGTGATAAGGGGGAATATCCGGGGGAATCAGACCCTCGGTTTTTTTCATGATGTAAAAGGGTTTACCTAAAACCGCACCGCTTAATTCCTTGGCGACAATCTCAGGAACAGGCAGATCAGTATCGGCACTGAGCATATCAATGACTTGGCATTGGATATCCAGGTCGTACTCAGGGAAGACAAGATAATCGCCTCGGGGCTCAATACGCGCGACATAGGAGTGAGTCGCACCACCGTGCCTTGCATCAAACACCATGGTGATATTGGACATGCCCGTGCCCTCGGGCACAGTCAAGCTTGGAATACTGACGTCGCTACCGAGCTGAGCGGATAGCCATTGCTCAAGCTTGCTACGGGTTTCTTCCGGATTATCCAGTACCGGCGTAGGACGTATATCCTGGTTTTCAAAGTCTGGAGACAGGGTTGGTTCTTCACTCATGACAGGGCCCATTGTTATGTTATTTGCTAGCCAATCATTTGATGCTAACACGAATTAGTTAACGGTGTTAATATAATAATCAAAGAGGAATACAAATGAATAAAAATGTGCGCAGGGTGGGACGACCAAGTGTAACGAGCCGGGAAGAGATCCTGGCCGCTGCCGTGGCGCTATTACAGCAAGAAGAGCTATCGGCACTGAGCTTGCGGCAACTAGCGAAGCAGTTGGACCTCAGCCCCACCTCGTTATACCGCTATTTCGAAAGCAAGCAGCAACTGATTACGGCTTTGGGGGAAAACCTCATCTCACTGGATGCCGCATCTTTACCCGCCCGTTTTTCCAGCGAGCAGCGCCTTGAAGCCCTGTTAAACCAACTCCGGCGCCAAGTCTTAACGCTTCCGGGTCTATTGCCGCAGTTCAATAGCGCGCTGCCAGCCGAGGCCATGGTGCGGACCATTGCGGACCTTGCGCAGCCCATTATCGACATGAACATAGAACGGGGTGAGGCAATACGCCACGCCCAGTCTCTATTGTGGATGACGCTGGGCTTTGCGCTGTTTGAAACATCATCAAGCGCAGACAATATTGCGGGCCTGTTTTTAGACCTTCCAGCCGAGCTGCAGGCAACGTCGAAGCATCTCGTGCTCAACAATCACGAACAGCTGTGGAGGGAAGTCATGGCGAGAAATATACGAGGAATTGCGGCCTTAAATGCCGGCATCTAAATGAAGATGCGACCTAAAAGCCCCGCGAGGCTTCAACGTTTTTTTGCCATCGCGAAACACCAGGCATAATAATTCGCACAATCGTCACGGTGTCGGCGATCAGTGGGCCTAAATTTCATTTTTTGCTTGGCAAGCTTGTCTGTCAATTGTGAGTATGACGCCCCACCGCGCCTTTCTGGTCACGTGCGTTGCCTTGTTAGTTGCTTTAATCACCGGTATACGGCCTTAGCAAACTTTCAAAATATGTTATTGATAATTTAATTTGTCGAGACAGTTCATCTTCAGAGTCTCTTGAAGCCGCTACATCCTGTCGTTGCCTCTTTATAATCTCATCTCGGGGGTCATCTACGCCGCGATACTCCTCTTCAATGAGCCCCTTAATTGAGCGAACAAGCCTATTAAAACTTCCGTTGATTTTACGCCCCTGCTCCTTCACATCTGCTCCCCAAAGTACTTCACCTTCGATCAATGCGGTATCGAGTTCATTCATTGCCATTGTTAACGGTTCTAGTCGGTTTTTGTAAACATACCACCTAGCATCAGCCTTATCTTGTAAAGTTTGTTCCGTTGGATGTTTGGCTGCATAGTCGGCTGGAAATTCGGAGGCATCCAGCCAGCCCGAACGCACTATTTCAAAATTATTTCGTACGCTATAGACAGATGAAAGTAACAATTTCGCAGCATCAAAGCGAGCCTTGCCTTGATGCTCATCCCTCCACTTATTCAATCCATATATTGCAATAAATATGGTGGTGATACCTGCCAGCGAGAGCACTATATCTTTAAAAACCGATATCAAACTTACAATTTCGCAGTTACTCATAATCAGCTCCGGCAACTAACGCCGCGGTAATCCGCCCGCCGGAGCGGAGGGCACCCAAAGCACAGCTTTGAACGGTCGGGTTAATTGCATTGCTAGGTGCTTTACTTTTCATCACAAACAAATCTCGAGTTGGTGTACCCAATATTCCGGTCATCTCTCGCAACCTGCTCTTTCATTTGAAGACAAGCATCCATTGAATTAAATGTTTCTACGACTCCCGCGTAAGTGCCTCCCATTATCCTTGCTGCGGGAGAATTCGGATCTTTATAGTATTTCTTCAACTCATATTTAGTGCTGAAGCACGCTTGCAGAAGAATTGCAGCGCAAATCACGACCATTGCTCTTGTCATCGATCTCTCCAGAGCTGGCTTGCTACCTAACGCCGTGGTCAGTGGGCCAGTGTAGTGGAGCTTTTTTATGGTAAAAGAGCGTAGCGATACCATAAAAAATGCGGAGCGTAACTGACTCCATTGCACCACATTGTTATGGTTGATAGATTCTAGGCCCCAATCAGCTCGGTTTGATGTTTTGAAAAGCTTGACGCAATTCATCAATATCCTTAAACCTAAGTCGTTTATCACTACTAAGCCCATTTTCAATAAAAAATTTCATATTTGAGGATACTCTATCAGTGCTAGTTTTTCCGGTTATAACGAAATATAGAATACGGGTTAGAGCATAAGTCTCATGTAGGACATCGTACTTATCAAATCCTTCGACTACCAAATTAGGATCATTAAAGTAGCCTTTAAAATCAGTGTTCACAGATGTTAAATGGCTATCGACAACTTTCACCAGACCGAAGTCCGCTATTTTAACAACCACTACATCATCATATTCTTTGATAAGTATATTCTTTGGACTTATATCTCGATGCAAAATATTTTTAGAATGTATGTATGTGAAGGCTCTAATAATCTGGAGACCTAACCTAACTCTTTCCTGAAAGGATAACTTTCCATTATTTTTTGAAATATACTTATCTAATGGAGAATTCATAAACTCCATTACATATTCTTTATTTGCTTCGTTGTAACTAAACACCTCGAGAACGTAAGGCGATCTTAAACCACTCATTTGTTCATATTCACGCTTAAATCTTTCAAGTTCTTTTGATGTTAGTTCTTTTTTTGCACGCTTTAATGCAAATGATCTGAGATAAAACTTATCAAAATACTTAAAAACCTGAGCGTACGATCCCTCTCCAATCAACTTCAAATCAGAAATGTTCTTTTGATTCTCAATTACAATTGAGCGCTGAGGAGAGAATATGGGAATTGTATAGTACAGCTCCATTTTTTCCGTGTTGGGTGGTATTGCGCTACCACCACTCTTGCTTAGAAAGGATTTGCAGAAAGTAATTTTTTCTCTGTGGTATTTATCTACATAAAAAGCATATTCCGATTTTTTTAAAGATCGCTCTAAAGCCTCGATAATTTCAATAGATTGAAGTAGTTCTCGACTTGGTTCTGCCCAAAAATGACTTGAGGAATCGCCTGTTGGCAGCCTTTGATTCATTGAATCAAAAAGATTGACCACTCTCATATGGAGCGTAGAAAACAAAGCCCTTAGCTTATTGTTACTAATTGACTCATATAGATCTTCATATTCATTACTAAGGCTATCAGCAAGCTTTCTATAATGTGTTTCGATTGCATTTTCAACATTCATTACTGCTAATTAATCCTTGGCACAAAAGACCATAACAGTTTGCTATCACGACTCAGGCCATTAATCACTTTGGCCCCTTATCACGGAACAGGCTTTTACGTTGATTGGAAATGTATAGGGAATTCTATGATGTAGCGACCTCGCCATTAGCGAACGTCGGTCAAACGAAGAGCGTCCCTTTATTTCTGCCATGCATTCCCTTGCCTTGATCATATCCTGTTTTTGACGAATTTCAACGAGTTAAGTAACTTAACTCGTTAGGTAGATAATGGGAATGGCTCTACTGTTCATGCCTGAAAGCAGTGAATGACTGCTAAGGTGGCACCAAATCTCCCCCCAACACCCCCGCTTGATCAATCCACAAATGGGGTAAACCCATCTCGTTCAGCCACGCTGGTGCGCCCTTTTCGCCCTGCAGCATGGCAACGGTTGCCGCTGTGCCGGCGAGCAAACACAGGGGCGCGACAACGGTGACGCCGGCCATGGGCTGATCTACTGGGCGGCCAGTGCGGGGATTTAAAATATGGCTGTAGCGTTTGCCGTCTATCACCATAAAGCGTTCGTAGTCGCCACTGCTGGCGAGGCCGCCGGTTTTTAGCGGTATTACCGCCATCGCCACGTCAGGATCGCGGGGGTTGCGGATGCCGATCTGCCAGGCGCTGCCGTCGGGGTGTGGGCCGATGACGCGGATGTCGCCACCCAATTCCACTAAGCCGTGGGCGATGCCTTGTTCTGTGCAAATCGTAGCGGCGCGGTCGGCGGCGTATTCTTTGCCGAAACCGCCAAAGTCTAATTCCATTCCCTGTTGAAGGGAGATATTGGGGGCATCCCACTGCACCTTGCTCCAGCCCACTCGCTTTAAACAAAATGCCACGGCGGCGGGGCTGGGTAATTGTCCGAGTTTAAAATTCCACACTTCACGAAGCACGCCTGAGCTAATATCAAACAGTCCGTCACTTTCGGCATAAGCGGTGGTGGCGTAGTTAATTAGCGCGCAGGTTTCTTCGTCAACAGCAACCGGGGCTCCACCGGCTGCTGCGTTGATTCGGCCGACGACGCTGTCTTCGCGGTAACGTGAGTAGGTTTGTTCAATGCGAATGACTTCCGCCTTGGCGGCATCGGCAGCGGCATCGGCCAGTGCTTGCGACGCGGCGTATAAGCGCAGTTCGCAGGGGCTGGCCATCGCCGTAAAGGGGTAGTGGTAAAGCTGCACGCCGTGTCTCTCCATCAGTCAGTAAGGGAGCATACACACGCCTACATTAAAGTCGCCAGTTAAGTCCCACAGAGAGAATATCAAATTCTACCAAGCCAGGGTTTTCCAGATCGACGGAATCTAAAGAATAATCTGCGCTGGCTTCGTAACTTTCCCATTCGGCGTGCAGATCCAAACTTTGCCAGCGCTTCTCTAAACGCAGTTTTACGCTGATGGCGCCATAGGGCGACAGGCGATAATCCGCCGAGCCAAAACCGTCGCCCCGCGCCGAAAAGAAATACGGCGCATAGAAGAAGGCCTGGGTTTGGCTGTAGTAGCGCAGCGACGGAGTGAACACCCAGCCGCCGGGCAGGTTTTGATACCAAGCCGCCTCCATGGTACTTGAGGCTACTTCCCAATCGTCTTCAAAATAGCGGTAATCCAAATGCACCGCCGCTTTTAATTCCGGCAAGAAATGCCGCAACCTCAGCTGCGCCACAAACTGATTGCGGTCGTCGGGGCGACTGTCATTAATAGTATTCGCCTGATCGTCTATCCATACTTTTTTGTAGGGATCGGACAAAAATCCCCGCTGCAAACTGTAACTAAGGCTGGCTTGTACCACGGTGGTTTTACTTAATATCTGCGATAGCCCCACAAAGGCGGTGGTGCTGTCGCGGGTCGCGCGAACAATACGGTCTGGCAATATACTGCCGTCGGTCGGCTCCAATTCGTCGTCGCTGTAACCGATACCTGCGGTTAGCGTGAGCTGAGTGTCGGGAATTTCATAGAGTGCTTCCAGTCCCGCGTTCACCGCGAAATAGTCTTTCTCGTCCGACACACCACCGATAAACGAAATCACGGTTTTATCATTTAATAGATGATTAATCTTCGCCTGCAGGTCTTTGCGCTCTTCGTGAATGGTGGCCCCACTCATGACCTGCACCGGCCCGTCTTGGCCCGGCAGAATAAACCACGGCGACGCGCCGCTCATGGTTTCGTACATGAATTCGATACTGGCGTCGGTATTCTCGCCCAGCGGCAATTGCGCCCGCACTTGCTGGGTGTCTATTTCATAACGCTCAAGTGATCCGCCAGACAATTTGCTGCTATCTAAATCGGCTTCGCGATAGGCAGACGCCTTGTACTGCACCACGGTTTCAGTCAATACCGAGGCCGCCTGCACCGATGCGCTCATGCCCGGAATAGCCAATGCGGCGCTGGTCAATGCGGTAAGGGCGCGCTTATTTTTAACATTCAGACTCATCGCATCGCCCTTTAATTACAACCGCAACCGCCGCCACCAACAGAGGCGCCGCCGTTGCTGGCTTCTTTACTGAAATGCACGTTGTTGCGATAGGCACTGCCCAGCGCATCCGGGTCCCATGCCATTTCAGGTCTGGCCAGATAATCCCGCTCCCACGCTTCCACCGGCTCTACCGCACAGCCCGCCAAAGCCGACAAACAAAGAAGTAAAAAAAGCACACGCATGTTTACGATTCCTCTTCCAAGAGCGCCAACACTTCCTTGCGCAAACGCTCGGCATCGCCGGCCCGAAAACCCTCATGCACGAGATGCACCCGCCCCTGCTTGTCTAACAAAAACGCCGTCGGCATGCCTTTCACGCCGAAGGCGGCGGGTAAGCTATTGTCAGGGTCGCGCAACACGGGATAGGTCACCGGGTAAGACTTAAGAAAGGCATCTGCATCTTTGCTATAGGCATCTACGTTAATTGCCAAGACTGCGAAGCCACGCTCGCCCAGCTCTTTATAAAGCGCGTCAAGACTTGGCAGCGACTGACGACACGGCCCACACCAAGACGCCCAAAAGTCGACATAGACCACCTTGCCGCTGTAGTCAGCCAAGCTGTGGCTTTGACCACTGCGCATATCTGCGCGACTAAACTCCGGCGCCGTATCACCAGCCGTCAAGGCGACGGCCGCACTGACCGGCAGGCACAGTAATACTGCTATTAGTAGGAAACGAAAATCTGTCATGGCGTTTTATTAGAATATTTTATTTTACAGCCTAACAGCTGCTCATTCTGCCAAAGTGTTCGCGGAGGCCAGGCATTATCCGCACATGCCAAGTCTGACACACAATGCGCCAAAGTGCCTTCAAGCACTCAATAATAACGCGTCTTTGGGAATTGGCTTCAGTTCCAGCATAGACTACCTAGACTTTGCTGCGCTAGGGCGAGAATTAGGGCGGCGTGAATAAACTCCATCAATACCCATTTTGACGCGATGCCCGTCATACGCAGGCCCACGAAAAACAAACATTCTTAACCGACCTGACGCTCAGTATTTTCCCAATAGGGTTCACGCAAAATTCGTTTTAAAACTTTTCCCGATGGGTTGCGCGGCAGCTCTTGCACAAAGGTGTATTGGCGCGGCGTTTTATACCCCGCCAAGCGGGTTTTGCAGAACTCGATTAGCGCATCACCCTCTACCGCTTCGCCCGCTTTTAGCACGCAGACCGCTAAGGCGGCTTCGCCAAATTTAATATCCGGCACGCCGATGACCGCAACATCCTGGATAGCCGGATGACTGAACAAGGCGTTTTCAACTTCCGCCGGGTAAATATTTTCGCCACCGGAAACAATCATGTCTTTCACGCGGTCGCGAATATAAAAGAAACCATCCTCATCCAAATAGCCGGCATCGCCGGTGTGCAACCAACCGTCGACGATTGTCTCTGCGGTTTTCTCTGGCAGCTGCCAATAACCTTGCATAGTCGTCGATGAACGCACCAGCAGTTCGCCGGTTTCACCAGCCGCCAAGGAATTGCCCTGCTCATCAACAATTTTTAACTCTGCGCCAGGCAGGGGTCGGCCACAGCTGCGCAGCAAATTTGGCTCACCCGCCAAAGCGCGCTGATGATCGCTGGGCTGTAAACACAGCACCATGCAGCTCAGCTCGGTCATGCCAAAGCCTTGCACAAAATCACAATTAAAAATCTTCAATGCGGTTTGCAAAGTTTCTAATGAAATTGGCGATGCGCCATAGGTAATGCGTTTAAGGGACGAGAAATCATAATCTTGAATATTGGGAACGAATGCGAGTATCGCCTGAATCATGGCGGGTACTAACACAATATCACAGCGGTCTGTGTTCACGATGGCATCCACCACCTGCTGGGGAATAAAGTCTGCCACTAACTCCACCGTCATTCCATTGCACAACCAATACAAAGTCGCCGCCATTCCCGCTACATGAAACATCGGCAGAGGGATAATGCCACTGTCTCCGACTTGACGCCGCGGGGTGATTTGACTGGTCATGATATAGCCGTCGCTAAGCTGCCTATGACCAATCATGACACCCTTGGGGTAACCGGTTGTGCCACTGGTATATAACTGCAGAACGGTATCTTGCTCGTTGCCATGATGGGGCGACAACAGCGCCGGATCAATTTCCAATTCCGCCAAAGCGCGCCAATCACGGTTGGCCTCGCCGCAGTGAAAACGATGCGCTATACCCGCAACCGCATCTGATTGCGCCGCCGCATTTAGCAGCTCTTCATCCCCCACCACCAGCATTTCACTCTTGCTGTCGCTGAGTATGTAACTCAACTCCATAGGCGCTAGTCGATAATTTAGCGGGACCAAGGTGATGCCCGCTTTTAAGCAAGCCAATAGCAGCAGTGGATACTCAAGACTATTTTTTGCCAGCAGCGCCAGGCGACTTCCCGGCTTTAAACCAAGCCCTTGCAGACCCGCCGCAAACGCCGTTGCGCGAGCATTGAACTGCCCATAAGTGATGGCCTTCCCCCCAAAGCGCAAGGCATTCTGGGTCGGGTAGTTCTGGGCATTGTATTCAATCATTTGGTGAATCAGCATCGTCGGCCTCTGCTCAGCTCATTATTTTCAGCGTGTCATTTTGCAATGCGAATGACACTGGGGATTGGTGAGCTGCGCCAAGCCTTGTCACTGGGCGCCAAGGCGGGCCCTGCGGCCGTATTCTGTCCGCTGACGCCATTGGACAAGTATTGTCGCGCCGCGACCTGTCTGCTTAAGAGGCATTTGCTTAGAGTGCACTCGTAGTAGCCAAACAGTGAAAGCCTTGCTGAGAAATCAACTCAAATGCGCTGCTGTTTCGAGGAAGAAGCTATGAAGACATTTACGTTTGCGCAATCTGATTTCAATGACACTGAAGGACGGCGACTAAACAACACCCTGCTGTCGATCTGCTTTGAACAGGCTGGCCTTCGCTATTTGTCTGAAGTCAATTCAGCCCTGCCGAGTACCGAAGCTCGCAAGGGCAAGTGGCACGCGTCCTCGATGCAATTAGATTTTTTATCCGCAGCACGCGTCAGTCAAGACTTCCGCGTTGAAGTCTCGGTACTTGAAGTTCAGTCCGACGGCATTGAATTGGGCTGCCGCTTTTATCAAGACCAAAAGTTGCGCGCAGTGGGCAAAGCGCTGCTGAATTACGTCAATACAAAAACCCGGAATCCGGAAGCCCTGGAAAGCGAATTGCGCCAATATTTTGAACTTGAAGTGCTGCGCTTTCTTCGCATCAACCAACCCCGATCTGCCGCCCATGGCGGCGGGCTTCAATTAATTCGCAACTCCAAGCTAGCAGGAAATTGATGATGTCTAATCAGTTTAGTGAACTCGACGCCTTTCGCATTGAAGTTCGCGACTTTCTCGAGAGCGCCGCCACCGCAGAAATTCGCGAGGCGGGCCGCAAAACCACCAGCGTTTTCGCGCCCTTTAAACAGGCGATGGCCTGGCAAAAAATACTGTATAACAAAGGTTGGGTTGCGCCAGCTTGGCCAGTTGAATACGGCGGCACAGGCTGGAGTATCCATCAGCGCTATATCTTTGTTGAAGAATGTAATCGCCTGGAATTACCGCCGGTATTACCACAAAACATTCAAATGGTGGGCCCCGCCGTTATCGGCTTTGGCAGCGACGAACAAAAAGCCAAATACTTACCGGGTATGTTATCCGGCGATGATTTTTGGTGCCAAGGTTATTCCGAACCCGGCGCGGGTTCCGATTTAGCTGCGTTAAAATGCCGCGCCGACAGTGACGGCGACGACTATATTTTAAACGGCTCCAAAACCTGGACAACCTACGGCCACCACGCCAATAAAATGTTTGCGCTGGTGCGCACCAGCAGCGAAGGCAAACCCCAGCAAGGCATTAGTTTCCTGCTGTTAGATATGAACACACCCGGCATTGAAGTACGACCCATCATCGGTTTAGACGGCGAACCCGAGCAGTGCGAAGTATTTTTCACCGACGCACGAGTACCCAAGGCCAACCGTATTGGCGAAGAGAACAAGGGCTGGAGCGTTGCAAAATACGTGTTGGAATTTGAACGCGGCGGCAGCACCTTTGGCGCGTGGTTAACACCCGCGTTTGAACGCCTGCGCACGCGCTGCCAGAAGAGCAATGAGCATGGCCTGCGACTAATAGACGATGTCAGCGTGGCTCGCAAACTCGCCAAATTGGAAGTTGATATCAGTGCTGTTGAACACACCGAAAAGCGCATCAACGCCAATCTAAAACACGGTGAAAATCCAGGGCCAATGGCCTCGCTGTTGAAAATACTCGGCTCTGAAGTGATGCAGCGCTTTTCTGAATTACAGCTCGAAATTTCTGGCGTAGATGCCCTGGCTCTGCAACAGGCGGCGCTCCATGTGGGAAGCAACATCGCGGCCATGGGCAGCGAGGCGGACATGCTGGCGATGCCCTACTACCTAAACACACGAGCCGCCTCAATTTATGCCGGCTCAAACGAAGTACAACGCAGCTTGCTTGCAAAAGCGGTTATGGGCGCCTGACAAAGTCACATTTAAAACTAGCGTCAAAACGCCAGGAACCGAATTAGGAAAAAACATGATTTATCAATACAGCGAAGATCAAAATGCGTTTAGAGACAGTCTGCGTCGCTTTGTGCAAGATCACTACGACTACGAATCGCGACGTCAGCGGGTAGCAAAATCGGCCGTGTTTAGCCCCGATTACTGGCGGCAATTAGCCGAGCTCGGCGTACTGGGTTTAGCTTTTTCAGAAGCCGACGGCGGCCTAGATTTAGACTTCCCTTACTTAATGGCCGTTGCTGAAGAGTTAGGGCGCGGACTGGTTTTAGAGCCTATATTGCCAGTCACCATTGCGGGGCGCCTACTAGCGGCAAGTAATAATGCAACGGCAAAGAATCACCTTGCCGGACTGATTGCTGGCGAGACCTTAGTAAGCCTGGCATGGGAAGAAGCCAGCGCACGGGGGAACCCCCTGCTCACACAGTGCAAACTTGAGCCGAGTGGCGCGAGCTATATATTAAACGGCAAAAAACAGGCCGTATTAGCCGCCGCCGAGAGCCACCTCTATATTGTTAGCGCCCGCAACAGTGACGGCGAGCTTACATTATTACTATTAGATGCTGCGCAGGCAGGCATTAGCCAGCGTCGCTATTTACTCAGCGACGGCAATAGCGCTGCCGATCTCGAATTTAACAATAGTGAGCTTCCAGCAAGCGCAATAATAGCTTCTGGCGCCCAAGCTGAAGCGCTACTAAAAATGGCCGTGTCGGAATCTATTGTAGTCATGGCGGCCGAAGCGATTGGCGCGATGGATCAGCTTCTAAAAATTACCCAAGAATTTTTACAGACCCGCAAACAATTTGCTATGCCCTTGGCGATGTTCCAAGCCTTACAACATCGCTTTGCCGACATGGTCATTGCCACAGAAAAGTTACGCTCACTACTGTGGGCAGCCTGCCAGCAGTTGGGTGGCAATTCTCAAGAAAAAGCGGTGGCGCAATTGAAGGTACAGCTTGGTGAAAGCGCACGCTATGTGGGTCAGCAGGCCGTGCAATTACATGGCGGCATTGGCATGACCGACGAGCTTAATGTCGGCGCCTATTTTAAACGGCTGACCGTGATGGAGTTACTTGCTGGTCAACAAGATTATCATCTGGGCAAATTGGCTGATTTAGCGTTGGCTTCCTGACGATGGCGACGTAGGGTTTCTGGCGGCGCGCCAAAGTAGTCACAAAAAGCACGATTAAAGTTACTGGCGTGCTTGTAACCCAACTGATACGAAATGGCCTTTAAGGGCATATTGCTGCTGTGCAAATATTGTTGGGCCAATTGCATGCGCACCTCTAAGCACACCTGCCGAAAACTGTGGCCGTTTTGTGATAGATAACGGCGCAAACTGCGCGGCGCAATATTTAATTGCTTGGCGGTGCCCTCAAGGGAGTAGGCGCAGGACTGAGGGTTTTCGAGCAGTGCGCGCCTCACCCGAGCAGTTATATTATTGCCACGGTAGCCGTCCCCCAATAGCTGCTTTAACTCACTAGAGAATGTGCGTATTAACTCCGCGTTGCCCGACGGGATATTAACGTGTGCCAGCGACTTAGGCATCGCCAGTACCGAGTGGGAGCTATTGAATTCAATTGGGCAGGCAAATAATTCGGTAAAGCGCTCTTTGTACTTTGGTGGCGGAAAATTGAAGGTGACGTAGCTTGGCGTCACCGCGCGGCCACCGGGGAGAATAGCCTGTATGCAGCGCCACACGGCGATCATACTCATTTCCAGAATCAGCTCGCTCTGCCCCCGCACCGATCCCGCCACAGTAAATACGGTGCGAGCGTGCTCGCCCGACATCACTATTTTATTGCGCAATAAATAGTTCGACTGATTCAAGGCGTGACTGGTAATTCGCGCTGCCTGCAAGACGGTCGGTGCTGTTAAAACAGCGTAGCCCAGCAAACCTGAATCGGTAATTTGAGCCTGGTCGCCAAGCTGCAATGCGATGTCGGGCACCGGCCCGTTGCGCAGCAGTGTTAACGCTCGCAGCGCAGCCTGTAAGCTGCGATTTTCAGTCGTCGCCTGCGACCAATCGGTTTTGATGCCGCAATCCATTGCCACTTGGCGGATATCAATCTGGGGATAACGGGACTGCAAAATATCCCGTAGCGCCGCCAGACGCCGTCGCCCCATATGTTCCAGTTCGAAAAGCTGCACGTTCTGACCTTTCTATCGCGTGGCCGATAATGATAACCACTTGTGGCCGGTAATGATATTAATGAGTCGTTGCGGACAGTTTATTGCTGCTAATGTACTCCCCATAGGCGGCACCATGCCGCCCCAAGAATAACAATGCATCGCAGCGACTAAGCAATGTGATGCGCCAGAGGAGAAATGTTGTGCGTACACCCACCGTCTGCAACGAGTATCTACAAAGCACCTTAGAGTATCTTTCCAGCCAAGGTATTAGTAAACAGCAGCTACATGCCGTAATTCGCCACACCCCAGAAGAGCACATTACCGACAATGGCCGTTTTCCACTGCGTCTGTTTGAGATGCTATTGGATGCCGGTAGCCAGTTACTCAACGATTACTACTTTGGCGCCCACGCTGGTTCACACAGCTCCAAACAGGCCTGGGGGATGGTCAACTATTTAGGTATGAGCGCCCCCAGTACACGGGAAGCGGTCAATGCGGTGGTAGATTTCTCACGTTTGCTGATTGACCACGGCGACGTCGATTTCAATCTTCTTAACGATGATTTGGCGCGTCTGAGCTGGCAGTTGCCGCCACGGCAAGCGCCCTCAAGACAAGTCATCGAATTCTTTTTTACTAGCTGGTACCGCGCTAACAAAGCCTTGTTGGATCGTTGGTGCAGCAAACGTGAAATCCATTTTTCACACCAAGGTCCCGCCGACTCAGAAGAAATCGCACGCATTATCGAAGCCCCTGTGCACTACAACAGCCACAGCAACTGCGTGGAATTCGATAGTCATTTTCTGGATAGACCAACTCGTTTCCCGCATACTGCGATTCACCGATCGCTGGTGCAAGCTGCCCGCGCTGAACTGGCCAATCTGCAATTAGAGGACCGCGTTATTCGCGATGTGATGGACTGCATTGTTCGCCAGCTTCCCGAGGGCGTGCCGCGCTTAGAGGATGTTGCCGCCGATCTTAGCCTTGCGCCTCGCACTCTGCAGCGACGTTTAAATCACACCGCTACCAATTTTAAATGTCTGGTCGACGATGCGAGAAAAGAACGCTCACGCAAGCTTATTGCCGATCACGATATGGGACTTTTAGATATTTCTGCGGAGCTGGGCTTTAGTGATCAAAGCGCTTTTCAAAAAGCCTTTAAGCGCTGGTTTGGGCAAGCCCCGGGCAGGTATCGCATTACCATGCTCGCGGTAGGCTAAACCCAAAAAGAGAAAGTTGCCCGCTCCCTGCCCCGTCTCTTGGCGGGGCTTTTTTTATTAAAAAAACTACGTTGAGGTACTAACAGAATGCAAATTTCAGCCGCAGTAATAAAAGAACAAGGTGGGGCATTTTGTATTGAAGACTGCGAGCTAGATTCACCCAGGGCCAATGAAGTAATGGTAGAAGTAGAAGCGGCAGGCGTTTGTCATACTGACATCGCCGCTCGCGACCAGTATATGCCTGTACCACTGCCGGCCGTACTCGGTCACGAAGGTGTGGGTCGCATATTGCAACTAGGTGAAGGCGTCAGTGAATTTGCTGTCGGTGATCGCGTGTTAATGAGCTTTGGCAGTTGCGGCCAGTGCAAGAACTGCCTCCGCGCAGCACCGGGATACTGCGATCAAGGTTTGGTGTATCAGGTACTTGGCAGCCGCACCGATGGCAGCTCACCCATAAGCCAACACGGCAACGCCATCACCGGCCACTTCTTTGCACAATCGTCATTTGCCAGTCACGCCATTGCCGCCACCCAAAACATGGTGCCACTCGCCAACGATTTAGACCCAATTTTAATGGCACCACTGGCCTGTGGTGTGCAGACCGGCATGGGATCAGTACTGCTTAGCATGGCCGCGGAAAGCGGCAGCAGCATATGCATTCTCGGCTGCGGCACTGTGGGCCTGTCTGCCATCGCCGCGGCAAAAATAGCGGGCTGCAGTCCTATTATTGCTGTGGATATTATGGATAGCAGACTCGAGATGGCCCGCGAACTAGGTGCAACGCACTGCATACGAGGCGACCAGGGATCTCTGTTAAAGGCACTGCAACAACTCGGCGGTATCGATTACGCCCTCGACACCACCGGCGTACCCGCCGTTGCCGACGCGGCGTTTCAAACCCTAAAACCGCGGGGTTGTTTGGTCTGTGTGGGCGTGGGTAAACCTGGCGCACAACTCAGTATTGATATGGGCTTGTTAATGGCTACCGGAAAACAAATACGCGGTGCCATAGAAGGCGATGCAGTACCCCGCGACTTTATCCCCCGCATGATTGAATTTTATCGCGCCGGTCAACTGCCGCTGGAAAAACTCGTCACGCGCTATGCCTTTGAAGACATTAACCAGGCGGTGGCTGACACCCTGAGTGGCAAAGTGATCAAGCCAGTATTGAGCATCAAGCGCTAGCTTGCCGCGCCTAATTTAAGCTGCGTTTGAAATACAGTTTAAATTAGGCGCTCTCACACAAAATAATGATACTCACGCCACATTTACTTCAGCAACTCAATTTCACCCGGACGCCAGGATTTGTCGAACCACGACTCCAACGGTCCGTATAGGCGAAGGATCGTATACCAGCCCTTACCGGGAACCGTTGCGATCCAGTTGGCCTCCTTACCCTTCGGCGGCTTCGGACCAAAATATAGATCTACCGAACCATCCGCATTGCTAAGCAACATATCTCGCTTGCTATTTTTGCTTGGAAACGGCTGCGTTGTTTGAAGCTCTGAGCGTGTTTGCGGATCGTAAACCACCATTGACCAGAAGTCCTTTACCGGCACATTACCTGGAATGTTTAAGCGATAATTTTTACTACCATCAAGATAATTTCCCTCTTTATCTAAGGCGGCCAAGGCATACTGTGAACCTACCCCTACCATCTTCCAAACCATTGCCGGGGTATTAACGGTAGCTTGATAGAAAAACATGGTGCGAGCATCTAAGTAGCGGCCGCCTTCTCCGCCGTCTTTTAGCCAGCGATAATCACCACCGACAAATCCCGTTCCCCATGCACTGCCAGGGTAGTATGCAAACTCCTCCATGCGTGGACGAAATACGATAGCGCGGGCTGTTGCGCTGCCAATGACAGCGGCTTCGGTCAGAATTTTTTTCATTCTTGTATCAGGATTGAAGGCCTGGCCCTTTTGAATTCCTACTGCCGAGAATAGTCCGCGCAACTCCGGATCCAGCATCGACACCGGTTCACGTTCAATGACCGTGTGTAGCTCTTCATAGAATTCGAAGTTATTGGCGTGAATCGTATTCCAACTTTTCTTAGAGCCGCTTATAAATTCCATTTTTGGTGGATTTTCAGCCAGTGAGAGCGGATACACTTTAAGGCCATTTTTAAACATAGCGGTAGCGGCATCTGGTTTACCGTCTACCAAAAATCCGCGGAGAATAAGAAGATTTACATAGCTGGTAGATTTGACAATAAAATATTTTTGGCCATTTATTTCCGCTTCAACACCAGCAGCTGTTGGATTTAGTTCACCCTCATAATCCGGTGGTAGGATCAGATACTTACCGCCTCGCCCTCTATCAGGTCCAGGTAGACCCATATCGACAACAAACCGAAAGTAGGCATCGTTTAAGGTGCCGGGACCAGACTTTGCTGGAATTTCAATAACAGTGGGGCCGTCTTTTTGTAAATCCAAAAAAGATGTGCAATAGACGGTGTCTGTATTCGCAGTAAGAAATAGCGGATTAGAATCCATTAACTCATCAAAGATAATAGTCTTGTTTGAGGTGTCTGCACCCATACCCGTAATACCGCGCCTTAAACTTTCGACCGACGCGGCGGGAATGCCGCTAAGAAAGGTCTCAATGCCACGCAACAGATCGAGATTATCGTAAAGCTTATCGACCGTATCGGCGCTGGGTAAACCATCAAAAAAGCGTAGTGTACCGATGCTCGTTTTGACTTTATCCTGGGTCATTAATTGACTGGGAATTTCGTGGTTGTAGCCAGGGCTTATTTCAGCGAAAGCAGGAATGGAATAGCTCATCGTCACTGTTAGCGCAACGAACGCGGAACTCACTAGTTGTATTATTTTGTTGAATTTATTCTTCACAATACGTTTCTCACTTATGGTGTATACAAGACAACAAGCAGTAATTCTGCCTTGTATACACATTCTGAAACCCACGAAAATCGCGGCATTAAAATTCAGTATTAAGATCGCTTTAGATCGGCAAGAGCCTTACCGAACAATCCCGCAAAAATAAGATCGCCAGAAACCAGGATCGCCAGATTCAGGTTCGCTGTACCAGCAAATAAACAAGAGTAGACCACGAAAACAACCAGCAGCTTGGATATCAGCCCTAGCTTCACAATACTTAAATTGGCTTTAGGGTTTTGCGAAACCCACCAGTAGCCGAGGCCGAACATCGCAATAGCGAGAACACCAATCAATTCATAGGCATTGCCATTTGGAACTGGCTCAATACCTAAGCCCGCCGCAATGCCTGAGGCCCAAAATAAAATTACTGCCGCTGCCCAGTTGAAAATGGCGCTCACTTTAAAAAGTAGACGAATCTGACTATCAGTCATGCTTTACACTCCTTATTTTTGTAAAATATGAATGGCGACGGCCGCCTCTTCTATACCTTGTAAGCCGCCGCCGTTTTCTTGAATGGCAAATCGTGCACCCTGCACTTGACGATCGCCCGCCTCACCACGTAACTGAGTCACCAATTCGTATAGCTGACCGATGCCGGTTGCACCCAGTGGGTGACCTTTGGACTCCAGCCCCCCTGAGGTGTTGATGGGAATGCGACCACCCAAGGTAAATTCGCCGGCTTCCGCCGCTGGACCACCGCCGCCAAAGGGTACAAAACCGAGATTCTCAGATTGAATGATTTCGCCCATCGCCGAGGCGTCGTGCACTTCTGCCACATCCATGTCCTCGGGGCCAACACCTGCTTGTTCGTAGGCCTGCTTGGCAGCGAGGTGGCCGACGTTTTTATCGTACTCCTCAAGACTGCGATGACTGAAACTGCGAATCACACTGGCCGCTACTTTAATGCAGCGAGAGCGATCTGCACCGATACGCTTTAAACCGTCTTCGGTACAAAGTACCGCAGCAGCTGAACCATCGCTCAGCGGTGCGCACATCGGCAACGTAATGGGATAGGTAATCGGTGGCGCCGCCAATACTTCTTCAATCGTAAAGGGCTTGCGAAACTGCGAGTAGGGATTGTGCACTGAGTGCTGGTGATTCTTTGCACATACCGCTGCAATTTGGCGCTGAGTGGTGCCCCAGGTTTTCATATGGTAGCGACACAAGCCGGCGTAGATTGACATAAAGCGGCTGTAAGGTTTGTCGGATTCGCTGCCGGGCGGTATCTCGACGCCCTCGCCCATACGGCGCAAATTCTCAAAATTTTCATCAGCGCGAGAGACGTCCCATCCGGCCTCGAAAATGGACATCGCCTTGACCTTGTCAGGGATATTCATTTTTTCTACGCCTAGGGCAAGAGCGACATCACAGCTGCCAGCGCGCAGGCTCTGCACCGCTAAATTGACAGCGGAGCTTCCCGATGCGCACGCGTTCTCAATGTTGTATACCGGAATTGATTCGACGCCAATCTTGCTGAATACCACCTGCCCAGGGATAGAAATCTGCCCCTGCAATGGGCCGTTAGTCATTCCAGCGTAATACGCCACACCCAGATCTTTCACGCTGCAACCGGCGTCTTTAAGCGCGCCGTTAAGCGCTTCGCCAGCTAAATCTTCAAGACTGCGGTTTGGATGACGACCAAACACCGTCATCGCGATACCCGCTATGTAGATATCACTCATAATGTATTCCTCTCGATACGAATTGAAGCATCAGGGTGATAGCAGAGCGATCACGCGAGGATAGTGGTTTGGCAAAATCCGCGACAAGCAGAACAAGGTTCTCGACAAGTAGCCAGTGAGAATCCGGCGCTTACCTCGGCGAATACCATTTAGGATGTCAGCCGCACAGGTCTCTGGTGGCGTTCGCAACATGGCGTCGGCAGCCGCGGAAAAAACTGCCTCTTTTTCACTTGCGTTGCGCGATCGCCGACCCGCCTTTTCAATATTGGTTTTGATACCGCCGGGGTGAACACAAACTGCGCGAATTCCACTTCCCTCCAGCTCCTGCCACAGGCACTCAGTTAAACCGCGCACACCAAATTTTGAGATGTTGTAAGCACCCTGAGCGGGAAAGCCAACCAAACCAAACACGCTACTGATATTGACTAAGCATCCCTCATTTTGACGGCGCATTATTGGTAAAAAGGCCTTGCAACCGTAAATCACGCCCCACAAGTTGATACCCAACTGCCATTCAATTTCATCGATATCGAGGTGTTCGATGGTGCCCACCACGGTAGCTCCGGCATTATTAAATACGAAATGCGCGGCACCGAAGTCCCGTTCAACATCCGCCGCATGCGAGTAAACAGCGTCCTTGGAGGACGCGTCTACCACATAAGAGCGATGATCGCAGTTTGCTGGCAGAGTCGCGCAGGTTTCCGCCAAGCCCTGTTCACTAATATCCGACAGCGCCAACCGCGCCCCCTCTGTGGCCAATTGCTGCGCCAGCGCGCGACCAATCCCTGAACCGGCGCCGGTTATTACTGCGACTTTTCCAGAATATATCGACATCAAATGTCCTCTTATTTATTTTTTTTGTTCGTAATCTTAAATACGACGTTCCGCATCAGTCCAATACAGCTCACGCAAATCTTTCTTCAACACTTTACCAACAGGGCTGCGTGGCAGAGACTCGACAAAATCGACTGTCTTAGGTGCTTTAACACTGCCGAGCTTTTCTTTGCACAATGCGATCAACTCTTCGCTGCTAACCTGACCGCCTTTGCTCAACTCGACAACGGCTTTTACCGCTTCTCCCCAATCGGCATCCGGCACCCCAATTACCGCACAGTCCTGCACGGCCGGGTGGCTCCACAACACTTGTTCTACATCACTGGGGTAGACGTTAAAACCACCGGTGATAATCATGTCTTTCTTGCGGTCGGTAATATGCAGATAACCATTGCTATCGATATGGCCAATGTCGCCGGTGTGTAGCCAACCATTAACAATCGTTTCCGCCGTCTTCTCAGGCGCTTTGTAATAGCCCTTCATCAACAGGTCGCCGCGCACACAGATCTCACCGCTCTCACCCGCAGCAAGGATGGCGTTGTTTTCATCCATGATTTCCACTCGAACCAGCGGATTAGGTCGCCCGACCGATGACAGGCGCTCATCATTTGCCAAGCGCTGATTAATAAAATGCTCATCGGGCGGTAGAAAGGCAATTGATGCCGGCGCTTCCGTCTGGCCATAACCACCTGTCATCACCGGGCCAAATACCTCGATGGCTTTTTTCAGTTTCTCCACCGACATCGGCGCGGCGCCGTACATGAAATAACGCAGCGATGAGAAATCCAGATTTTCAATACCCGGCACATCCAGCAGACGATAGATCACCGTTGGCGGCAAAAAGAATTCCGTCACCCGTTTTTTAACAATCGCTTCCAGTAGTGGACCACCGTCGGGCTTAGCGAGCACGACTACTTCACCGCCGCGAGCGGTGCAGGGCAGAGACAGCAGACCGGCGGTGTGGGTCATAGGTGCAGCAGCTAGGTTTACCGGCATTTCATCGGCGTGATAACTACAGCTGATCATAAAATGTGCGACAAACGTCTGGGTACTGCGGTGGGTGTTCATCACGCCTTTGGGCGCCCCGGTGGTACCGCCAGTAGGTGACAACATCACCACATCGTCCATATCCACCTGAACATCGGGACGCGTCACCGGCTGCGACTGACACCAGGCCCGCAAGTAGCTTGTACCCTCGACATTGCCATCGATACAAATCCACAGTTTGACCTTGCCAAGCTGGTCGCGCACCGAATTGATTTCTTCTAAAAACTGCTCCTGGAAAAAAATAATATCGCAGTCGAAGTTATCGAGAATCTGAGCGTTGCCCTCCACCGAGCTGCGGGCATTCACCGGCAGCCAGGTCATATTGGCCCGCCACAAGCCCAAGGTACACGCCCAGGACTCCACATCGTTACCCGCCCATACCGCGCCTTTGGTGCCTGCGGGAAAGCCCGCAGCCAACAGGGCATTAGCGATTTGACAAGACAACTCGCCAACCTCGTTAAAGCTCCAGTCGCGATCACCCTGACTATAAGCAGTGCCCGTAGGATTAATCCGCCAGCCTCGATCGAAGAAATCAATAATTGCCATCGTTAAATACCTCCCTGCTTATAGTGTTTCAACAGTCGCGGTAGCGAGACCACGCTGCTCAAGGAATCCCAACAAGTAGCGGTGGCCGAAAGCCTTACTACCGGAAGCGAAGCCGACGCAGTTTATATCGTTGTCTAACAACTTCATCACGCCTGCGACCTGAAGAGCGCCGGTGGAAATATAAGGCGTCACACCACGCACGGTTGCGCGAACGGCTGCCAGTTGGCCACGACCAATTGCAAAATCAACGCTGCGCTGAATGGTTGTGCGCTCACGAGGAGGCATCGCTGGCGTCGTAGAATCCACAATTTGCTTTATCACTTCGTCCTGTTGCTCAGCAGGAAGATCCTTGTATTCAGCTTCCCATTTTTGCCCCAAGGCGTGGACCGTTTTCATGACCGGGTTGTCGTAGAAGCCAACACCCGAAACACAGGCACGCACCCTTGAATCTTTTTCAAAATAGATTGGCAGGGATGTGCCGCCCCATGGCAGCCCAAAGACCGGCTCCATAAAGTCTGGCGAGGTAAAATTAAATGACGCATCTGGTGCGTGAGGAACAAGTTCGTTTTCCCATAGATAGCAGGCTTCGCTGCGGTACATTTCAAAAATAGACGCGGTTGAACCGACTGTGACGCCTGCGCCTACTCCCCTGGGCCCGCGCGCCAAAGTCACGGTTTCAAGGGTATCGATGCCATGGGTTTCCAATGCCAGCTCAGCGGCGATTTCAACGAAGGTGTACATATACGACAAAGACGGTGACACCAGCAGACCAGCCTGACGGTACTGCTCACCAAACTGATCGCGCACATTGCGGATATATTCCTGCTCGCCAGTAGTATCGAGGTGATGGCAACCCGCTTTCAACGCGGCCTCAACTGCCACAAGCCCGAACTTAATAAATGGGCCGACCGTATTACAGACGACCTTCGCGCCTTTAAACGCATTAACCAAGCTATCGACATCGTGCTCAGCTTCAATAATTTCATACTTCGCCGACTCAAGACGAACAACACGCTGAGCCATCATCTCTTTGATACGCGCGGCACTGCGGCCAACCGCTGTGAAACCAATGTTCTGATCTATCAACCAGTCCATTATCAACATGCCGGTATAACCACTGGCGCCATATACTACTACGGGATAGTTAGCCATTTTATTTACTCCTGATTTGCAGTTTTTGGATTAGTTATGTTTCCGACATTCCTGAAAACGCTGATAGGCAAATTGCCACAGCCGTATTTTCAACACGTCGTAAGCTGTAGGCTCTACACTAAGGATTCACAGGGATATCAACTTGCTTTTTCCCGCCATGTATTTGTTATAAGATGCCAAACAGGCATAGCGGGCTAAACCAAAAATTGCACTCTCCTGCCGCATGCTTGCTATACAATGCCAATGAAAATAATAAAATTAACGACAGAGTGAGATCTAACCATGAGCAATATGCGCGCGTGGACACTGCATGGCCTTCCAGAGCTGGTGGACAAATTAGGCGGCGACTCCCGATCAATGTTGCAGCAATTCCATATCTCCCACCGCCAGCTTTACAGCGACGACGCAACGCTACCTTCGCTCACTTTTATCAAGCTACTGGAAGCCTGTGCAGAACAGCTCAACTCGAGAGATTTTGGCCTAAAGCTGGGTTATGAAATTGGCCCGGAAAGCATGGGGCCCGTCGCACTGATCGCCAAGCACTGTAAAGATGGACAAGAAGCGATACACGCAATAGTAAAATATATGCACAGCTTCTTGCCCTCATTGCAGTTTGTTTCTCAGCCTCTGAATCAAGATGCGTATTCACTAGTGTATGAGTTACAGGAAACCCAGGCGGGAGCAGCAAGACAACTTATGGAATGGGGTATTGGTGTCGGTGTTCGCCACCTGCAACTACTGATCGGCAGCAATGCGCGGCCCTACTCTATCCATTTCAGCCACAGCCCTTTGTTGCCGATTAATTTCTATCGACGCTTTTTTGGCTGCCCAGTGTACTTCGGTCAAGAGTTCACTAGCCTGGACATCCGTATTAGTGATTTAAATAAAGAGCTCACACTAAGCGATCCAAAAACAAAGAAAATACTGGCGGACTACATTGAGCGAATGACCTCGGATATCGACGGTAATTTGGAGGCGCAACTGCGCGCCTCTATTCGATCACTACTGCCCACAGGCCGCTGTAAACTGAAGGTGATTGCCGACAAGTACGCGGTCAGCCTGCGCACAATGCAGAGAAAGTTAGAAGACGAAAACATAAAGTTCAATGTGCTACTCGACGAAGTTCGACGCGAATTGTTCTTAGTTTATATTTCGGAAAAAAGCATGCCCATGTCCCGCGTTGCAGCGATGCTTGGCTATCAAGAACAAAGCTCTCTATGTCATGCATGTAAGCGCTGGTTTGGCAAAGCGCCCAATAGTATGCGAGACCAACTCGTTCAAGCGGCGAGCTAAATTCACTCGTCATGCCATACTTTCAGAAAACTCATTCTCCAGCTCTAGCAGCGCATCAATAATATAAAGAGACAGCTTCTGAGTACCCGGCACCGCATCACGACAGGCAGTAAAACCAAAATTCAACGTACCTGCATAACTCAAACAGGTGATATTAAGACACTGCCCCTGGGTAGGTGCGGAAACGGGAAAAATTCCTTCCAACTTCGCCCCCATCATATAAAGACTTTCTCTCGGGCCGGGCACATTGGAAATAACAACATTGAAGTAAGGCGACACATGTCCGCTCAGGCCTGTCGTTAGCTGCAGCAGAACGGGCAACATAAACAAGCTGGAATAGCGGGCTGCAACATCGCTGGGCAGGTTTTTAAGATGTGCGACACCCGCAGAGGCATCATTATGAATAAGCGCTAAACGACGCTTAGGGTCTGAAATATCGGTGCCTAGGCGCGTTACGATACCGCCGACATTATTACCGCCCATTTCATCGCCCGGTTTGCGCAGCGAAACCGGCACAAGCGCGGTTAACGATTTCTCTGGCAGCGCATTGGACTCCTTCAAAAATTGTCTGAGCGCACCGCTGCATATTGCCAATACCACATCATTCAAACTAGTCTCACTGGTTTTGGCCAATGTTTTCAGCCGCCCAAGCTCGATCTGTTGGGTGGCAAACCGACGTTGCCCGACAATACGTTTATTGAGAACAGAGTTGGGCGCACGCATTGGCATCAGCGGCGTTCCCTCAGCGCCATTGGCGTCAGCTCGCAGCTGCGCAAACGCCTTAGCGGTCTTGGCATAAGAGCTGATACGCGCAACCATTGAATTACTAGCTCGCGTGCTTGCCCCAGTCGCGGATTTAAGACTTGCCATTGCCGCAGATGACCACGGCGCAGGGGTGTCGGCATCGGCATCGACTGACAGCGGGTTCAACATTAACGACACTGCGCTAATGCCATCCACCAAAGCGTGGTGCATTTTAATAAAAATAGCGAAGCGATTGTTCTCCAAGCCCTCGATCACATTGCACTCCCAAAGTGGACGCCGACGATCCAGGCGATGACTGTGCAACCTGGAGATTAACATTCCCAGCTCGCGCTCACCTCCCGGATGCGGTAAAGCCAAGTGGCGCACGTGGTAATCGAGATCGACGTCGCTATCAACGACCCAGCTCGGAATGAACTTGGCGAGGGAGCCTCGCCCCAAACGTAGATTCCACGGCTCTGAAACATCGGTAGTCTCGCGGAGGCGCGCAACAAGCCTTGTCACAAAGTCGGCATTAGCATTGGCGGGTAATGAAAATATTTGCAAACCGGCGACGTGCGCGGGTGAGTCGTGATCTTCAATGTGGAGGAAGGACGCATCGACGGGATTGAGAAATTTCTTCATTATCTGATCCTGCAATATATTATTTCGAACCTTATTCCGTTAACCGGAAAATAGATTAGGCGGTGGCGTGATACTGATACTCAAAAGCGCTTAGCCCAGAGAAAAAAGGGCGCCAAGCGGCGCCCAAACTGGGAATTAAAAGAAGTAACGCACGGTCGCACCAAAGGTTCTCGGCTCGCCCACGAAGGTCTGAAATGAGCCCTCGGCAGAGCCCACCGCGCCGTCGACCGACGTCGCGATATTGGCCGGCGTAATTTGCGCATAGTAAGTTTCATCGTTGATATTCTTCACCCACGCTGACACATCGTAACTTGCATTGCGCCAACCAAGACGGGCATTGCCGACGCCGTACGCACTTTTCTCGTGACGCGGATCCAGCTCAGAGCTGTAGTTGGCTTTGTCCATGTAGCGGTAGTCCAAGCGCGCATAGAGGTCGCCCGATGCGAGGGGTTGCTCCCAGGTTAGCGCAACATTTCCCGTTAACTTCGGCGCGAAAGGCAGATTTTCACCACTCAGATCACACTGGCCCAGCGCGTTGTCGGGAGTGCGACCATAGAAGCACTGACCGCCGGTGTATTTATCATATTTGGCGTCGATATAGGCGAGATTCAGGTTCATGGTCAAAGACTCGCTGAGCAACCATGTTGAATCAATCTCAATGCCATCAACCACGACTTTCTCGGCATTGTTTACCGCAAATACCAAACCAACATAACTCGCATTTTGGAAATCTTCATACTCAGTATGGAAAATCGCACCGTTGATTCGGCCGCGGCGATCCAGCACTTCAGTCTTCCAACCAAATTCAAGATTGGTGATATCTTCCTCGTCGAAGCGGCGGATATCTGCAGTCGCACCGCCGTTCTGCAAACTGTAACCGCCTGCTTTAAAGCCCTTGGAGATCAAACCATAAAGCATGGTCTCGTCGTTCATAAAGTAGCTGATATTCATATTGCCGGTGACAGCGGACCAGCTATCATCGTCAGCAAAATTATTACCATCTGGGGTGAGCGAGCAGACTAGATTGCGATTCAGCGGGGGTACACATCCCGCCGCGGACGTCACATTACTCTGCGCAATGCGCGCATCTTTTTCTTCATAGGAGTAGCGCAGACCGGTAGTAAACTCGAGGGTTTCGCTAAGCGGAATTGTTGCCTGACCGAACAAGCCGAGACTGCTAGTATCTTGAACGGCATAAAAATCACCGCGATCGCCCTCAACCCCAAACACAGGAAGATCCATTGGGGTCGGCACACCCAACACCACCTCGGCCACCGCGTCGCCATACTCTTCTATGTCAGATTCGAGCAGGAACTCGGGCCGGCTCCTATCACCGCGCTCTAGCGTATTATCGAGGTAAAACATTCCCGCTAACCACGAAACAGTGGCGCCATCTTCTGAGGCGAGGCGAAACTCTTGGGAGAAAGAGTCTCCCTTTTGTAAATCGTTAAACTTCACCAGATTCAGTGGCAATTGCTCAACACCATTCAAGCGAACGTCCACTTCATAATCTTCAAAGGAACTGATCGACGTGAGGTTGAAACCTGCACCCGCGTACTCCAGCGTCAATACGCCGTCGTCGGCAGTCTGGTCGAATACCGAGCGATCCGATTGCTCAACAATACGGTCTTCCGGATTATTGTTGCGGATTTGCGCGCCGGCCTGCTGGACAATAGCGACCTGGGAAGGGCTTGAATAGGTATCACCCATCATCGGGTTCATGTCTCGTTTCACATGACCAATGATCAAACGGGCGGTTAAATTTTCGGTCGCGTCGAATTGCAATTGACCGCGCAACGCCTTGCCGTCGAGGTTGTCGAAATCTTCGCCAAGACGATTTTCTACTAATGAATCGCGACGTGTCGCGGACACACTAAAACGCGTGCTCAACCGGTCTGAGACCGGCACATTAATCGCCGCTTTCACCGCCTGAAAATTATCGGAACCCAGGCTGCCCTCTACCGACCCTTCTAGATCCTGAGTCGGCCCCTGAGTCGTAATGCTGACAACACCCGCACCGGCATTCTTGCCATAGAGCGTACTTTGCGGCCCCTTGAGAACTTCAACCGATTTCACATCAACCAAGTCCCCCAGCCCCAGTCCTGAGCGAGACCGGAACGCACCGTCGATAATCAGCGCAGTGTCGGGTTCAAAGGTTGGAATATTGCCTTCGTTACCAATACGACGAATACGGAAACTCGTATTTAGCGGCGAAGCATTGGTTGTCACCATCAAGGAAGGCACCTGTGCGGCGATATCACCCACGTCTCTAAAACCGGTATTAGAAAGATCATCGCCGGAAATGGCGCTGACCGACACCGGCACATCCTGCATACTTTCAGTTCTTTTCTGGGCGGTCACCACCACCTCTTCGAGCACGAGCTTTTCCGCATGGGAGAGCGACGATACCAGTATGGTTGCGGCGATAGCGCTTAGTCGAAATCCGTTCATTATTGTCACCTAGATTATTGATGTTATCGTAGTAAGGAGCGCCCGATTTTGGCAGGCGCCCGCCGTAAAATTTGCTTAATAGAACAAGCGCAAAGTAACCCCAGCCGTGCGCGGCTCGCCGATGAAGGTCTGATAGCTGCCTTCTGACGCATTGGTATAAGCATCCACCGTGGCAGTGGTATTTCCGGGTCCAGCCTGCACAAGGTAGGTTTCATCCGTCAGGTTTTTACCCCACAGAACGATGTCGAAGCTGTCATTGCGCCAACCGAGTCGGCCGTCAAGCAAGAAGTAGGGGTCTTGCATATGGCGTGGGTCGCGATCGGAGCTGGGCAGGTTATCGCCGGTGTACTGGTAGGACATACGAGCGTAGAAATCACCCTCGAAAAGCGGCTGAGTCCACTGCGCAATCAGGCTGCCTGAAAACTCCGGCGCAAATGGAATTGCCTCGCCATCAGCACTGCAAAACTGGCCATTGTCGGGCTCAGCGGAGTAGTGGCATGGCCCAGCACTGTAGCTCTCGTAACGCGCATCAAGATACGTTGCGGCGGCGGTGAGAGTAAGATTTTCGGTGGCTAGGAAGGTTGTTTCTAACTCAAGGCCATCGACGACAACCTCTTCTGCGTTGTTAACAATAAACTGCAGGCCAACAAACGTCGCGTTCTGATAGTTCTCATAACTAGTGGAGAACAGCGCGGCATTCAAACGCATACGGCGATCGAACAGCTCGGACTTACCGCCAATTTCGAAATGAGAAACCTTTTCCTGATCGTATTTACGCTCGGAGTCGCCGTCGAACTCGCCAAACTCAAGGTTGAATCCACCCGCTTTAAAGCCCGTCGATACGGTTGCATACAGCAGCGTGTCTTCTACCGGAAACCAGCTTAGCGATAGCGTACCGGTTAGGTCGCTCCACGAGTCATCGCCGGCATAGTTATTATTGAGCGGTGTTAACAAACAAATAAAATTAGTGTTGAGGCTGGGCAGGCCCAACAATGGATCCAAATCAATTTCGTGTGGCGGCAAGCAGGTATCCAGCGTCATTTCCCGCTCATTATCGAAGGTGGCGCTCTTCTCCTCATAGGAGTAGCGAATCCCCGTTATCAACTCCAGATTTGAAGCTACCGAATAAGTGCTGTGCAAGAAGACACCTAAAGACTCGGTGTTCTGCGTACCGGTGAAATAGCCTTTATCGCCAGGCGATCCTACCAGCGGAATACCAGGCAGTAAGGTGGTGAGCAAATTACCCAGCGCATCAAAAATCGGAACCGCCGCGTCCGGGTTACCGGTTAAATTACGCGCCAGCTCCGCACCCACTGCGGTACCATACTCATCGGCATCGTCCAGCAGCTCGAACTCACCCTCATCGGAATCGCCACGGGTATAGTCACTATTAAAATAGAACGCACCGGCAATCCAGCTAAACTTATCCGCATCGTTATTGCTGATTCGTATCTCAAATGAATTTGATTCGCCTTGCTGCGAATCGAGGAATCGCAAAATATTGTAGGGCGTTTGCGAGACCGTGTTGTAATCCAAATTCGCTTGGTACTCTTCGTAAGTGCCCAACAAATTTAATGTAATATTGTCGAACTCGTGCTCAAGCGACAGAGTGAAATCACTGGAGTCTTGCAGGAAATGGGTCGGCTCAACCTGATTAACGGTATTGTCGTAGGCGTCGTTCGGCGCCATGTCGCCTCGGCCCAGCTTGCTGCGCATATTGTTTAAGATATTTAAGTGGGTCTGACTATAGTGAATATCACCCATGGTGGTATTCATATCGCGATCGGCAAAACTGCCGATTAAGCGAATGCTGCCAACGGCACTGTAATCCCACTGAAGCTGGCCACGAATGGCGATCTGATCTAGCTCCCGACCATCTTCTCCGCTGATATTTTTCTGAACAGGATCGCGCTGGGTGCCAGACACGCCCCAACGGGTATACAGCGAATCGGTAATTGGAATATTGATCCCGCCTTTAAACTGACGAAGGTTATCAGTGCCGGCGGTTAATTCCAGCGAGCCCTCAAGGTCTGGCCCCGGCCGCTTGGTATTCACACTGATTACCCCAGCGGTCACGTTCTTGCCGTACAGCGTGCTCTGCGGCCCTTTAAGAATTTCAATCGACTCGACATCCACAAGCTCACCCAGCCCGAGACCGGAACGGGACTTAAATGCGCCGTCAACAAACAAGCCGGTTGCGGGTTCAAAGGTGGGGATATTGCCCTCATTACCTATACCGCGAATACGGTAGCTGGTGTTAAAAGGGCTGGTATTAGTCGACACAACTAATGAAGGCACCTGCATCGACAGATCTGTCATGTCGTTGATACCGGCATCTTGCAGCTCTTGCGCGCCGACTGCAGTGACGGCGACAGGCACGTCCTGCATACTTTGTGTACGTTTTTGAGCCGTAACAACCACCTCTTCCAGCATGGGAGCGGCCGATACTGCGCTTGAAAGCAGTACTAGATTCAAGGCAGAGCTAGTAACGAAAAGCCGGTCAAGGCTGAAAGCTTTTTTTATTTTTGAGGTCATTAGGCACACCATAGGAAAGAATAATCTGGTATGGCGAACGATACGGATAGGAAGGATTTTGAACTTGTTATTTCGCGCCAACTTTTTGTGACTACCCGCCATGCAATTAATTCGTTAGCGTCTCCAACCGCCTTTGCTTATGCAAGCAGACCTTATAAAAACATGCGGAGTATAGCCAGCAAGCGCGCTTTATATTCGGATGCGGCTATAGCGATCGCAATACGAAATCACATAATCGAGTCTATTTCGTCGGACATTGACGAATTCGCCACAGGGTCGAAATTCTACTTTCTAACATGTGCAATACCTATGCTTCTCTGCGCCTCCTTTTAATAGCTACTAGATAAATTAGTCACTGCCGAGCTACGCCTCGTAGCCAAGGTAAAAAAAGACAATGTAGTGGCCATTTCGCGTTCCACGACCCAAAAACGTTTTTTCTCCAACTTGCCGAACTTCATCGCCAGCGCCCAAAATTGGATAGGTGATTATGGCGCTCGGCCTCCCATCTACGCCAAGTCCGTGTGATAAGGCGCCACGTAGCATTGAAAAGTCAAAGGGCGTGACTCGGTTGTAGATACAAGACGACTCAAGGTGGATATTCTTTCCTCGCCAAATCAGCTGTAGCAGTGCGTTCACAGCTTGCCCGACTCTAGTTCCCGCGAGAACTAACGCGCCACCACGATAAACGCCGGAAACCATTTCCGCAGCGGGCGCAGATTCAAAGCAGCTTTCCAGCTCGCTACTTCTCATTAGTTTGAGTCCGCGAACATCAATATTCATGGTATTAGCCAAGCTCAATATTCCCTTTCAACATACACCAGCGGTTTCGACCGACTTTCGGTCACTATCAATAACGCCCGTGATAGATTGCCGTTTAGTTTGCAATAAGCGCCGCAAACTAAATAGCCGCCTAAGACTCACGCAGCGGGCTGATCAGCATAGACATCCTCGCTCCACTTCCGCATAAGCTCGATGTCATCATGCTCGAAAGTAAGTGCATACCAAGGTGACAGGTATTCCATCATTCTGAATGCCATCAGACGAAACAAGCCCGGCTTAAACCACTTATAGTAAAACAAACCGAGACGATCCTTCAGGGTAGGCTTGTAGCCGAAACCTTCAGCCATGATATCCATCGCATCGGTAATCATAGAAAAGACATACCTAGCCTGATAGGCCGTTTTCAGACGGTGCCAATAGTTGTTATGTGCGAAGTAGCGGTACTGATCGTGGCTTACCGCACCATGCTCGGCCTCTTCCAAAAAGTGCCAATGGAAAACTCGGGCAGCCTGCTCATGCATATCATGGCGCATTTCAGGACACTGGAACCAAATTTTGGCAAATGAATAGAGTGAATGCTCCCCCGCCGCCACGACACCAAGCATACCCACAGCGTCTAAACCTTTGGTCATCTTGCCGAGAACTTCAGCAAAATTTTCTTGAACGGCCTTAATATTATAACCTTGAGATTCCAAACGTTTATTCAACTTATTATGCACAGAAGAATGCAAAGCTTCCTGGGCAATCATGTCCCGAACATCTTTCAACAACTTTTCATCGGCTTCTATCGTTTCAAGCGTGGGTAGTAGCGCTTTAATAAAAAAACTTTCTATCGGCGTCGCACCTGCCGATAGGGCCGCCCACAAATAGCTAATCAGCGGATTCCCACCCTTGACGAAATCTGCCGGAACATCTGAAAAATCCCAGCGTAGATCTCTGCGAATCGGGATCTCAAAGGGCGTCTGCGATAGACTTGAGGTATTTTTCGGATCAGTATGTTTCATCGGCCTGAACTCCAATAAATTTGTGAATTATTTTCTTATCTAAATAATGTCACCTGCTAGCATTTAGATGAATGGTCACATCGAACAAATGCTTGGTCATACAGCCTGCGGTAAAGTGACACTTATATTGGCGCGCCAAATAACCACAAAAGCTGCGCAAACCCTACTAAACCGCCGAGAATACCGCCCAATAATACGATTAACAGCTGGTCCTGTTCAAAAGCAGGCAATAACAATTGCTGGAAATCCTTTGGCTTCAAAGCAGCCATACGATTAGCAATAAGGTCGACTATTGGTTGTGCCAATTTACGATTTGCATCGGGATTGTCTATGGTTAGGATAATGCGATCAGCGGTGTACTCAACTGATTTCTGTTTCAGCTTTTCAAATCCATCTACGGTTACCGCCATTTGCGCGGCGACTTTCCCCAGCATATTCTTATCTAAGGCTTTTCTAACATGGCGATGCACAATTCGGTGAACCTCCATGCTCTTTGGCCCTTCCCATAAATAGTCCATAAATGCCTTGGGGCTCATGAAGCTACTGGTAAAAATCTCGGCGAATTCCCTGCTGACGACAGGCTGCCTACGCAAGTACAAACCTTGCAGCTTAAATGGGCCAATCATGATGGGGTCGGCGGGATGCGCGATCATTTTGAGCGCGATCCAATTGGTGCCGGCACCAACAAATACGCCGAAAACTGGCAGTACCCATACATACGGGTAGAAATACCATATCAGTGCCTGCACACACCCTAATGGAAAACCAAAGAGCAAGCCGGAACGAATCACAAAGCGCAACTCACTACCGGCACAGCGAAGAAACAGCTCATTGAGTAGTTCAGGATTATCTCGTACTTGATTTTCAGCAATCTGCGCAAAATCAACTAGCTGATCGGCTCGACCGGCAAACTCTGCCAATATGCCTTTTGCTACTCCGGGCAGCTTTTCCTGTACCCGGTTAAAAATCATCTTCTTTACCATTTCCGGTGTGTACTGCCACGCCTGGATGTTTTGGTCTATTAGTATTTCGTCAATCCAATCATTAATATACGGCGAGATTAACGTTTGTATCTTTTCGATGGCGTCACCATCGTCAAGGGCTGCGACAACCTCCCTGGGAGAACATATTTTTGCGATCGAAATGTTCACCAAATTTCGCGTGAGGCGAATACGCAGCCGGGGAATAATCCCCTGCCAGCCAAAATATTGACCGATCCCAACAAAGTTAACAGGGTAAAACATCATTTTTATGCCGAGCAAATTCGTCAACCAACCCACACCTGCGGTGATGGGGGCAATAACTAAATAGGGGATTAACTCACTCCAGGACATAACTATCTCCGAACACCTCGACATTGCAAGAGCGTACTGCAAGGTCGACGAAATAAAATTCAATTGAATAAAATAATGGGGAAGATAGAGAGATACGCCCCCTTAAATGGGGAGTCTTATGATTTATATCCAAGGCTAACGACGTTCGTTTGCGATGCTTATTGATAAAAACAAACAAGCTGCCGCGCTAGCGATCTCGACGCCCCCTGCAATCAGATGAGGATATGACACGTGCACCTCAACAAAAGAAGTTACAAAGCGAACACTGCCAACCGATATAAATATTATCGCCAATAGCAGCAGCGAAAACGCAATATTCTCTCGTCTAAAAATCTGCACAAACAAAAACAGCCCCAACCCCACCTGAAACCCACCGTAGGTCGCGCGAACATCAATCAACGCATCGCCGTCTAGGTTAAACTGCCCCGTTATCGATAAAACTTCGACCGGAACCAATAAGTAGGCAAGACCAATTAACATCAACATGGTGGCGACTAAAGCCACAATGCTACACCCGACTTTGTCTAGACTCATGAGCGCTCTCCATCACGCTCTTGAATAAATTCCGACTTTTGATTTTTTATTTTTTCGTCGCTCACCAAGGCCTTAAGTTGCTTTAAAACATCATACGGCGACTCAATAGAGAGCGAATTAATCAGCCAAGATGGTAGTGGACCCGCGGGATCGAGATGCACTGTGGTTGAAATTTCTACCAAGCCCCCCGCAAGAGGCGTCAACCGCCAGTCATTGACCGCCTGGGTAACCCGCACACGGCCCCTCACAGGCCCTAACAAATCTCGAGTGGCAACACTGTGCATCGTGACAACCAGAGATTCCGGATCCTGCTGCCAAGTCACCCTATTTACCATGTCACGATCGGAAACGGGCCAAGGCATCTTACTGTGAAGATAGACCAACTCTTCCTCTGCCGAAACCTGCTTAAAGAGATATGAGTCTCCGCAAAAACTGTCCCAACGCGGCCTCAATGATGGATCGCGTAATAACGTAACAAGCTTACCTAAACTACTTTTTACTGTCGTTACACCCCTTACCGCATTAAGCTCCGAGCCAGCCACAGGTTTGGTATACACTCGAATATCATTCTTTTCGCGTGCAAGAGTCCACTCATCGCCGTAGGCGTACCCAGCAGCGACAAAGTATAGAAGTAACGCCAAGGAAAATGAGGCCGACTTTAAAAAATGCCTTTGAATCAAGTATGTCATACGACCTCTGACTAACCACAACTAGATGAATACCGTGCGCGGGCTATAGATACAATATTGCCGACAATAATAAAGAGCCACACCCTCTGAAAGAATGGTTATTGTAGCCAAATCCTTGGTCAAACATGCCCCCCATCGCGGGGGGAGGCTAGCGTAAAGCATGATGTCAAACTGGGTTCTCTGAGTTATTAAAATAACAAAATCAACATCGCTGGAACCGAGATGACTATACATAATCCCGCAATATCTAAAAGACGTATCGGAATGCTTGCTATCGCAGCACAAAGTTGCATGATTCTATCTAACGCAAGCTATGCGCAGACTGATGAAGGGAAAAAACCCCAGTCAATGCGACTCGAAGAGGTGCTTGTTACCGCCCAAAAGCGCTCTGAAAATGTCCGCGATGTGCCAATATCCTTAGCAGTAATGAGCGGTGACGACATGCGCGACGCCGGCATTAAAAGTTTCAACGATATGGCGCGCTTCATGCCAAATATTTCTTTAAACGACAGCTCTAGCTCTCTTTATGTACGAGGCATAGGCTCGCCGGAATTAAACCCGGTGGGCGAACAAGCTATCGCCTTTATTCTTGACGGCGTGTATTTGCCACGTGGCGATTATCTCAAACCAGGCTTTATGGACCTGGAGCGCATTGAAGTGCTCAAAGGTCCGCAGGGAACACTTTTCGGTCGCAACGCATCAGGTGGTGTTATTAACATTACCAACGGCCAACCGTCAGAAGATGAATGGATAGGCTCAATCACCGCAACAGGCGGTGAGCGAAATATTCAGGAAGGTGAAGTAATGATTTCCGGCCCAATATCGGATGATTTTTCTTTCCGCTTTGCGGCAAAGCGCCGCACTGAGGATGGCAGTACCTACAGCGTTACTGACAATGAAACCCTCGGCGATCGCGACCTTGAGCAAACACGGCTCATTCTGCGCTACAACCCAGAATCTAACTTCGATATTACCCTAGGCGCAACGATATTCGACTACCGCATAGAAACCTGGCTTGGCAATGAGTATCACGAATATCCCTCTGACTTAGGTTTGGTGGTTGGTACGCTTGACCCTAAGCTAGAGACAAATCTTGATCGCCGCACCAGCGCACCCAATGACAATCAGTATGACGGCAACGGTTATATGATCCCGCTGACCATTAACGTTGATATTGGAGACAGCACCCTAACCTCAATAACGGCAATTGCACAACTGGAAGACAATCAGGGTGGCGACGTCGACAATACCGCAGCCGATATCGCGGCACTTCCGGTGCATATGAAAAACAGTCAAATCAGCCAGGAACTGCGCTTCACTTCAGCACCCGGCGACTTCGAGTATATTGCGGGACTTTATTACTTCAAGGCTCAGCAAAACACAGAACTTACCTTGCCACTTTATTTGGGTGCTAACACAGTATTCACATACCTTCGGGATAACCTACTAGGCGACTCCCTCCCCATTGTCGGTGATATTTTAGGACTAATATCTCCACTTGTTCCTACAGGAAGCTCTGGAGATCAAATCGACGCACTACTTCAACTTAATGATATCGATACAACGTCTGCCGCGATATTTGGCCAAGCCAAATGGCAAATGTTTGATGAGCTAGCCCTGATAGTCGGTGGTCGATACTCTCGCGATGTCAAAGACGGCTTCTACGGTGCCTACTCCACGGGGCCGGCACCAATCTTTCCGCTGATAACCGGTGTGGATTTTGAAGTAACAGCCAAAGTGATTGACACGGACTTCTCCCCAAAGGTGTCACTAAGCTGGGAACCATTTGAAGAGGCGACCTTTTACGCTACCTATGCACAGGGTTTTCGGGCGGGTAGCTTCAATAACGGCGCAACCTACCCAGACAAAGTGCTATTCGACGCGGAATCTTCTGATACTTACGAACTTGGTGTCAAAACCGAATTCCTAGGTGGGGCCGCAAGACTGAATGTCGGCTTGTTCCAAACCAATTACCAGGATTACCAAATAAGTACCTTTATTGGTTTAGGTTATATAACGTCTAATGCCGAGGAAGTTGAATCCAGAGGTGTCGAGGCAGATGGTACCATCATGCTTTTACCCGGCCTGATTTTAAACGGCAACATCGGCTACAACGACGCGAAATATATCAAGCACACCAATGGCGGCTGCCCAACAAAACCGGTTTCACAAGATCCCGGTGCTTTGCTTGGTAGCGCCACCAACAGCAATGCGGTGTGTGACCTCAGCGGCCGAGACTTACATCGTGCGCCCAAGTGGAACGGCAGTATCCGTCTCGACTATGTATTCGAACCGTTCAACTGGGGTGTCGATTTCTTCGCCGGTGTTGACGCAACCTTTAAGGACGACGAGCTATTCGACTCTGACCTTGATCCGCTAGACAGCCAGGAAGCCCATTGGCTTTACAACGCCCGTGTTGGTATTAAAAGTCAGCTAGACACATGGCGCGTTGAAGTTCACGGCAAAAACCTAAGCGACGAGCTGATTAAATTATGGAGCGGTGATGCCATCCTGGCCTCCGGCGGACACTTTGCCAGCACCAACAATCCGCGCTATTTCTTTGCCACGGTATCCTATCGCTACTAAAGCTTTG
>NZ_CAXBHN010000012.1:0-105589 GCF_963975605.1 uncultured Zhongshania sp. | reverse complement strand
CCCAACATGGTGGGGTGGGATGCTCTACCATGTTGGGTATGACTCGGCGCACCGCACCTCGGTCTAACGGCCAGCAGAGCTGCTCAAATCCAACCTACAGCGTCGCACGTCATTTACAGGTTGAGGAACGACAAGCTTTTAAGCTGGACGCCGATTCGGGCGCCCCGAAGGGGTTTATCAAACCCAACATCGAGGGATGTTTTACCATCGCTATATTTATTGCGGGCATGCCCCCAGGGCGGGATGGCATATATGTGTCTGAATTTGTTTCTGGCGCTGTTCGTAGAGCTCAGCCATGCAAAGGTGATATTGCATTCCGGCCATGCTACCTCCCCAGCTTATTAGCAGGCGGCAATGCTGTTCGGCGTACCCAAGCCAGGCATCCTGCGCTGATTGAATATCCTCAGTTTGCGGGCCAAAGCCTTGGTTCTTCGACTTCGCTATGGCGAGTACTTCAGCAAGGCTATTGTTGAATGCGGCTTGTTGAGCTTGATGCTGCTGTGCGGCGCAGGCGTTTAATTCGTGCTGGTTGCCGTCCATCGTGCAACTCGCCGTCGTGGGTTCTGCTGAACAGGCAATGGCGGTAAACGATATTAGTGCGGCGTAAAACCAGGGCTTTAGCATCAAAACCTCTCCATGATTTTTGGCGAAAAACGCTAATACGTCGACCTACATTTTACAAATCGAGATTGCGAGTTAACACTTCGGCAGATTTAATGATCCGCTTGGTCCGGTAAAGGTCGGGGTGCTTGTTTTCAGCTGTGTAGCCTGCGGGCTCCCCAGTGCCGTAGTTAACAAGCCAAGAGGTCTCTGGTCGACGTTCACCCAATAGTTTTTTTAACTCCGGCGCGGTAATACCTAAAGCTTCGGCTGCCGCATTGTTGCTGCAGCGGGTTTTGTTTTCATTTAGGTAATCTAGTATCGCTGTGATCTTGTCTTGCATAGTAAAACCGTGTCCTTAAAAGTAGATGTCACCATTGTCTGCTGATGGAGAGCGCAGCACGCGGCGGTGTATATAGTGTTAGATCTGCACGGCGCGCTTACGTTAATCCCGTAAGGCAATGTCCATAGCACTATCGATGTGTTTGAAAAATCTGGCGATGCTGATCCTGCAGGGAAATTTCCCGTGTCGTTACCAAGCGGCTTGCAAGGATGGGGATCAGAAAAGGCGTATCGGCCTCTAGTATGCAGCAATACAGGGTATTTGTCTGTAAAGCGGGCTGTTACGAGGTAATTTGCGGAAATTCTATTAGTAGAATTTCGCCATATCGCCACGCTAGCCCTTGATAATGGAAACTCCGCTGACCTCGGTCAAACTGGCGACTTCAGCTCTTTCGATGATTTTTACCAGCGTTGTCTGAATGGTTTCATCTTCTCTTGCGTCATGATCACATACAAATTTTTGAATTTGCGGCTCAGCGCCTTCTTCTGCAATAAATGAAATGACAAGTTCGCTCGCCATCGCGGGGGTTGCGCCAAAATATTCCAAAGTGATAGAAGGGTAGCCATGGAAGCCTTTCTTGAGCTGCTTAGCGATACGTTTTTTTGCTTTGTCTAAATGCATAAAATAATTCTCAGAATAGGCAATTTGCTTAATGCAATGGTGTTTAAACGCGCACGAAGAAAGCAATTAAAAATGTTTTCTACCCCGTAGGAAAAAGAAAGCGCCAATAAACGGTCAGTTTTTAAAAGTCCACAAGGTATTGTTGGACTACGACGATTCAAATCACAGCATTATTTTTTAATGACACTATGCGTTCAGCCGTCATACCAAGTAGTTCAGTTAACACCTCTTCAGTGTGCTGCCCAAGTTTGGGGCCGGCCCACTGCGTGCCGCCTGGCGTGCCGACAAGTTTTGGCGACATGCCGGGAATGGTGATCGTGCTGCTGTCTTCCAGGCTAACTTTTTCAAACAAACCCCGCGCTTGAAAATGCGGGTCATTGGCCATGTCTTCGGCATTGTAGATTGGTCCAGCGGGTACGCGCACCGCTTCCAATTTTTCAATGACAGACTTTATCGGATGACCAAGGCACCATTGGCTGATGGCGTCGTCTATTTTCTGTTGGTGTATAACGCGGCCCGCATTGTCTGCCATGGCGGGATCATCAGCAAAATCCTTGCGACCTATTTCGGTCATGAGGCGTTTAAATATGGAGTCGCCATTGCCGCCGATAATGACAAATTTATCGTCGAGGCAGCGATAGGTGTTGGTCGGTACTATGCCCGTTAGTGTCGTGCCGGAGGCCTCGCGGATAATACCCTCTTCCGCGTACTCGGGCACAAGCGATTCCAGCATGTTAAACATGGTTTCGTATAGGGCAACATCGACCACTTGGCCCTTATGTATGCCGCGGTCGCGGGCATTGAGGGCCATCAATATACCGATGATGGCGTGCAGAGACGCAATGCTATCGCCGAGACTCAGGTTAGGTCTTACCGGTGCTTCGCCGGGAAATCCATTGAGGTGGCGGAAGCCGCTAAAACCTTCACATACTGATGCAAAGCCGGGCTTTTCCGCATTGGGACCGGTTTGGCCGTAGCCAGAAATACGGGTGTACACCAGCGCGGGGTTGGCGGCTTTTAGATCTTCTGGTCCCAGGCCCCAATCCTCCATGACACCGGGACGAAAGTTTTCGATTAGGACATCGCACTGCGCGGCGAGGTCGCGTACCAATACCTGCCCTTCCGGGTGGCGAAGATCAACGGTGACCGATTTTTTGTTGCGGCCAATGCTGTACCACCACAGGGAGGTGCCGCCCTTCATACTGCGCCAGCGGCGAATCGGGTCGCCAATGCCCGGAGGCTCAATTTTGATCACCTCGGCGCCGAAATAAGCGAGCATGGTGCTGGTGAACGGGCCGGCAATGAGCTGGCCTAATTCTAAAATTCGAATACCTTGCAAGGGGCCTTTATTAGAACCCCCTTGATTTGATGTCGCGTTATTTAACGATGCTGCGGTGTCGACCATAAAACGAATAACTCGATGTCAGTTTGTCAGCGAAATATTTATAGATTTAATATTTTGCTTAAAAACTGCTTGTTTGATTGAAGAATGTTTTTGCTAATATCCGCATCCGGTACCAGACCCTCAAATCCGTGTGGGCCGCCTGGTGCTATGCGGAATTCACAGTCGACCCCCGCTTCTTGTAGACGCTTTGCATACTGTTGATTCTCATCAAAGAATAGGTCGATATCACCGACTGCCATCCACGTTGGTGGTAAATTACTAAGGTCTTCGCGACGTGCAGGGGCGGCGTAAATTGGCACGGATTCCAGACCTGGTTCCTGGTTTAGATAATGGCGCCAGGCGCCGCGATTATTTTTATTACTCCAAAGTCGGTGTTTTAGGCTGTCTAATTCGGTTCGCGTGGCAGTGCGATCATCTAGCATGGGACAGAACAAGGCTTGTCCTGCGGGCTGAATTCCGCCGGCATCATGTATTCGCTGTACTAAACCCGCCGCCAGGCCGCCGCCAGCGCTCTGTCCTGATATGACAATCCGGTGCGGTGATACCCCTAGCTCGTCGGCATGGTTTAGAAACCATTGCCATGCCGCAAAACAGTCATCGTTGGCGGCGGGAAAAGGGTGCTTTGGCGCCAAGCGGTACTCTACGGACACAACGGTGAGATTAAGTTTTTTAGCGTACAGCGCACAGTCGCGATCGTTTATATTTGCGTTACCGATGATATAACCGCCGCCATGTATCCACAGCAAACCAGCGCCAGATGGCTCGCCGTTTGGCGTGTAAACACGCACGCCGCTGTCGCCAAAGTCGTAATCTCTAATTTCTATGCCGAGCATAGATGTCGGTTTGCCTTGAAATTTTGAGAGAAATTGAAATAAAGAAAGGAACAGCCTGTTGTGAAACGGCACGCTCGGAATTCGGCCATAGAGTTTTCTAAGTTGTGGATCTATTTTATCGATGTGCATGATTAGCGTATCTGCTTTTATGTGTTGTCAGTTTGCCCTGCCAGTTAAACATGGAACAAAGAAACTCAGGGTCGGTTCCTGCCGAGCTGGTCATGGCTAGACACCCACTCGTCGGCAACGATTGCCGCGGCCAATGAGAGGTCGCCGGCGAGCACCGTTGCCGCCACAATTTCAGCGAGCTTACGAGCCTTGCCCTGACCGTAACAGTCCATCATTTCAAGACATTCGCGCTGGGTTGCTAAGCCGGTGCCGCCGCCATAGCTCGCGCAAATTATCGAGGGCAGGGTGACTGAGTAATACAAATCGCCCGCTGGGGTGAGATCCATAAAGGCGATGCCGGTATGAGATTCCACCACATTGGCTTCATCTTGGCCGGTGGCGATAAACATAGACGCGATACCGTTGGCGGAGTGCGGCCCATTGTAAGCGGAGCCCGCAAGTAGGCTGCCCAAAACCGTGCGCTGACGAAGACGAAACATACGCTCTGGATCGGCGCGCATTAACTCTTTTAATACATCTTTGCTAATGGTGGCTTCGGCGACCACTTTCTTGCCGCGGCTGTGCAAGAGGTTCATGTGCGAGTGTTTTTTATCAGTTTCTATGCCACTCGAAAGCGAGAAGTTTTCTATGGTGCCAGGGTAATTTTCAAGTATCCACTGGCATGCCTTGTGGGTCGCTTTGCCGGTCATATTTTGGCCGGCGGCATCACCGGTTGTGTAGTTAAAGCGCGTATACAGTTTGTTGGCAATGACCCACTTCTGGATGTGCTGTAATTTGCCGATCGACGTAGTTGTTTCTGCTTGCTGGCAAATATTGGCGTGGCTTTGATCCAGCCAATTTGAAAAATCACGTGCTTCGCGGGCGCTGGCAAATTCAAAGAGAGGCGCACGCTGCATAAACTCTTCGATAACGGTAACCGTTGCGCCGCCGGACTCGGAAATCACTCGCATGCCACGGCTATAAGACGCGATCAAGGTTCCCTCGGTGGTGGCCATGGGAACATAGAACACGCCTTTGGCGTGCTCGCCATTAATTAGATAGGGGCCGGCCACGCCGACAGGCATTTGCACCACACCAATAAAGTTTTCGGCATTGCCCTCTACGCTGTGTGGGTCGATGGAGTAGTGACTGGTATGTTTTAGTGATACGCCGGTTTCCTGCTCAATAAATTGGCGTCGCAGCGCAGCGGCGTCCTCGGAGTAGTTATCACCTTTAATTTTGGGGATCGGTTTACGCTCTTTCATACGGCATCCACTTTATTGTTATGTTCGATGGGTTTTGGCGTCGATATCAGCCTTTGTTCATTGCAATGTGAGTTTCCTCACCTTCGCTGCGGGCGATAACCACGGCGGCACAGGAATCGCTAAATACGTTCACGGCGGTGCGAATCATATCGAGTATGCGGTCGGTCACCAGCAGTAGCCCAATGCCTTCAAGTGGCAGGCCGATGGCACCCAAAATTACGGAAATAGCGACTAAGCTGGCGGCGGGAATGCCGGCAACACCGATAGAGGTCAGCAGCGCGATCATGACAATGGTGAGTTGTTGAACAAAGCCCAGCTCCAAGCCGTAAACCTGCGCAATAAACATGGCAGCCACACACTCATAGAGCGCGGTGCCATCCATATTCACCGTGGCGCCGAGTGGCAGTACAAAGCCACTAACCTGTTTGGAAACGCCGGATTCCTCTTGAATACTTTTTAAGGTCAGTGGCAGGGTGGCGGAACTTGATGCAGTTGAAAATGCGGTAAGAAGTGCCGGTGTCATGGCGGCGTAGTGTTTCTTGGGGCTGACGCCACCAATAAAACGAAGTATTAATGGCAGCGCAACAAAGGCGTGAATTAGCAGCGCAAGCAAAGCTGTAATGAAAAATAGCAGCATCGGCTTGAAGGCAGCGAAGCCGGTAATGGCAACAGTTTTAGCGACCAGACCAAATACACCAATTGGCGCAAACTTCATCACCCACATCGTGATTTCGGTCATGATATCCATCACGCCCTGCCAAAAATGCATCAGCGTCGCGGCGTGATCTGATTTGCTGCGCGCTAAGAAAAAGCCAAATAACAAACTAAAGAATATTAATCCCAGCATTTCGCCATTGGCTGCCGCCGCAACAATATTAGTCGGCACCATACGCACAAAAACCTCGACGATGTCGCCGGTACCGCGTCCTTCCACCTTAGCCAGTGTGTCGCTAAGCTCTGGGTCACTGCTGCTAATCGTGGCCGCTAGCGCTTGATTGTCGCCGCTGCCGGGGGCGATGACGTTGACGACGGCGAGACCAATTAAAATCGCGATAAGACTACTCGACGCGTAAAACAACAGCGTTTTGCCGCCGAGCTTTTCGAGTTTGTCACCACCCACGCCAGCCATGCCACTAATAATCGAGGACACCACCAGTGGCACGATTAACATTTTTAATGCGTTGAGGAACATCGTACCTAAAAATGCGTAAACCGCAGTGAAGGGTAAACTACCGATGCTTGCATCTGCGCCGCCAAAGATCCCGGCAGCAACTGCTAAAAGAATGGCCGCAACGATTTGCCAGTGCAGGGGGATATTTCGCATAGTGACAATGACTCTTTGGCTAAAACTGTGGGAAAAGCACTTAAAACAGGTGAATGGCGAGAGTGCTAAAGCCTTTACTCTAGCGTGCTAGCAAAGTAATGGCCAGCCGAAAGACTGACGGAGATTGTGAAGTGTGGGGTGTGGGGTGTGGGTGCGCCAGACGTCGGACGTCTGGCACTTGGCAAGTAGAGGATAGAGACTTCACACCGCGTCATCCCCGACCTTTCAAAACTACGTCATCCCCGAATCCTCAAAACCACGCCATCCCCGACCCCGATCAGCGCAAGCGAATGCCCTTAACGTCCGACGCCAGACTTCCGACTCCAAAAGGCCCACCCAGTTAACTATTCTTTACAACTTCCATTAGAATAGCTGTTTTATCGTTTGGAAGTAGAACATGGAAACCATTTTGGTTACGGGCGGCGCTGGATATATCGGTAGTCATACCGTCGTAGAGTTACAGGCGGCGGGCTACGGAGTTGTTATTCTCGATAACCTCGTAAACAGCAATCCTGCAGTTATCTCGCGGATTGAGAAAATTTCTGGTTTTGCCCCCGAATTTGTTCAGGCAGATATTCGCGATGTTGAGGCGCTTGCGGCGGTATTTGCCCGCTACAAGATCGATGCGGTTATTCATTTTGCGGGACTCAAAGCAGTAGGCGAAAGCGTTGAGCAACCGCTTCGCTACTACGATAATAATGTGCGCGGTACCATGGCCTTATGTCAGGCAATGACGGATGCCGGTGTATTTAAGTTGGTATTTAGTTCGTCGGCGACGGTGTATGGGCCGGATGCGCCGGTACCGTATGAAGAGTCGATGCCATTGGGGCAGCCGTCTAGTCCCTATGGTGCGTCGAAAGCTATGGCAGAAAGAGTGCTGGCGGATTTGTGCGCATCGGACCCGCGTTGGGCGGTGGCGGCGCTGCGCTACTTCAACCCCATCGGCGCGCATGCGTCGGGATTGATCGGCGAAGACCCTTTGGGCATTCCAAATAATCTTATGCCATTTATCAGTCGGGTTGCGGTGGGCAAATTGGCCGAGTTGTCGATTTTTGGTGGTGATTACGAGACACCCGACGGCACCTGCCTGCGCGATTATCTGCATGTGGTGGATTTAGCCGCTGGCCATTGTCAGTCTTTGCTGGCCTTACAGAAACCAGGACTGCACGCGTTTAATTTGGGTGCGGGTAAGGGTGTTTCAGTGTTGGAAATGGTCGAGGCATTCGAGTCGGTAACGGGGCAAGCGGTGCCATATAAAATTGCGCCGCGTCGCAGCGGTGATTTGCCGGCGTTTTGGGCGAATGCAGACAAGGCCGAACGAGAATTAAATTGGATTGCCGGTAGCTCGCTAGAACAGATGATGGCAGATACGTGGCGCTGGCAAAGTGGCAACCCCGACGGTTATGGTCAGGGATCGGATTAGCTAAGCTCGCTTCGAGCTTATGCTCGCCATTGATAATGGGCGTGTTGCGCGCCCATCCCTCAGGATTTTACTGCTTCCCCATAATACATATAGCCCGCGATCTTGGGCACGCCGTCAGCGTAGCAGGTGTCGAGTTTATTAATGGTAAATCCACAGCTTGCGATGGACTCGGCGATCGGCCGATTGAGATGACAGCCGCCTGCCAATTTTTTCCACACGGGGGTGATTTTGTTTTGCCAATGTTGCACGCCATGGCTGTCGGCTAAACCGTGTTCACAAAATAACAGTTTGCCGCTGGGCTTAAGTACACGATGCATTTGCGCCAAGGCAGCTTGCCAGTCCGGAATAGTACAGAGCGTGTAGGTTAGCAATACGGTATCAACGCTCTCATCCTCTAGTGGAATCGCTTCGCCGGGCAGATCCAGCCATTTTACCTCAACGGGGGAATTGTCGAGATTGCGCTGTGCTTTTTTGCGCATACCGACGGAAGGCTCCAAACCCCAGACAAAGTCCACAATGTCTGGCTTGTACAGCGCCAAATTGATTCCGCTGCCCATACCCACTTCCAACACAACACCGCTGGCGAGTGGCACCACTTTTTCGCGCAGTGTCATAATGGTGCTCATCGAGCAGGCCTTGTCGATGATTACGGGCAGTATTTTATTATCGTAAAAGCCCATAGCATGCTCTCCGTATATCGATTTTGTCGCCAAGGATATACCGACGCAGCAGCGCAGCCTAGGGCTAGTTTAGGCTTTTAGTTTTGCCAAGCTAGCCAGGGTTCCGATACAAGCCGATGCCGCTTCTGCGCCTTTGATAACAAAGTGCTCGCTGAAGAAGCTGATGTGATCTTCGCTATTGTGGAAATTGTGGGGGGTGAGCACCACTGAAAATACGGGAATGGTGGTTTCTAATTGCACTTGCATGAGACCGGAAACAACCGCTTGGGCGACAAATTCGTGCTGGTAGATGCCGCTGTTGGTGACTAAGCCAGCGCCGACGATGGCAGCGTATTTGCCACTTTGTGCCAGCAGCTTCGCGTGCAGTGGAATTTCAAATGCGCCGGGCACTTCAAAAAATTCGACGTTTAGATCGCTGTGTTCGGCAATCTCTTTTTGAAACGATGTTTTGCAGCGGTCGACGATATCGCGGTGCCAGCAGGCTTGAATAAAGGCGACGGTTGGTTTTGATGATGAGTCTGTCATGGTCATTTTTTGTCCCAAATGAATACGGCAGGGCAAAGATGAGCTGGCAGACCAGGCGTTGGCGTAGCGATGGAAGCTAGGCGCGCAGTGGTGTGACGATCTTTTCTCATAACCGGACTCTAACCGTCGGCTCTGGAATCACACCAGATCTGCTGTCCTTATCGCTGCATCACGCGGTGATGTTCAATAAGCGCCCGCGGGCTACATGCAAAGCATGATTACCGCCGGTGGGGACTTTCACCCCGCCCTGAGAACCCTCAATTGGCATAGGCACAATGAGAGCGCGCGAATATTAGCAATCTGCGGATGATTTGTATACGCACTTCAACATTGAGTGGCCGAGCTAATCGGTTTGCATGAGCGGTCTGGAAAAAGCGGCGAGGTATGGAATAAATAGGGAAGTGGAAATAAAAAAGGGTGGAGTTTGTGGCTCCACCCTTGGTCGCTTACAAGCTAATACCGATAGTTAAGGCATGATCGCCGGCAGCAGTTTTTGCAGGGCCATCTTTTGCTTGGTGCCTTCGCCTGTTAGCGCAAAGCCTAGCAATTCGCCGTCGGTGCCGACAAAGCGTGCCACTACATTGACACCGTCTTGCTCAATTTCCCAAGTGCCTTTGGCGTCGCGGGGAGCGGGGCTTACCGTGACAGGACAGGCTGGGGTTTTGATGGTGACGGGCATGGCGGGGTAGCTCACTTCGGTAGGCTCGCCAGTGAGGGTTTTTGCCAGAGCGCGAGCTTGGGCCATCAGCGGCGCTACATAGACTAAAACGTGGCCAGCGACTTCAGCGCAGTCGCCCATGGCGTAAACGTTTGCCGCGCTGGTTTCTAGCAAGCGGTTAGTGGCAATGCCGCGATTAACGGTAATGCCCGCGTCTTGGGCTAGCTTGATTTGCGGACGTACGCCAACTGCCGACAGAACTAAATCGCAGCTAATCTTTTCGCCGTTATTCAGGCTAACTTCCAATCCGTCAGCCGATTTATTGACTTCGGTGACCAGTGGACCAAAGTGGAATTTGGCGCCTTTGGCTTCCAATCCGGCTTGAACCGCTTTGCCCGCTGCCTCTGGCAGCAAAGTGGGTAGGCAGTAGCCTAATGGGTCTACCGTTTCTGTTTCGAAGCCGCCGTTGATAAGATCATTGGTGAATTCGCAGCCGATCAGACCGCCGCCGATGATGCACACTTTCTTCACATTGTTTTTAGCGATGGCGGTGCGGAAATCATCGTAATCCAGCAAGTCATTTACCGAGTAGACGTAGTTTTGCGCATCGCCCTGGATGGGCGGACGAATCACATCTGCGCCCAGCGCCAGTACTAATTTCTTGTAGTGAACTTGGGTTTCTTGGTCGCCAATCGTGATGACTTGCGCGGTGGTGTCGATGGCGGTGACTTTGGTCAGCGTCCATACGCTGGCGTTCAGGTCTTCGCCCATACCGCCGGCGTCTTTCTGAGCCAGTGCATCGGCGTCGGTGTTTTTAGTAAATCCGGTGGATAGCATGGGCTTAGAGTAGGCGCGGCCATCATCGGCCGTAATCATGATAACGGGGCTGTCTTTGTCGTATTTGCGCAGTTCGCGCACCAAACCATAGCCCGCAAGACCGGTGCCGATAATAACAATGGCAGCTTGGTTGCTGGCTGACGCCGGTTCTTCGTGATGGGGTAAGTCGCTTTCCTCAGATTTCTCGATCATCTCGAAATCTTCTTTACCCACGCCACAGTCGGGGCAAAGCCAGTCATCAGGAATGTCTTCCCAGCGGGTTCCCGCAGCGATACCAGAATCAGGATCACCGACTTTTTCGTCGTAAACCCAGCCACAAACAATACATTCCCACTTACTCATTGAGCCAATTCCTCTAAGCTATTTGCTTCTTTTACTGAAGCTTACGGTATTATTTAATTCGATATCATCGCCTGTTTGGCCGATGTCAGCGCTTGCAAGTCGCTGATGATTCAAGCATTCTGCCGCCACACTTAAGCTTGAATACCGCTCGTTTACAGTGCGGCGACACTTAAGTTCAGTGACCTTCAACACTGGAAGCCGAGTATTGTACGCTTTTCAAACATCACGATTCCACACGCAAGAGCCTAAGTGGCTCGATTGTAAGAAATATCCTAAATCGGCGCTGCCTGCTGCCGATGCGCGTTGGTTGCTGGATACCGGCTCATTAACTGCCCATTTACGGCGGGTATCGGCTGGCCATTTTCACGTTGAGGTTATGTTCCAGCACTGGCAGATTCCACGTTTATCGGAGCGGCGACTGCTGGGAATGGGTGATCGCGACTGGGGTTTGGTGCGCGAGGTGCGCCTGCATTGCCATAATCAGCCTTGGGTCTATGCCCGCAGCGTGCTGCCGGCTACGTCTTTGGTGGGGCGTTTGGATCGCTTGCGAACACTGGATAATCGACCATTAGGTCATCTATTGTTTACCGATCCGCATATGTCCCGTGATCGCTATGAGATCTGTCGCGTCCCTGCGGCGGCATTGGCAAGCTCTTCACCGGAGCAAACCTCCGAAAATAGTACGGCCATGTGGGGCAGGCGCTCCCGTTTTCTACTCAGCGGCCACCCAATTATGGTCAGTGAAATATTTTTACCGGCATTTCGGCCCTGGTAGTTTTCCATCCCCCTCAGTCGTACTGATATACTTTTGCCACAAGCATTCATTGGCCGCCGTATGAACTCATTGCTCCAGCATCTAAAACAGCAAACTCCCCAATACCTCGCGCTGATGCGTGTGGATAGGCCTATTGGCACTTACCTTGTGTTGTGGCCAACCCTATGGGCGCTGTGGTTGGCTGCAGGAGGCGTTCCCGCTTGGCATTTGCTACTGATTTTTGTCGCGGGCACATTCTTGATGCGATCCGCAGGCTGCGTCATCAATGACTTTGCCGATCGCAAGATCGACGCCCACGTCAGTCGCACCAAAGCCCGCCCTTTTGCGCAGGGTAAGGTAACTGAAAAAGAAGCCTTGTTATTGTTTGCCGGCCTTTGTCTGCTGGCGTTTGCCCTGGTTTTGTTCACCAATGGCTTGACGGTATTGTTTTCCCTTGGCGCTGTTGCTTTGGCGGCTACATACCCTTTTATGAAGCGTTATACCCATTTGCCCCAGTTGGTATTGGGTGCGGCGTTCGCGTGGGGAATCCCCATGTCCTTTACCGCGCAAAGCGGTGAGTTGCCGCCGCCAGCGGCGTGGCTTCTATATATTGGCGTGCTGATATGGACTGTGGCCTACGATACCGTTTATGCCATGGTTGATCGCGAAGATGATCTAAAAATTGGGGTAAAATCAACCGCCATCCTGTTTGGTGAGGACGACAAAGTCATCACGGCTATGCTGCAGATTTGCGTCATTATTGTTTTGGTGATGGCGGGGCCGCGCTTTGAAATGAGCTTTATCTACTACGCAGGGCTTATCGCCGCCAGTGGGCTGTTTATTTACCAGCAGCAACTTATTCGTTATCGGCAGCCGGAAAAATGTTTCAAGGCCTTTTTGAATAACAACTGGGTTGGCGCTGTAGTCTTTGCAGGTATTGTTCTGCACTTTTTAATAGGGAAATAGACCTTGGCGAACCTGCAGCTAGAGTTTGTCGACGCTATTGCCGAGATTGCTGAATGCGATTGGAATCGCGCAGCGGCTTGTGATTACCCATTCACCCGCTTTGAGTTTTTGCACGCATTAGAGGCAAGCGGGGCGGTTGCTCCGGATAGGGGCTGGCAGGCTCACCACCTTATTATTCGTCGTCAGGATCAATTAGTTGGCGTTATGCCGCTGTACATCAAAACCCATAGCTACGGCGAATACGTGTTCGACTGGTCTTGGGCCGACGCATATCAGCGCCACGGTCGTCCCTACTACCCCAAGTTATTGGCGGCTATTCCGTTTACACCGGCAACCGGCCCACGTCTTTGCCTGATAGATGAGGGTGAGCGCAATGACATTGTGGCGGCTTTGGCGGTGGCCTTGCCAAAACACGCCAATGATATCGGCGCGTCGTCAGTTCACATCTTATTTTCAAAAGCAGAAATGGCGGCTATGTGGTCGCAGCACGGTTTGATGCAGCGCATAGGCCCCCAATACCATTGGTATGATCGCGATTACGGCGATTTTGAAGGCTTTTTAGCGGCGTTTAGTTCGCGCAAACGCAAGGGCCTGCGCAAAGAGCGCCGGGTCGTGGCCGAGCAGGGCTTGGATCTTCAAGTGTTGACGGGGGCGGAGATTAGCGCAGCACAATGGCGTTTCTTTTTTCATTGCTATCAGCTTACCTACGCTAAGCGCAGTGGTCATGGCGGTTACTTGCCGGAGTCCTTTTTCACTGAATTGGCGACCAGCATGCCGGAGCACTTGGTCATGGTGCTCGCCAGTCACGGCGATGAGCCGGTGGCGGTGGCCTTAAATTTTCGTGATCAGCACACCTTATACGGTCGTTATTGGGGCTGCATAAGAGAGTATGAGTTTTTGCACTTTGAAGCGTGTTACTACCAAGGTATCGAGTATTGCCTGCGGGAAGGCTTGCGACATTTTGACCCCGGCGCGCAGGGCGAACACAAAATTCAGCGTGGTTTCACACCCATTTTAACGTATTCAAATCACTGGTTGGCGGACGGCGATTTTTCAGCCGCCGTGCAGCGTTTTTTGGATGAAGAGCAGGCTCATATTGGGAATTACTTGCGTGAAGCCAGTGAGATGTTGCCTTTCAAGAAAGCAGACGGTGTTTAAATCCGCCTGCTGTCATTACTACTGCTGAGCGTTTTTTAACACGCGCTCAACGTAAAGCAGGCAGAGGATAGGTAGTACAAAGCTACAGCTTATTTGCACAGCCTGAATCATATTTTCTAGCGTCCACTGGCTGTCGCGACTAAACCAATAGGCTGCGATCGGCATGGCAATAAAAATGAGCGTGGGCAGATAGCGCCACAGATAATAACTCATACTCGACGCCGCTTCGCTATCAGCCCTGCGGTAGCAATAAAAGGTAATTAGCACCACTAAGAAACCGATGGCGAGTACATAGTAGTTGCCGAGTATGTCGGTAAGTAAGTTTAAAATGGCGCCGAATACCAAGCTAATTAGACTGATATTTACCAGTCCTCGGAGTATGCGCAGTTTACTTCGTTCCATTGTGACTCCCCATCTTATTTGGTCTATTACGCGTGAATGTCTTTGACCAACAGTGCATATTTTAGTGCAGATTCAGCAAGCGATTGATCCAGTGGGATTTTCACCTGATGGCCAGATCCGGGCGCGGCGCTTATCGATTTGCCATGTTTATCGCTCAGGGTGTTTAAGGTAAAACGGGTGTTGCCACCGGGCATCATCAGCTCCAGGGTGTCGCCGGTTTCAAAGCGATTTTTAACATCGACGGTGATAACTGAGTCTCGCGCGTCGATGATCTCGCCGACAAATTGCTGCTGTTGCGCATTGTTTAAACCCATCTCGTAATTCTGGTATTCCTTGGGCGGATGGCGACGATAAAAGCCCTCGGTGTAACCGCGGTTGGCCAGGGTTTCCAGCTCATCCATTAAGTGCATATTGAACGGTTTGCCGTGGGCGGCATCGTCTATCGCTTGGCGATAGACCTGCGCCGTGCGGGCAACGTAGTAGTGTGACTTGGTGCGGCCTTCAATTTTCAGTGAATGCACCCCCATCGCTGCCAGGCGTTCGACATGCTGAACGGCGCGAAGGTCTTTGGAATTCATAATATAGGTGCCGTGCTCATCTTCGTAAGCGGGCATAAATTCGCCGGGGCGCTGGGCTTGCTGAAGGAGAACCGGTTCGGTGACACGCTGGGGTTCTGGCTCGGGAATATAGGTTTGCACGGCGACAATATCACCGCTTTCATCTTCCTTGGCCTCGTGCGCCTGGTATTTCCAGCGACAGGCATTGGTGCACGCACCCTGATTGGGGTCGCGGTGATTCATATAGCCTGATAACAAGCAGCGACCAGAATAGGCAATACACAATGCGCCGTGGACAAAGACCTCAATCTCCATTTCGGGTACACGCTGGCGAATTTCCTCGATTTCATCCAGCGCTAGCTCGCGGGAGAGAATGACACGCTGAATACCATTTTGATGCCAAAATTTAACCGAGGCCCAGTTCACCGCGTTGGCCTGCACAGATAAATGAATAGGCATGTCTGGCCAGTTTTCACGCACCAGCATCATCAGGCCGGGATCTGCCATGATGAGCGCGTCGGGCTTCATTTCCATTACCGGCGCGAGATCGCGAAGATAGCTGCGGATTTTGTCGTTGTGAGGGGAGATATTCGACGCCAAATAGAATTTCTTGTTTTGGCGATGGGCTTCTTCTATGCCGCTGGCCATGGTTTCTAAGTCTTTGAACTCATTATTGCGCACCCGCAAACTGTAGCGTGGTTGACCGGCATAGACTGCATCTGCACCGTAGGCAAAGGCGTAGCGCATATTGCGGAGACTGCCGGCGGGTGACAGGAGTTCGGGAATCATGGTGCAAAGGCCTTTTTGTCGTATTTGAGGTTAGCGACGCTATGGTATCGCAAACCTAGGTATTCTGCGCTATTGGAAGCGTGGCCGTGTGTTCGCTACACTCCGTGAATTGTGAATATGAAGACCCTTAGGAAGGAATACATTGAAATTTAGTTGTACTCAATACTTGGGATTAATGATGTTGCCCCTGCTTTTGTCCGCGTGTGCTGCTGGGGTGACGTCACCCAGTGACAGCGACGGCGACGGCGTTGCCGATGTTGATGATCGCTGCCCCGCCACGGTTGCCGCGATAAGCGTGGATGGCTATGGCTGCGCAGACAGTGATAGTGATGGCGTTATTGACCCGGTTGATCAATGTCCCAATACCCCGCCAGAAAACATGGTTGACCAGTATGGATGCCTAGACAGCGATAACGACGGCATCAAGAATGGAGAAGATCAATGCCCTCGCACCGAGCGTGGTGAGCGAGTCATGCACAATGGGTGCTCGGCTCGGCAAGCGGTCGGTTTAGAGAGCGTGTTTTTTGCGCACGGCGGCGCTGAAATCACTACGGAGGTGCAGGAGCGGTTGGCCGGCATTGCTGAACTAATGCGCCATTCACCCAATTTTCGCATAGCGCTGCAGGGTCACAGCGATAATAGCGGGACATCGGATTTCAATTACCGGCTGTCGCGAATTCGCGCCAATGCGGTCAAAGCGGCGCTGCTTGAATTGGGCGTGGCGTCGAGTCGAATCGACGTTCAGGCCTACGGTGACACTATGCCAATTGCAGAAAATAGCAGCTCTGAAGGCCGTGCCCGCAATCGCCGGGTTGCACTTCGCGTAATTCGCGCTCTGCCCTAGGACGATTTGTGCAGGCTAAAATACCGGGAAAATGTCTACTGTGATTAACTGTTGCTTTACTGTTTCGGGAAGAGAGTTTAGGATTTCGGTGTTTTCAAACGTTAATTTGCACGCATTTTAAATAAAAAATTTACGCTATTATTGTCCACTATGCCTTAAAGTGTGTATTAAGCCTCGCGATGACGTGGTAATTTGCACCTCAAAAGGTATAACTTTAATGATTCAGGGGATGTTTATGAGCAAGCAATGGAAATCTGCTCTTGCTGCCGGTGTGATATTGGCATCAGCAGCGGGTGCGGCAATGGCCCAAGCAGAAAAAGAAAAAGGTTACTACATCGGTGGTAATGCTTTTTACAATGACGTATTCGATGCCGATGGTACGGTTACGACCGAAGCCGCAGGCGGTATTCCCGGACTAAGCGATATACCTGTACTCGGCGGCTTGCTGAACGGCTTGTTGGGCGGCGGTGGCGGCGCAGGTGCTAGCGGCAACTTCGAAAATAGCTACGATACCGATTTCAGCTTCGGTGCTACTTTCGGTTATAAATTTGAAAGTCCATACCGTCTTGAACTCGAATATCGCCAAGGCGAAAACGATATAGACAAGGTAAGTACTGGCGGTGTTTCGGTAGCTGGTGACGGTGCGCTAGAAGTGACCTCGATCATGGGTAACTTGTGGTATGACTTCTCTGCCGGTGAGCGTCTGCGTCCATACGTAGGTTTCGGTCTGGGTCAAGCTAACCTTGATTTCGGCGACGCTGATGATGACGTCATGATTGGTCAGCTAGGTGCCGGTATTACCTATTACATGACACCGCGTTTAGCGATTGATGCGGGTTACCGCTACAGCATGAGCGAAGACGCAAGCTTCAGATCAGGTCCAACAGAAACTGAGATCGAATACAGCGCGCAAAGCGTTTTAGTTGGTCTGCGTTATAACTTCTTTGATGCCCAGTACGGCGTACAAGATGCTGATGGCGACGGCGTTTCTGATGAAATGGATGAATGCCCAGGCACTCCACGTGGCGTTCAAGTTGACAGCGTTGGCTGCCCACTTGATGGCGATAACGACGGTGTAGCTGACTATTTGGATCAGTGCCCTAACACGCCAGCTGGTGCTGAAGTGAATGCGGTTGGCTGTCCTTTAGACGGTGACAACGACGGCGTTGTTGATGCCGACGATGCATGCCCAGATACGCCAGCTGGTCAGCCAGTAATGTCTAATGGCTGTGCTAAAGATCAGGCGGTTATTCTGCGCGGTGTAAACTTTGAGCTGAACAGCGCGAAGTTGACCATGAATGCTGAGACTATCCTGAACGATGTTGCTACAACATTGACTAGCTCTCCAGGCTTCAATGTCGAGCTGCAAGGTCATACTGACAGCACAGGCAGCGATAGCTACAACATGAACCTGTCACAAAACCGCGCTAAATCAGTGAAAAATTATCTGGTTGGCAATGGTGTTGAAAGCGGCCGTTTGACTGCGACTGGTTATGGTGAAGAGCAACCTGTTGCTAGCAACGATACTAAAGAAGGACGTGCAGAAAACCGTCGCGTTGAACTGAAAGTATTGGGTAGCGACACAGTAGCTGAGCCAATGTCTTACGACGAACCAATGGTTGAAGAGCCTATGGTTGAAGAGCCTATGGTTGACGATGAGCCAATGCTTGACGACAGCGCAGTAGAAGAGCCCGCTGTTGAAGAAGAAATGGAAATGGACGAGCCAGCTGTGGAAGAAGAATATCAGCCATATGAAATGTCTGAAGATGAACTAGATTACTAATTTGCAATTACGCACTTAGTTTTAGTTTAGGAAAAACCCGGCTTCGGCCGGGTTTTTTTATGCCTCAGGTTTTATAGAGCAGTAATTTGCTAACTAACCGAGGCGCTGCCATACAAGCAATTGGTTATTGGCGGGCATTTTATGGTCTGCGAGTAGATTTAAACCTGCTTGCCGGGCGAGTAAATTGACGGCTTCAAAATCACGGATGCCGCTTAAGGGGTTGTTGCCTTTTAGCCAGAGCTCAAAGTCTGCATTGCTGGGCGAGGTGAATTCGCCATGATATTTAAAGGGGCCATAAATACAAAGTAGTGCCGTCGGTTTTAAATGGGTATTTACTTTGGTAAAGAATAATTCAACCTCTGCCCAGCTCATGATGTGCAAGGTATTGGCAGAGAAAATGGCATCGTATTGCTGCGCGGGCCAATTCGAATCGCGAACGTCTAAGGTGAGCGGTGGTGCTAGTGAGGTATCCGCAAGCCAGCTTTTTATACCGGGAATATTTTCGCTGCGATCACTGCACTGCCATACTATTTGGGGCATATTGGCGGCAAAATACACTGCGTGTTGTCCCGTCCCACTTCCGATTTCCAAAACATGCTGGCATTCTTGCAGCAGTGGTTTTAAGTGATCCAGTATCGGCTGTTTATTGTTTTCGCAGGCCTGCGAGAAGGGTTTAGCGTCGTTCATAGCGGGGATCTCGCGTTCGCGTACTAGCAACTTGATAGTACCCATAGATAAAAAACCAGTTTAGCGTTTATGACGGGAGTACAACAATGGCCTATTGGTTAATGAAGTCTGAGCCCGATACCTTCAGCTTAGATGATTTGCGCAGTCGCCCAAACAGAACCGAGCACTGGGATGGCGTGCGCAACTACCAAGCTAGGAATATGATGCGCGATCAGATGCGATGTGGCGACAAGGTCTTTTTCTATCACTCGTCTTGCCCCGTACCAGGTATAGCCGGTATTGCCAAAGTGGTTAAAGAAGCCTATCCCGACGGCAGCGCACAAAACCCAGAGTCGCGCTACTACGACCCTAAGGCGAGCGCAGAAAATCCGCGTTGGTTTATGGTCGATGTTAAATTTGAGCGTAAATTTAAGCGATTTATTCCGCTGTCAGAACTCAAGGCAGAGCCGGCCTTGGGCGAAATGGCGCTACTTAAAAAAGGCAGTCGGCTGTCGATTATGCCGGTCAGTAATGAAGAGTGGCAGCAAATACTGTCTATGGTCTAAGTGTAAATATTAGGCCGGTGTATCTCTTAAAAACACCCATTCTCTAGCGCTAGATTGCTCCGGACAGAAATAATAGCCTTCGCTATCAAAGGCTTTAAGTTGATCAACATCTGAGATGCGTTGCTTAATGATATAAGCCGCCATTAAGCCCCGCGCTTTTTTTGCATAGAAGCTAATAATTTTATATTTGCCGTTTTTAAAGTCTTTAAAAACCGGTGTAATGATGTCGGCTTTTAAGGTCTTTGCTTTGACGGCGCTAAAGTATTCGTTTGACGCAAGGTTGACCAATACCTCTGAATCTATGGCAGTTAACTGCTTATTAATCGCTGAGGTTATTTTGTTATCCCAAAACTCGTATAAATTTTTGCCGTCTTTATTTTCAAAGCGCGTGCCCATTTCTAAGCGGTAAGGCTGAATTAAGTCTAGCGGTTTGAGCAGACCGTAAAGGCCAGACAAAATGCGTAAATGCTGCTGCGCGAAATTAAAATCATCGTCATTGAAGCTGTCAGCATTGAGTCCCGTGTACACGTCGCCGCGAAAGGCGAGCACGGCGGCCTTGGCATTTGCGGGGGTAAAAGGGCGAGACCAATTCATAAAGCGGTGGTGGTTTAATTCGCCGAGCTTGGGGCTAATTTTCATCAGCGCTGAAATATCGTCCGGGCTGAGTTTTTGCAATTGTGAAATCAGCGTTTGCGAGCGGGCTAAAAAATCACCTTGGCTGTATTGTGCGGTGTGAGCCGGGGTTTCAAAATCCAGCGTCTTCGCCGGCGATATAACAAGTAGCATGGGTATTCCTGGTTAATATGAGCAGTGCTCAGGCTTGCAGCAGCGCCTGCCACCAATTCAGTGGTTCACCGCTATCGGCATCGTATACATTGCCGTAGATCCAGCTTGCCGAGTCGCCGTTAATCCACTTGCTCATCAGCTGTTCTATGGCACTAAATCCTACGCCGAAATGGATGCTATAGACCAAGGCGCGGTCAGTTTTTATATCTAGGCAGCCGGCCAGCTTTTCTATTTCTGCGGTTAGTTGCATTTCCAGCGCTTCATTGGGCTCGCGGAAAAATACGCGAATGCAGAGGTTGCCGCTGCGCTCGACAACAATAAAGCGGCCACGGGAGTCTGGGTTAACATTGATGCTGTCTAATGCCGCGACACCGCGAACGAATAAGGGCGATTTTAACAGGCGATAATCACCGCTGTTCTGCAGTGGGGTCGCCAGAACTTTCTCGAAAATCGGTTGATTATTGACAGGGTGGGTGCCGGCGTACAACTCCAGCAGGGTTTCCTGATCGGCAAAAGGGGCATCGTCGGTCATAGGCTTTAGCGTATTACTTCGCGGTTCAGTGTATTGGTGGGCAATGATACCGATTTTATCGGCCCACCGCACGGTGCCTATTCCCGCCGAGGGTGTTACTGATTTGGAAAATGGATGCCGATTGGCGGGGGAATGTAAAAGCGATCAGCGCGCTCTTGTGAGCGAATGTCTAATAATTTAAAACCACCCTCAACCTGCAATACCCCTCGGTCTGATTGATGTTTAAACGCGTTTTCTAGTGCGAGCAGTTTGTTGCCGCGCTCGTTTTTCATCGAGCTTGCAAAGCGGCGAAAGAAGTGGCGCAGGCCATCGCTGGCCTTGGTAACATCGGTTCTGTCTGTGAGTACGGCAAGGTATTTAGCGCGACCGTCGCTAGCCGTGTAAACTCGACCTTTAATACCCGCGATATCGCTGAATTGATTAGTGGGGCTCAAGCTTACGGTGCTGGCTTCTGGAACGCTAAGCGCTTGCCCTTCTTGCGCGCCGTTAATAATGCCACCCATTTCGTCCACGTTCATGACGACACGGGCGCCACCTTGCTGGAGTACGGCGATGGCTTGGTCACCGTTGATTATTGAGTAGCCAAGTTGGCCGCGATCTACGCGAATATGTTGATCGTCTCGGTAACTCAGCACAATGGTTTCATTGCCTATGGCGTAGCGTGCAACAATGTCTGCCTGAACATTGCTAGCAAAGCACAGTGTGGCGCTAAGCGCGGACAGGGTGAAAATAATAATAGAACGCATGGTGTCTCCTTGGCATCTGTGTCCGCAGAATAGCTATAATGCGCAGCTAATTTAGGGATACCAATATAGTGAAGCAGTGTGTTTATTTGATAGATAGTCTAACTGAGCGACTTGGACGCTTACTTGCGTGGTTAATTCCCTTAATGATGCTCGGTACGACCTCCGTGGTAGTTATGCGCTACGGTTTTGGTCAGGGCATGACGGCGCTGCAAGAGTCGGTCAGCTATCTACACGGCACAGTTTTCATGCTCGGTGCGGCCTATACCTTAAAGCACGGCGGCCACGTTCGAGTAGATATTTTCTATCGACGGTTCTCACCGCGCACCAAGGCGTGGGTCGACAGTATCGGCAGTATTGTATTTCTGCTGCCACTCTGTGGATTGATATTGATTACCAGCTGGGATTTCACCCTAAATGCTTGGGCTATACATGAGACTTCGGTCGAACCCGGTGGTTTGCCCTTCGTCTACCTCTTGAAAACATTATTGCCGCTTATGGCGATCAATCTGGCGATGCAGGGCTTTGCTGAGTTACTGCGAAATGCCATGGTCTTGATGGGTAGTGAGGCCAATGTCCATGCTGATTGAGCTTCTGCCACTGCTGATGTTTGCCGTCATCTGCTTGGTGCTGATGCTCGGCTATCCCGTTGCGTTTAGTCTTGCCGGCACCGCCATGTTATTTGCCGGTATTGGCATCAGTATTGGTCATTTTGATGCCTCTTTCCTGTCGTCCTTGTCGGGCCGCTTATTCGGCACCATAACGAATGTCACGCTATTGGCCGTGCCACTATTTGTTTTAATGGGGGTGCTACTAGAAAAAAGCCGATTAGCTGAAGACCTGCTCAGCAATATGGCGGCCTTATTTGGTCGGCGTCGAGGTGGTTTGGGTTTCTCCGTTATTCTGGTTGGCATGTTACTGGCCGCGAGCACCGGTATTGTTGGCGCAACTGTGGTCACGATGGGCCTAATGTCGCTCCCGACCATGTTAAAACGAGGTTATTCGCCGAGCTTAGCAACCGGCACGATTTGCGCGACAGGCACACTGGGACAAATTATTCCGCCTTCGATTGCGCTCGTCCTGTTGGGGGACACCTTGTCTAGCGCCTATCAACAGGCGCAGTTAGACCTCGGTGTGTTTAGTCCTAAAACCCTATCGGTAGGTGATTTGTTTATTGGTGCGCTAGTACCGGGCTTATTACTTGTCGTTTTGTACTTGCTCTATATGGGCTTTGTCGCCATGACACGGCCTGAGAGTGCGCCTGCAGCGACGGATCTCAATCCGCCACCGCTGATGCAATTGCTAAAGGGCTTAGTGCCACCTATTGCCTTAATTCTCACGGTATTGGGGTCGATTCTAGTGGGGGCCGCCACTCCAACGGAGGCGGCTGGCGTCGGTGCGCTGGGTGCGGCATTGATGGCGGCCGCGAAGGGTGAGCTGAATATTGTGCGGCTGGGCGAGGTGGCAAGGGAAACGCTAAAAGTGACGTGCATGGTGTTTATGATTTTGATCGGTGCCGCCGTGTTCTCATTGGTATTTCGAGGTTTTGGTGGTGACGACTTAATTCAACATTTTTTTGCACAACTTCCCGGCGGCGTTATGACCGCAACGCTAATCGTTATGCTGGTAATATTTTTACTGGGTTTTATTCTCGACTTCATCGAAATTACGTTTGTGGTGGTGCCCATTGTTGGTCCGATATTGTTGGCGATGGGCGTAGATCCGATTTGGCTGGGAATTATGATTGCGCTTAATTTACAGACCTCATTCTTAACGCCGCCATTTGGTTTTGCCCTGTTTTATCTGCGTGGCGTTGCACCACCATCGGTCACGACCTCAGATATTTATCGTGGCGTTGCCCCGTATATTGCACTGCAATTACTCATGCTGACTTTATTGGCTATTTGGCCTTCATTGGCAACGTGGCTGCCGTCAATCATTCGTGGCCAATAATAATTAGTGATACATTGACAATACCTGTAAGCACACGTTAACTGTGCGTCTTTAACGTTTACTAGCAAGAGATTATCTATTATGCGTGACATCGACGACACGCCCAAACCAACTGGCGAACTCGCCCTACAAACGGTGGCGATGCCTGCCGATACTAACCCGAGTGGGGATATTTTCGGTGGTTGGTTAATGTCGCAAATGGACTTAGCAGGCAGCATTACCGCATCTAGACGAGCTGGGGGCCGAGTGGCAACCGTGGCCGTCGATGCGATGGCGTTTATGACACCAGTGCGGGTTGGTGCGGTTGTTAGTTGCTACACCGAAATTCTTGATGTTGGCCGCAGCTCCATTCGTGTTCGCGTTGAAGTCTGGATTACCAGCCTGCATCAGGATGAGCCGGCGAAAGTGACAGAAGGCGAGTTTGTTTTTGTTGCCATAGATGGCAATGGTCGTACCCGCGTAGTGGACTAAGGTTTTACCTGCTACAGAGAGACGATGTAAACGCGCTTAAAAATAGATCAGACTTAAAGCTTGCGACAATAATGGAGAATAATAATGTCGATGCTTAATAAGGTTTGTTTAATCACCGGTGCCACGAGCGGAATAGGCAGGGCGACCGCGCTTGAGCTGGCGGCGCAAGGCGCAGAGTTGTTTGTGGTTTGCCGCAGCGGCGAAAAGGGCGAAGCCTTAATTGCTGAAATTAAAGCGGCGTCGCCCGACTGTGCGGTTACTTTGTTACTGGGCGATTTGGGTAAGCAAGCGGATATTCATCGCGTTGCCCAGGATTTTCTCGCGACCGATAAGCCCCTGCATTTGTTGCTGAATAATGCGGGGGTGGTAAACACCCATCGCAAACTCAGTGGCGATGGAATTGAAGAAACCTTTGCGGTAAATCACCTCGCGTATTTCCTACTAACAGAATTATTGCGTGACCGTATTGTACAAAGCGCGCCTGCCCGTATTGTGAGTGTCGCGTCAGAAGCCCACACCTTCGTTAAAGGGGTGCAGTTTGACGATATTGAGTTTGCGACAACACCGTATAAAACCTTTAAAGTCTACGGCCACTCAAAGTTGTGCAATATTTTGTGGACGCGGCATCTTGCCAAGCAATTACAAGGCACAGGTGTCACCGTGAATTGCGTGCACCCAGGTCCGGTGAACACCGGCTTGGGCCATCAAGATCATGTGATTATCGGCAAGATAGTCGGTTTTATTTTGAAGCCATTTTTTCGCACGCCAGCACAGGGTGCAGCGACCTCTATTTTTGTCGCTACCTCGCCAAGCCTGGATAATATCAGTGGCGAGTATTTTTCAGACAGTAAACCCAAGCGCGTGAAACCGTGGGCAAAAGATGACGCGGCGGCTGAGCGGCTTTGGCAGCTTAGCAAAACGTATTTAAAGTTAGCCTGAGTAATTCGCGGGGCTTATAAATCCCGCGAATTGATATACGACTGCTCGGAAATATGATGGTACTCCTTGGCACCTTCCATAAAATTCTTCCAGCTGGTGTAGACCTTTTTAGTAAGCGGATCGCTATTCCCGAGTTCTTCTAAATACGCATCCGATGCTTTATGCAGCTCGCGGATTACATCATCAGGTAATTTTCGCAGTTGCACATCGTGCACGTCGACGAGCTCGCGAAGGGCGGCATTATTTCTCGCCGTGTACTCGTCTAACATATCCGCATTGGCGTAGCGCGCTGCGGTTTCTACCATGGCTTGTAAATCCTCTGGTAGCGCTTCAAAAGCCTGTTTGTTGATGATGAGTTCTAGTGTCGAGCCGGGTTCATGCCAGCCGGGATAGTAGTAATATTTTGCGACTTCGTGAAAGCCAAAGGCGAGGTCGTTGTACGGTGCTACCCATTCGGTTGCGTCGATGACCCCGGTTTGCAGAGAAGTGTAAAGTTCGCCACCGGGCAGGGTTACCGAGGTGCCACCAAGGCGATTCCAGACTTCACCACCGGAGCCGGGAATCCGCATTTTCAGGCCTTTCACATCGGCGACGGAATTAATTTCCTTGTTAAACCAGCCCGCCATTTGCACGCCGGTATTGCCCCCCGCCATGGGTACTAAATTAAAGGGTGCATAGGCTTCGCGCCATAATGCTAAGCCGCCGCCGTGGTATAGCCAGCCATTCATTTCCTGGGCGGTCATGCCGAAGGGCACGGCGGTGAAGAATATTGATGACGCTAATTTGCCCTTCCAGTAGTAGGCGGCGCCGTGACCCGCTTCGGCACTGCCGGTAGATACCGCATCGAAAACGCCCATGGCAGGGACTAACTCGCCAGCGCCGTAGACTTTAATCAGTAGGCGGCCCTGACTCATTTTATTGACCATGGCGGCAAATTTTTCCGGCGCAGTGCCGAGCCCAGGAAATCCCTTTGGCCATGTAGTGACTAATTTCCAGTGGAAAACCTGTTGCCCCGTGGCATTGCTTTGCTGATCAGCTCGTTTGTCTTTGCTGCGCTCACCCACATATAACCAGCTCATGGCAACGAGAGCGGCTAGCAGTGCTAAAATGACAAGCGGTGAGGTATTGGCTTTGGTCGCCTGCTTCATTGTTATTATTCCTGTCTTACAATAACTGCAAATTCGCGTACTGCAGCACTAACCATTTGCTGCCTTCATCTTCAAAATTCACCTGTACGCGGGCACTGGCACCTTGACCTTCAAAGCTGATGACCACGCCGGCACCAAAAATACTGTGCAGTACCTGCTGTCCTAAACCGAAGCCAATAGACGCCGCTGCAGCTTGCTGCGAAGTGGTGGTGCTTTGTGCGTAGCTACTGGGTCGGGTAACGGTATTATTAATTCGCACTTCATTAATAAGTTCGTTGGGAATTTCGCGTACAAAGCGCGATAAACTATTAAAACTTTCCTGGCCGTGCAGACGGCGAGATTCGGCATAGCTTAAATATAATTTTTGTTCGGCGCGAGTAATACCCACATAGGCAAGGCGTCGCTCTTCTTCCAGGCGCTCAGGGTCTTCCATCGACATTTTGTGGGGGAAGAGATTTTCTTCCACGCCAACGATAAACACAGCGGGAAACTCAAGGCCCTTGGCTGAATGCAAGGTCATTAACTGCACGCTGTCTTCGTGTTCGTCAGCCTGTTGATCACCGGCATCGAGCGCCGCCTGATCCAGGAACGCGCGCAGGGGTTCGGCTTCCTCGTCTTCCGAGCTATAGCCGCGTGCGGCGGTAATTAATTCCTGCAGGTTTTCTACCCGCGCTTGCGCCTTTTCGCCTTTTTCTTTTTCGTGAAACGCGATCAAGCCGGATTTGTCGATGGTAATGCTCACTTGCTCGTCCAGCGGCAAGTCCTGGCACTGAGCGGCTAAATCTTCGATAAGCGATAGAAAGCTGCGCAGGGCATTGCCGGCGCGGGCGGGTAGCATGCCGTTTTCTATAATCGCCACCGCAGAGCGCCACAGTGATAGCTGATGTTGGCGTGCGTATTCGCGCAGGATTTCGACCGTGCGATTGCCGATGCCGCGGGTCGGGGTATTAATGACTCGCTCGATGGCGGTGTCGTCGTCGCGCAGCGCAATAATGCGCAGATAGGCGAGGGCGTTCTTGATTTCTAAACGATCATAAAAGCGCTGGCCGCCGTAAATACGGTAGGGCACTCCGGCGCGAATTAAATACTCCTCCAGTACACGGGACTGGGCATTGCTGCGATACAACACGCCGATATCGCTGCGGCGATAATCGTCGCGCAGTAATTCGTCAATGCGGTCTGTGACAAAACGGGCTTCGTCCTGCTCGTTAAAGGCGGCAAACAGGGCGATCTTGTCGCCGTCTTCACCTTTGGTCCACAGCTCTTTGCCCATGCGCTGGCTGTTATTGGCAATCAGCGCATTGGCGGCTTTTAGAATGGTGCCGGTAGAGCGGTAGTTTTGTTCCAAGCGCACGATTTGGGTGTTTGGAATATCTTTTGAAAACTGTTGTATATTCTCTATGCGCGCGCCGCGCCAGCCGTAAATGGACTGGTCATCATCGCCCACGGCGGTCATCGCCATGCCCTTGCTGGTTAGCAAGCGCAGCCATGCGTATTGCACCGCGTTGGTGTCTTGAAATTCGTCTACCAATACATGCTTAAAGCGCTGCTGGTAGTGATCGAGAATGGCGGCATTGTCACGCCATAGCTCTAAGGCGCGCAGTAATAGCTCGGCAAAGTCGATAACTCCCTGTTGGCGGCAGACTTCTTCGTAACGACGGTAAACCTTGAGCATGGTGGTTAAATAGTGATCACCACCAAAGTCGTCAATATGTGCAGCCCTGCGGCCCTCATCTTTGTGACCGTTAATAAAGTATTGCGATTGGCGCGGCGGCCAGCGGGTGTCGTCTAATTCCAATTCGCGATGAATGCGTTTGAGTTGGCGCAGCTGATCGTCGCTGTCCAGAATTTGAAAGTTATCGGGTAAGCCTGCTTCACGGGCATGGGCTTTGAGTAAGCGATGGGCCAAGCCGTGAAACGTCCCCACCCACATACCGTGGTTTACGTTGCCATCCAGCAGCGCTTCGATGCGGCCGCGCATTTCGCGGGCGGCTTTATTGGTAAAGGTCACCGCCAAAATGCTGTAGGCAGACAGGCCTTCAACCTTTATCTTCCACGCAATGCGGTGTACCAAAACCCGGGTTTTGCCACTGCCTGCGCCAGCCAGTACCAGCGTGCCGATGCTGTCAGCGGTAACGGCGTCGCGCTGCGCGTCATTGAGATCATCAAGAATATAAGATACGTCCATGGCGGCATATTCTACTGGGATTAGTCGGCGCTGGCACCGCTAAAATGTGATTAGCGACGAGTGAGCAGCAATATTAGTAATGAGCGCTACGTTGGAGGGGTTAAATGATGGGGGTAGCGGTAGTGATGTTGTCGCTGAGAAAGAAGAAGCCGCTAGGCATTATGTCTGCTGGGACATAATATCTAGCGGCTAAGTGGTAGAGATATCGTTATGAACTTATTGTGGGCTGGGCCCTATGCGGTCATTTTTGAACTGCTATTTCCTCACTAATTGGTCCTTCATCTGCAATACGCGTAAAGCTAGCTTCAACGAGTACATCGGCGAAATCTTCTTGGCCGGCTGGGCTTTTACTATCAATTAACACACTATTCGCTGCACCTTTAACGGGTGCGTAGTTGAGAAACCATGTGTCGCCAAACTCGTCTGTTTCAGTGTACGACAGAGTACCTGCGGAGTTGACATTCCAAACCAAGGTGGTGACATCATCTTCTTCGAAAGTCACGGTGCCTGTGCCATCGTCCTTAAGTTGAATGCTGAAGCTTTCCACGAAGCCGACCTTGTCATGATAAGACGGCGAGGTAGATGTGATCTGCCAATTGCCGACTAACTCTGCCTCATCAAATCCGGTGTCCCGATTAACGAGGATGTCTACCAAGTTTTCACCATCACCAACGAGTGTGGTTGTGAACTGTCCTACCCGAGCAAAGAATATCTCATCTTCCTCGTCGACGAATTTTAAGTCACCCCACCGCTCTACAGTAAATGCGCTAGTGTTGTCGCTCAGATCGTCTTTATTGTACAGGCCACCATCTCCATCGCTGTCGACATTGGCTGTGAAAGTATAGTTGCCCTCATTTATTGAGAATGTACCAAACTCGCCAGATAAGGCTTGCTGGGGTTCGCCATCATAGTTTTCTAGATTGTTGGTGTGGGCGATGACGTACTCACTGTCAGATAGAAAAGTCAGTATATTTAGGTTATCCGCATCGGCTTCATAGAGTTGCCATGCGCCTTGTAATTCTTGATTCAGATTTTTTACGCGGCTAAACACGACCGTGTCACTGTCGACGTCGGTAAAGGTGAGGCTTAGGGTGTCGCCAGTGACGGTGGCAGTGGATACGGAGCTTCCGTCATCGTAAAGTCCGCCTGAATTATCGGACTGGGCGATGAGCGATGTGCTGAAATCACCGTTGTCGACATCCCATGTGTAATTTCCAAACTCAACCGAGCCCGCTGTTTGATCGCCGTCATCGCTGTGCTCGTGAATGATGATATAGCGCGATTCGTCAATAAATGTCAGTATATTTCGCTTGCCCTCGCCTTCACTGTATAGCCAGCTGCCGAGGATTTGGGATTCTTGGGCGTTCAGGAAATGTGCTTCAGCCTGCTCTTCGCTGACTAGCTGAATGCCGTCTTCGATGGTATCAAGTATGGCTTGGGCTTCACTGTCGAAGTTGGCACTGGCTAAGTCTAAGGTACTATCTTTAAAGGCATTTTCCGCTTCTGCTGAGATTGAAATGCCATTGTCGGGATTGCTATCGTCGTCTAGTGATTGCAGTAGCTGCAAGATATTGGTCCGAACTTCACTATTACCCTGGGCGAGGTCAGTTGGCGTAATTTGCTGTGTCGCGCTAACACTGGGAAATTCAAAGTCGCCAATAGAGAATACGACCGACTCGCCATCGCGGTAGTCAAATTCACCCAGGGCGTTGGTCAGACCCTGCAAGCTATCAGTTTGGTACTTAACGCCGAAAACCGGGCTATCGGTAAAAATGCCTTTGAGGCTATCGCTGGGAGCGCTGGAACCACCGCCGCCAGAGCCACCGCTGCCACCGCCGCACGCGGTGATAAGAAATACACAGTTTAAACCAAGCAATTTCAACTTCATTACAGCTACTCCAATATCTGTACTATTTTTTAGAAAATACCTACTCAAAATACATAGCTTGCATTCGGTGTGAGGCTAAGACTAAGGCTAAGTCTTATTCCGTGAAGAGGCTTCCCCAATATTGGGGAGGGCGACGTTTAGTGACGAGTAGAGGCCAATGCTCATGGGCTGAGTTACAATGAGAACCCAAGACTAATAAAATCGAGATGTCGGAGTTAAATTTGCGACCGAGAAATATTATCCGAGCCATGGAAACCTGCCGGGAGCAAATGCGCCGGTCTGAGCGCAAAGTGGCGGACTATATTCTGGCAAACCGCAAGGAAGTGATTCATATGCGCATTGTCGACCTTGCGCAGGAGGCTCACGTCAGTGAACCTACGGTAGTGCGTTTTTGTCGCGCGGTGGGCTGCGATGGTTTTCAGAACTTTAAAGTTGCACTGGCCCAACATATTGCCCACAGCCCCGAGTACGAAGAGTTTAGTTTTGGCGACGAAGATTCCGCACGCCAATACACCTTTAAGGTGTTTGACTCGACGATGGAGGCCTTAAAAAAGGTCCGCGACAACATTGAAGTCGCCGCCATAGAGCAAGCCGTGGAATTGCTTAGCAATGCCCGTCGCGTTGAGTTTTACGGCTTTGGCGCCTCTGCCGCCGTCGCCACCGACGCCCAGCACAATTTGTTTCGCCTGCAAATATCGGCCAGTGTGTATTCCGATCCCCATGTGCAGGCCATGTCGGCGATGTCTCTGAATCAGCAAGATGTGGTGGTGGTCATTTCCCAATCGGGCCGAACCAAGGCCTTGTTGGATGCCATAAACTTAGCCAAACGCAACGGCGCGCCGGTGATTGCACTCGCGCCCAGTGGATCACCTGTCGCTGCGGAGGCAGACCTCGCCATCTATATTGATGTAGATATGGATGAGGGCGATTACACCCCCTTGCCGTCGCGCCTTGCGCATATGGCGGTACTGGATATTCTGGCGGTGGGAATCTCCCGCAGCAAGGCGGGGGTGCGTGAGCATTTGAAAACCATAGAAAAAGGTTTGCAGGTTCTGCGTACAGATATTAAAGAGTGAGTGTTGTTCCGCCGCCGGATAATTCAATTCAGCTTATAAACGAGCAACCTACAAATACTGCGTTAAAGTGATACATTCCAACGAAGGTATTTTCGGTGATCACAGGGAAAGAGTTTACTAAATAAAGGGATAGGGTATGAAGATAGAAAACGGTTTTGTAGATAGTGGTCAGAGTGACGTGTTTAAACACGTCACATCGACGTATATTTAGCTGTTATGTGAAAGGCCATGATTAAGTTTTTTGCCATGCTTCTAGCATTCCCACTCGCTATCGCGGCGCATGAAAATTGCGAGGAAGGCTCGGATGGTTTCATACATTGTGAGCAGCCTCAGGCAAGAATGCTTATGCATCAAGGCCGGATGGTCGAAGTTGGCAGGTACGGAGATAAGAGCGGATATCTAGAAGCATTGGAGTGCATTCAGGAGAGCATTTCTTCAGGTGACCTTATGGGCAAAACGTGGAATTCCACGTATATGCGCAGCTCTTTTGTAAAAGTGCCAAAAGATATCGCAGTGACAGATATCTCACTGACTCCCCAATTCAGAACGTACTCCGTAGTATTGGGAGGCCACAAGTTTGCATATGTGGTCACTCTTGCCCCTGATGGATCGTGCCAAATTGAGAATGATGAGTTTATAGATGTATGAAATCACATAACAAGGTAGGCAAAATCGCCCGCAAAAAGCGCGGGCTGGACTTGCTAACGCTCGCCTTTGCTACCGGCGTTAACTGTATCTATGACCACTGACTTACAAAAAGAACGAGAAATGGTTTACGCATCCCAATTGGCTAAAACTCTAGGGTGTAATTGGGCTATTGAGTTTCCAGCCAATGAGCTTGAATGGCCCGACTTACTTGTTCGTGATGGTGACCAACAGTTTGGCCTAGAAGTAAGAGAAATTACTAAAGATAAAGAAACAAAAAAGGGCTCCAAGCGAAGAGCAAACGAGAGTCGAAACAATCAAATGATCCAAACGCTTGCAGATAGCTATTATCAGCAAGCTAGTATTCCTATGAAGGTGGGGGTCTTAGGAAATATTGATAATGAGATGGAAATTCTAGAATCGCTAATTCAGTTCATCAGTGACTCTAATGAATGGGATAATCTAAGAATAGAGACAAAAAACCGGTCTATACTCTACGCGACTCACCTTCCAGAAGAAGTAGGAATCTATAAACGATGGGAGTATGTTGATGACAGAGTTGGGTGGGTGAGAGAAATCGATAGTGAATTTCTAACTCAGTTCGTCACCGAGAAGGAACACAAGATTTCAAAGTACAAGTTACACTTGAGCGATATAAGGCTGTTGTTGGTCGCAGATCCTACATATAGTTCTGGTCAACTCTCGTTTACAGATAGCAAAATTGACGTTAAAAGCGAGTTCAGTGAAATCTATTTTTTGGTCTATCCAAATGAAGTTTATCGCTCAAACAGTTAACAAGCGCGTCAAATACGACGCGCGTACCTCGCGCGCTTTACGCGGGCGTTGAGGCTGTAGAAAAACCTCCATTTCGATAAAAGTTTTGCTAAAATTGGCCAAAGCATTAAGGAGTGATGCGAATGCCCAAGTTCAAGCCCTATGACTACAATCAAAGCGCAATGATTGTGATCAATTACGAAGACCAGCTCCAACCTGGCACCTTCGAACACGCCATACATCATCTGATTAATAAACGCATAGATCTGTCTGCATTTGACGTGAACTACCAAAACGACGACGGTGGTCGACCCGCGTATGATCCAGCGATTCTGTTAAAAATAATCCTGTTTGCGTATTCCAAAGGCATTACTTCAAGCCGAGAAATACAGTGGTGCTGCGAATCTAATGTTATTTTTAAAGCGCTTTCATGCGATACCGTGCCGCACTTCACCACCATAGCTAGCTTCGTAAGCAGCTACCCCAAAGCGATTGAGAAGCTGTTTGAGCAGATATTACTGGTCTGCCATCAAGAAGGATTATTAGGCAAAGAACTCTTCGCTATCGACGGGTGCAAGTTGTCGTCGAATGCTGCCAAGGAATGGTCGGGTACTTTTAAAGAGTTGGAACAAAAGCGCGATAAAATTAAGCGTCAGATTCGTCATTGCCTTAAAGAACACCGCAAACTAGATAAAACTGACCCCGATCAGAAGCAGCAAATACAACGCACCAAACAAACCATTGATACCTTGGACAAAGCCTTTGAGCGGATAGACCAATTCCTAAAGACGTCAGCCCCAAGGACGGGGCAAGGGAAGCGGCCAAAGGAAGTAAAAAGTAATATCACCGACAATCAGTCGGGTAAAATGACCACCAGCAAAGGCACTATTCAAGGTTATAACGGTGTGGCCACCGTCGATAAGAAACACCAGATCATTATCGACGCCCAGGCTTTCGGCGAAGGCCAAGAACACCACACCCTACAGCCCGTGCTTGAAACCGTGAAGTCCCGGTTAAACAAATTAGGCATTCGCAAAGACATCTTTAAAGGCCGCTACAAACCGATCATCACTGCAGACACCGGTTTTGCCAACGAAGCTAATATGGAATACCTCCACAGCAATAAAGTGGATGCCTACATTCCCGATAACCAGTTCCGTTCACGTGATCCTAAATTCCAAGATCAAAAAACAAAGTACGGCAAACGGCATCAGACTAAACCAGAAAACCAAAAGCGCAAGGTGATTCCGGCAAGCGAATTTGACTTTAATCCAGTAAACTTGGTTTGTATTTGCCCCGCAGGCAACAAGATCAGCTTCCGAGGCGAGCGACCCGACGAGAACGGCAATCCAAAAGCTTACTTCGAAGGAAAGCTTCTGCAATGCAGAAACTGCACAATCAAAGATAAATGCATGCAAAACCCGGCGGCGGCAGATCACCGCAAAGGCGCGGGTCGGCAAGTCTCTTTCTTGCTGGAGCACAAGCGGGAACCGAACTACACTGATTGGATGAAGCATCGCGTCGATAGCGCCAAGGGTAAACAAATATACAGTCATCGCATGTCCGTGGTGGAGCCTGTATTTGGCAACATCACCACGAACAAGCGGCTGAATCGATTTAGTTTGCGTGGGAAGCAGAAAGTAGATGCTCAATGGAAGCTCTACTGTATGGTACATAACATTGAAAAACTGATGAATTACGGCCATATCGCAGCTAGGTGAAGTAGATTAGGCGAATGTCTGCTGGAATATGAAAAAACAGCGACCTGACGATGAAGAATTCGTATGAAAATTAAATTAACTAAAAATGTTGGGCTGGAAGATTGCGTGAGCTGAAAATACGTTTTCCTACAGCCTCGTTAGTGCACACTGGAGTCAGCATGGGAAGAAAAGCAAAGCATCATTACATTCCAAAATGCTACTTGAAGGGATTCACAAATGGAGGTGAAAGCTCTTCACCATTTTGGGCTGTGCCAATAAATAACGACAAGCCATTCCCTACTAGCCCAAATGATGCATGTGCCCAGCGAGACTACTACACAGTAGATCATAAGAATTCTTTGATTGTTGAAGATTTCTACGCTGAGAAAATCGAGCCTAAAATAAGTGCGGCTATTAGTTACATTAATGTACATTCGTGCCTACCCCCCAAGGAAGAAATGAGGTGTCTGATTTTATTACTGGCGACTCTGTATTTGCGAGTTCCTTCGCATAGAGAAAACTTAGAAATGCCTATGCGGAGAACGAAAGAAATCGTAGAGAGCATGAGCCAAGATATAAATATCTCTAATAAAAGCGAATTCGATTACTCTAAAACTGATCTTATACAGGCAGAGTTAAGGTTAATAGATACAGTACAAGAGTGCTTATCGAATAAGTTTTATCAATTGTTCATAGTCGAAGATGAAAGTCTTAATGTAATTACCTCGGATAATCCTTTTATCATTAGCCACCCTAAAGACGGTAAAGGATTTTACTTTGGCCTAAACACATCAAATATTGAAATATGTGTGCCGATTACAAGTAAAGCAATATTGATCGCTAGAAATGAGAAAATGAAAGAAGGGGCTTTCACGGCCACTAAAGAGTTAATTGGTTTAACAAATACAAAGCTCGTATTGTCTGCTAGCCGGTTCTTTTATTCCAATACGGAAGAGATATTGCTGGGTGATGATAATATCTCCGTCCACAAACACAATATCAGCACTAACAAGGCAATGCACCCGACAAGCGGGTGATTGCGGCGTTGAGGTTGTAGAATAACTCTAAAAATAACGGTTTTTGATAAAGTACAGCATCGAATTCAGGAGCGACTACGTACCCAATTTCAAGGAATACTCCCACGATATAATCGCAGTGGTCGTGATTGATTTTCCTCAACAGTTATCCCATAGATATGGTGCTGAATTCACCAGCGAAGAAAGGATCTAACATTGAGAGCTGAGCTTAGAAATAAAATTATCGAAGTTTGTGATCAAAAGATTAGTAAGCGGGGCGATGGCGTGGGTTTATCATTTTATGCATTCTTTAAAAATAAGAATGACCAACCTGATGTCCTGATGGAAGCCGCTAGGTGGTGGATTGAAACGCATCAGTTAGATCACTTTGAAAAGGCACTAAAGATTAAGTCTTTGGTAAAGTCTGGTCTGTAATCATTGGCATGTTCAAGTAGCTATGATGGAGAGAAGGCATGGAAGATGTGATGACTGATAAGGACGAGTCAAAGATGGATTTAGAAAACACTGATGGTGACATACTGCGCGAGCAGATGGAGTCGGCTTGGAGCTGCAATAATTGACGGCTTAACAATGATTCCTATAACACTTCCATTGATGTATTTTACCGGCGGTTTCGATGATATTTCAAAAGGCATAGAGCCTTCCGTCTCCTACTTCTTGGCCTTGTCCATTGCGGGCATGGCAGCATTCCTGCTAATTCACGGTAAGTTTTTGGTAAGAGATGGACAAACCCTGGGCAAAAAAGTACTAAATATTAAAATAGTGACCTTAGCTGGGCGGCATGCAGACGTTCCCACTCTGGCCAAGAGATATGGCTTTAGCTGGCTGATTCCACTCATCCCAGTTATTGGGCCCATTATAAATATCGTCAATATACTCTTTATATTCACTAAATCTAAACGGTGTTTACACGACCATGTCGGCGAAACCAAAGTAATAAATTCTAACTAGCAAAGCGTGCCGGCGGAAATATCCGTCGGCTAACTAAGGCATTAAAATAAAATCTTAACTGCTAGTTTTTAAGCATCTACTGCGCTAAATACATTATCCCGCGTGCCATTCAATCTTGGCACCCAAGACAACCACATCGGTGAAAAGCCGTGGCTATTGTTGTCAGTTCACTCGGCCATTTTCCTGGCGCATGCTTATCCCATGGCTTTGGTGTATCTGTTCCAATGGCCTCGACCTTCCTCTTTGGTTTTATAAAGCGCTTTATCCGCAGCGGCAAACAAGCTGCCTGCGCTGGTGGTATTATCCAACATACTGCTGGCGCCAATACTGATACCAATATTGATATATTTTCCTGAGATTTTAAAAGGCTTCGCGACCGCTTCAATAATATTTGTGCAGATTCGCCCAACGGTTTCATAATTCACCGCGTTTTTGAGGATAATGCCAAATTCATCGCCACCGAGTCGTGCAACAATATCGCTTGAGCGGACGCTGGCCTTGAGCCGCACTGCGACTTCCTTGAGAAGCTCGTCTCCAGCCTGATGTCCTAAGGTGTCATTGACTTCCTTGAAGTGGTCAAGATCGAGAAGTAAAAGGTGAAGCGGGCTATGAGAATCAATCGACGCGCTAATCTCTCGCGCCAGATAGGTATCAAAACTGCGGCGATTTGCTAAGTTAGTTAAAGGATCTTCTTCAGCCAAGGACCGTATCAATTGCTCATCTTTCTTGCGGGAGCTTATGTCAACAAAGGTGGCCAATGCCCACCCCAGTTCAGCCAGAATGACTCCGCCGTGGATGGTTGTTTTGATCTTGCCATCTTTACAGAGCACATCGACTTCAACCTGGTCAATTTCGAAGTCTTCCGATGTGGGATTGCCGAGATACTTATACCAGTTAGCGTCCGCTTCGGCGCGTTGCTCTGGATTTGGGTAGGTTTTGTCTACCCACTCTGGAATCGTTTGAAAATCGCGGACGTCGTAACCGAATAATTCCGTAAATTTCCGGTTGGTAAAAAGTATGCGGGCGTCGGATATTCTCGCCCATGATATGGCGACAGGTAGGGAGTTGAGCACTACTTGTAGATGCTTATCAAGATGTTGCTCGACTGTGGATAATAAAGGCGATGGATTCTTATTCATATCTAGCTTCTGCGCCAGTGGCATGGTGTGTAATATATCTGTGACCTATGCTATCAGACATCCGTTTAAAGGAAATTAGTGGAATTCCGAGGGGTATATAGCGTAGAAAAATGATTCTTTATCCGCAGCTGAATATTGTTGTTTTTTAAGTTCTTGCTGCGAATGTGTCGTGTCGATGCGGTGCGTTTACAGTACCGCCGCACGGGTAAATAAGCGACAACGGAAGCTAATGTTGACTGAGCTCATATTCGCTGGCCCCGTTGTGCTCGGGTCATCAATAGTAAGCCGTAATTTTAGGCACCTACTACGCCAATCACACTGACCCGCGTGCCATTCAATCTTGGCACCCGCGATAGTGGATCTAGGTCTGTATTTGAAACTAGGGTGTTGCGGTTTACCCCACCGTTGTAGGTACCTTCTCCAGTTTTCGGGTCGAAGGTGCGATAGCCCCAGCCGTGTTCCATTACCGCGACGCCGCAGCGAATGTCTTTTGAGAGTTTCGCCTTGGCTTGTAGCTGGTTGGTCACTGAGCTGACAGTAACGGTTTGGCCGTCGATGATGCCGAGCTTCTCACCGTCGGCGATATTTATCTCGATGGTGCCGCCGCTCATTTCCTGTTCTTTCATACCGCTCATGCTGGTTTCCACCGACCACGAGTTCATCATTTTCATGCGGCGACGGCCAATAAGTTGAAGTGGGTAGGCGGAGGTATCAGCGGGCTTTTCTTTTAAACGCTCGACGAGGGTTTGCACAAATATCTCTGGCGCAATATTCACTTTGCCATTGGCGGTGCTCAATTTTTTGAATAGCGCGCCGAACTGGGGGCGGGTATCTACACTGCCAAGACCATGTTCGGCATTATTAATGTCCTTCCATTTAAACATGCCGCCGGATTTAACTAGCACCCGAGACAACCACATTGGCGAAAAACCGTGACTTTTATTACCCGTCCAATTCGCTAATTTCACTGTCGCTTTTACTACAGGGTTTAACCATTGTTTACCCATCACAAACGGTTTGTTCATGCTAATGGTAAGGTCGCGTAGAAACTCCCATTCGTAACGCATACCGTCTGGCAGCTCAACGGCGGCGCGGCTTATTTGCGCCCGTGGCGCTGGGCTAAGCGCTTGCAGCAAGGGATTGATTTCTGAACGTTCTAAAAAGTGATCGCCGGGAATTAACCAATCTGCATGACGATGACTTTCACGCTGGAATTGATCTATGACGACGAAACATTCCAATTGCGAAAGTGCCGCATCGAGTTTGTCGCCATCTGGCCCCGACACGACGGGGTTACCACTATTCATTATTAAGGCGCGAATTTGGCCTTCACCTGGCGTGGTGATTTCATCTGGCAGTTCAGCGAGGCTATGTGAGCCAGCCACGTTTTTATTGCCGCGCACACGACTAACGGCGTCTGACTTTGGAAATAATTTATCGCCTGCGGCCAGTAAATCGAGAACACCAACCGCGTAGTAAACGCCGCCTTCTTGCTCTACGCGGTTGGTGATTAAATTTAGCGCCTGCACCAGCCATAGCGCGAGTACGCCGTTGCGACCCTGACTGATACCGGTGCGGCCAATCGCCATGGCGCGCGGTGCCTTAGCAAATTTTTCTGCGAGGCGATAAATGGTATCCAGTGGTATATCACAGAGCTGGCTAAGGGCGTTTAAGTCCGCGCTTTGGGCGTGGGATTTTAATGTGGCTAATCCGTGAAGGTGCTGGCTCGGCGCATTGCCCCAGTTATTATCAAAAATGATTTTGATCATCGCCAACACCAGTGCCCAATCTGTTTCTGGCAAAGGGGCGATATGCTGACTGGCTTTCGACGCGCATTCCGTGGTGCGCGGGTCAATAACAACCAATTCTGCGCCGGCGTCTTTACGGGCAAGTACCCGCTTCCAACCGTCGGGAGAGTAACCTATCCAGCACATGCCGCTAATTTGAGGATTGGTGCCGATCAGGAGGAAGTAGTCGCAGTAATCGATATCGGCCTGCAGGCTAACCCAGGGATTGCCGTACAGGTTTTCTGACACCACATGCAGTGCGTTTTGATCTACCGAGCCAACCCAAAATCGACTTTCGGTGCCAATCGCATCTAGGAACATGGCCTGAAATAGCGCGCTGCCAAAATTGAAGCCGTTGGGGTTGCCGGTGTAGCTGCCGACGGCGTTGGCGCCGTGTTTATCAATAATGGCATTGAAGCGCGAGCCAATATCGCTAATGGCCTCTTCATAACTTGATTCTACATAGCGGTCGCCAACCCGTTTCATCGGTTTGGTGATGCGCTTGGGATGGGTCAGGGCGAGGTGGGCCTTGGCGCCTTTAATACAATAATCCCGCCAGCTAAACGCGTTCTCCTTATCTGGCTCTATTTTCAAAACTTGATTGTTTTCAGAGCTGACTTTCAGGCCACAGGCCTGTTCGCAAATACCGCACACGGTGTAGCTAGTTTTCATTTCACGCTCCGACGCTTTTTATCGTTATGACTTGCTGGTCTTGCGTAAGGGCGCCGACCTTATCGGACGTGGCCCTACATATCTGAATCCATACTACTGCGTCGAATAATTGTGTCAACAGGAAATAGTTTCTTTTTGGTGGCATGTGGGCGTGTGAATCAAAAATCTTCGTAAATGCGTGGCGAGCTCATTTTCTTAAGTCTTTCTTAAATGTCGCCCTTTAGGCTGCAAGCATGAAATCTCGGAATGAGCGCGCAACTATGTATACACAGACAGAGTATCCACAGACAGATTCAGGTCAAAACGGATTAGATGGTGTTCAAGCTGCTAATTCTCAGTCTAGCGAGGCACTCGAAATGTCCCCGCAATTATTTCTGCTCGGCCGTAAAGCGCCTGAACGGGCTCAAATAGAGGCGTATATCGCCAACAAATTTTCTAGTACTTACGGCGCTACCTTGCGCGAATTCCTACCTTTCTTTCTTATCATGCGAGCTCGCCGCGAGATATCCGGTGTACTTGGTATGCGTCGCGGGAGTCATGGTCACGCCTTGTTTGTAGAGCAGTATATGGACAAACCCGCAGAGCGTCTTCTGGGGGAGATATTAGGTCGCCCCGTTGAGCGCAGCAGCTTGGTCGAAATAGGCAATTTAGTGTCGACCTGGCGCGGTAGCAGTCAAATGTTGTTTATCGCGCTAGCGTCCCTAATTTGTCGAGCCGGAGCCGAGTGGGCCGTATTTACCGCAACGCCAGAGGTACAAAAATTACTGCGTCGCTTGCGGGTGGAGCAGCATGCCTTGTGCGAGGCCGATGGCCGTCGACTAGGTGTTCAGCTGGCCGATTGGGGCACATATTACGACACCAAACCCACAGTGATTGCCGTTAATGCACGCCATGCCGTGTCTGTTTTTGCCAAGCAGCCGATGATGGCCATGTTGCTAAACAGCTGCGATGCACAATTGGCAGAGGTAGATGACAGCCTGAATCTGCGAGCGCTGTATGAGTAAAATAATTGACGCGCTGCAGCAGGTGGCGAACGTGTCTGGCGACTCGCCTGCTCTTCAAGGTGAGAGTTTGACCTTGAGTTACAGCGACTTGTTTAATACGGTGGCTAGAGTAGCCGAGCAATTGAATACCTTAGGTCTTGAACGGCTTGGCCTCGCCGCAGACAACGGCCCAGAATGGATTATTGTCGACTTAGCTTGCCAGTTAGCGGGTATCCCCCTAATTCCGCTCCCTGGCTTTTTTACACCAGAGCAAATGCGTCACGCGCTCGACAGCAGCGGTGTCGATGCCTTGCTTAGTGACCGCAAAGACCTTGGTCATAGCAGCGCGGCTTTATTCGGGCCGAGGATCAGCGTTTGTTCAGTGCCACTTGTGGGTTTATCAACAATCCGTGTTTTTCGCTTAGAGGCCTCATCTGACAAAAACGCCTTGCCTGACAATACCGCAAAAATTACTTATACCTCGGGCTCAACTGGCCACCCCAAGGGGGTGTGTTTATCAAATGCCGGCCAATTCGCAACGGCCTCAGCGTTAAATCAGGCTTTAAAAGACATATCTTTGCAGCGCTACTTAGCGGTCTTACCACTCGCGACGCTATTGGAAAACGTGGCCGGCGTATACAGCGCATTATTGCGTGGCGCGCTGGTGATATTGCCCAGCTTGGCAACACTCGGTTGGGCGGGTAGCTCTGGTCTGGATATTTCCTGTTTAGCGGCAACGATTAGCGCATCGCAACCTGATAGCGCAGTAATACTGCCGCAAATTTTGAAAGGACTCATTGCCTATAGCGAAGCCGGTGAGTGGCGCGCGCCAGCAAACCTTCAATTTTTGGCTGTTGGCGGCGCGCGAGTGGCCCCCGACCTGATTGCGCGCGGGCGACAGCTTGGCTTGCCAGTGTATGAGGGTTACGGCTTGTCAGAGTGCTGCTCGGTGGTTTGTGTGAATCGCCCCGGCGCCGACAAGCCCGGCTCGGCTGGCAAGCCCTTAGCTCATTGCGATGTAAGTATTTTAGAGGGGCAGGTTATGGTTGGCGGCAATGTTTACCTTGGATATTTGCAGCAGGATTCCGGTGGCCGTTTGCTGACTGAGGTTGCTAGCGGTGATCTTGGTGAAATAGACGTCGATGGTTTTTTGTGGCTGCGCGGTCGCAGCAAAAATGTATTGGTAAACAGCTATGGCCGCAATATTTCGCCGGAGTGGCCAGAGAGCGAATTGTCCGCACTGGTGAGCATTCAGCAGTGCATGGTGATCGGCGACGGCCAAGCTTATTGCAGCGCTCTGGTTTTCCCATCACCAGGTGTAAGTAGCGAGCAAATCGCTAAAGAAATAGACCAATGCAATGCGCTGTTGCCAGATTACGCCCAGATCAAGCGCTGGGTGATGTTGCCCAAGCGGCTCAGTGTCGAAGACGGTTTATTAACCGCCAATGGCCGTTTGCGCCGCAATGAGATTTTGGCCTATTACGCTGACTTAGTGAATGAGTGCTATCTCGACGTTTTGCCGAAAGCTCGGACCACTGTATCTGCGCTGGGCTAATGCGCTGCCAGCGCCGCCAAGCTTAAAATGTTAAAGGAGTACGCAATGGGATTTTATGAGCAACTTCAACTAGAAACCGCGTCTGCCAGAGCGTCATTGTACGACATCGGTTTTATTCAAGAGGGTGTCAGCGGCAAGCTAAGCTTAAACGACTACATTCAATTTTTGATACAGGCCTATCACCACGTAAAACACACCGTGCCCTTGCTAATGGCCTGTGGCGGTCGTCTTGATGAGCGCTATGAATGGCTGCGCAATGCGGTCGCGGAATACATTGAAGAAGAGCTCGGCCATCAAGAGTGGATACTGAATGACATTGCCGCCTGCGGTGGCAATGCTGAGCAGGTGCGCAATAGTCGCCCCGCAGGCGCGACCGAGTTAATGGTGTCTTACGCCTACGACATGATTAATCGAGTTAATCCAGTTGGCTTTTTTGGCATGGTTCAGGTGTTGGAAGGCACTAGCATCGCAATTGCCGACAACGCGGCCGGTGCGATTCAACAAAGTTTGGGGCTGCCAAAAAAGGCCTTCAGTTATTTAACTTCTCATGGCGCATTAGATATTGAGCATGTCGAATTTTTTAAAGGCTTGATGAACCGGATTGAGGACAGCCGCGATCAGGAACAAATCATTCACAGCGCAAATATGTTTTACGGTTTATACGGCAATATCTTTCGTGAACTTGGTCGGCGCGGAGGAATGAAACATGCGGCCTAAACAATTGCGATTGAGGAATAGCTAAGCCATGACGACATTGACCATTGTGTTAACTGGTGCCTGTGGTGGTATTGGTCGAGCCTTGGCTGTTGCCTTTGCCAGCGCCGGCCATAATCTGGTGCTTATTGGCAGAAATCCCGATGCACTGGCCGCCTTGCGCGAAGGTTTAGAGAGACCGCGTAGCCACCGCTACATAGTGGCGGACTTGTCGTCGGCGGAAGCAATTACCGAGCTGTGCAGCGATATTGCTGATGGCTCGGCGATAGATGTGCTGGTGAATAACGCGGGTACCTCATCTTTTGGCGTGTTTGCAGAGACCGACGACGCCGTCGTAGAGCACATGTTTCAGTTAAATGTATTGGCGCCTATGCGTTTGTGTAAAGGCCTAATGCCGCTATTGCTAAAAAGCCGGAACGCCGCCGTTATCAATGTTGGTTCAGGTTTTGGCAGTATCGGCTTCGCCGGATTTACAGCTTATTGTGCTAGTAAATTCGGCCTGCGTGGATTTACTGAGGCCCTACAGCGCGAACTTGCTAATGAAAATATCGCTATACACTATCTAGCGCCAAGGGCGGTAAATACTGCATTGAATTCCGACAAGGTGGTTGCCATGAACGCCGAGCTTGGTAATGCCGCGGATGAGCCGGAAGTGGTCGCCGCTGCGGCGCTAGCGATGTTGCAGTTAAACAAAAGTAGCAATCGCTATTTGGGTTGGCCGGAACGCTTCTTTGTCCGTCTCAATGCGCTATTTCCCTCGATTGTGTCCGGAGCGCTAAAAAAGCAATTGGCTACGATTTTACGTTATGCGAAATCTGCCTAACCATCTGAGTTATAAAGAAAGGAGCGGCCTTAATGAAAATAATCACTATGAGATTTAGTCTTGCATTACTGCTATTGTCTGCGGCCCTTTCTGCCTACAGTGACAACGGCAGTGTCGATATTCAATTAGCAGCTAGCTCAGCAGTGACTGAGTTACAGACTGACTGGGCTAAGGCGCAATATGAGGCCGATCAAAAGCAGCAAGAACGTGATTTTAAGTCTCTGTTAAATCGCACAAATAGTTTTGTAAGTGCAGAGTCAGGTAATCCCGACCTTTATGTTTGGCGGGGAATCATTAAAGCAAGTTATGCTGGCGTAAAAGGGGGCTTGGGCGCACTGAGCTTAGTAAAAGAAGCGAAGGTCGATTTAGAAAAAGCAATAGACTTGGATGGTGGTTCATTTCAAGCCGCTGCGCGTACTAGTTTGGGTTCATTGTACTTTCAAGTGCCAAGTTGGCCAATTGGCTTTGGTAGTGATAAAAAGGCAGAGGCTTACTTACTTGAAGGCTTAGCTATGGCGCCTGACGATATAGAAAGCAATTATTTTTACGCGCTGTTCCTGCTCGATCAACGCAGAGGAGATGAGGCGCGCCAATACCTCGAACGCGCGTATACTGCACCTAAACGTCTCGGCCGCGGCTATGCCGACCAAGAGCGTCAGCGTGAGATACTTGAGCTGATTACCGAACAGCAGAAACAAAAATAACTTCGTAAAGGTGGTGTGCCGAATTCATGCGAGTTTTGTTAATTGAAGACGATGTATCGCTGGCTGACGGCACCGTAAAAGCACTTCGACGTGCCGGCTATGCCATTGATCATGCCGCAACAGGTAGCGAGGGGCGTCGCTTCGTTGAGGCCGGACAATTAGATATTGTGATTTTGGATTTAGGCCTGCCAGATATTGATGGCCTAGTGCTACTGCGTGAGTTACGACTATTGCAGACTGGCATACCTATACTCATTTTAACTGCGCGCGATTCCCTCACCGATAAAGTTGCCGGTTTAGACGCGGGAGCTGACGATTACCTCACCAAACCCTTCGCCTTCGAAGAATTGCTGGCTAGAATTCGCGTACTGTCGCGTCGCAATGCACCAGTGCGTGAGCCGGAACTTAAATTTGGCAATGTGCTTATTAATATTGCCAGCCACGAAGTTCGCCTGGATGGCGAAGTACAAAAATTATCCCGTCGCGAATTTGCGATATTGCGAGCGCTGGCAGATCGTCCTGGACAGGTGTTTTCCCGCGAGCAGTTAGAAGAAAAGCTCTATAGCTGGGGAGATGAAGTCACGAGTAATACCGTTGATGTCCATGTGCACAATTTGCGGAAAAAACTAGGCCACGACCTAATTAAAAATATTCGCGGTGTGGGATTTGTTCTCGGGAGCGCTGGGTGAATTCACTGCGCCGATTTTTATTGGTCAGCCTGCTGTCAGCATTAATGCTGGTCAATTTTATCGCCGCGCTTCACGGTTATCGCGCTAGCATGGCAGAAGCCGAAAATTTGTTTGATCAGAAACTCAAGGCGATGGCTCTGCAATTGTCATCGGTGCCCTTACGCACTGCAAACAATGCGCCTGCGCCGGATGACGAAAACATGGTGTTTCAGCTGTTCAATGCTGACGGCAAACTTGTGTGGCATTCGGTACACGCGCCAGATCAATACATCGCTGCGAATGAAGGTTTTAGCGAGAATAATTTTAATGGCTACCGCTGGCGTACCTTGAGTTATTTTAATTTTGTGAATGGTCATCGCATTATGATTGCGGAGCGAGTAGACCTCCGCTACCGGCTGGCAGAAAGTGTCATTCTTGAATCAATAATACCGGTTGTGGTGGTGCTGCCGGTGGCGGGGCTATTGATTTGGTTGATTATCGGTCGCGGCCTAAAAAGCCTAGCGATTTTGGCAAGAATATTACGGGGCAAAGCGGCCGACGATTTAAGCGCAGTAGACGTGGGGCAAGCTCCCAATGAACTCATGCCGGTTATTGAATCGGTTAATTCCATGTTGAGACGGCTTGCTGCCTCCTTTGAACGCGAGCGCCGTTTTTCTGCAGATGCAGCCCATGAGCTGCGAACGCCGATTAGTGCGATTAAAATCCATTTACATAATTTGCGTGATGAATACGGGCAAGACAATGAGTCTTTGCTTAGCTTGGAACGCGATGTTGATCGCTTGGCACATTTGGTAGAACAGATGCTGCTGCTGCACCGCACCACCCCTGATCACTACCCTGCCAAATTCGAACGTATATCACTGGCTGCATTGGCGCGAGAAGTTATTGCGGAGCGCTACCAGGATTTTGTGAGTAAGGATCAAATAATTGAGTTGCTTGGCAATGATGGTGAAGTAGACGGAGATCGTTTTGCAATCGGCATATTGTTGCAAAACTTACTCACTAATGCGTCAAAATATACTCAGTGTGGTGGCGCGATTCAAGTGAAAATAGAGGCCCTTGAAAACCGAGTTCGTTTAATCGTTTCTGATAATGGGCCTGGTATTAGCGCAGATATGAAAGAGCGTGTGTTTGAACGATTTTATCGTGTTGGCGGTGATCGTCACAGCTCAGGTGTTAGCGGCTGTGGTCTTGGTCTGTCGATTGCAGAACACATTGCCGAATTACATAGTGCAAGCATCTCTATGGCCACGGGTGATAATGGTTGTGGTCTCGCGGTCACTGTTGATTTTCCGACAACACTAATTGCGTTAAAAGCTAGCGGCAATTTAGCGCTGGAACAGTTCGGAGAAAAAAGGTGACCAGTTTACGAGTATCAATGATGGAAATTTTTCGACTCGTATTATTAGTCGTTGGCGTGTTTTTTTATATGCAGGCCTTTGCTGACAAGCCGGAATTTGAAATAGCAATTAGACAACATTTGTTTGAGCCTTCGGTGATTGTTGTACCGGCAAATACCAAGATTAAATTATGGGTCAGTAATGAAGATAAAACCCCTGAAGAGTTTGAAAGCTACGAATTAAACCGAGAGAAAGTGGTATTAGGCGGGCGTCGGTCACTCATCTTTATTGGTCCGTTGCCTGCGGGTGAATACCCTTTTTTCGGTGAGTTTAATCCCAAAAGTGCACAGGGAAAGATCATTGCGGAATAAATGGATGGGTCCTTTTTATAAAGGTTGGCGTCAATGCTATTAACCAGTGTGATCATAGTAATTCGCGAAGTGCTAGAGGCTGCATTGCTGGTCAGCATATTAATGTCGCTGTGCTTCAAGCTGGATATTGCACGTACATGGTTTAAGTGGGGTGTACTTGGTGGCGTAGTGGGGTCAATTGGCTTGGGTAGTCAGCTGGGTTTTATTTCCAATTTATTTGGTGGTATCGGCCAAGAGATTGTTGATGCGGGTTTGCAAATATTTATTTATATCTGTCTGCTTTATATCTGTGTTGAATTTATAAATCACTACTATCAGCGACAAGCCCTTAGTGGGACATTGCGATTCGTATTGGTGATCATCATTGTTTGTGCGATGTCGCGAGAGGGCTCAGAGATATATATTTATTTGTCTGCCTTTCAAAGCCTGCCACACGCTAGCGTGAGTTTATATAGTGGTTCAATTATTGGTTTAGGAATTGGGCTTAGCTGTTGCGCGCTTTTTTACTATTTTTTGTTAAGTTTTTCATTGGTGCGAACTTTGTCATTGGGCTGCGCACTGCTAACGGTGGTCGCTAGTGGCATGTTGCTGCAAGCCGGCAAAATGCTGATTCAGGCAGACATATTGCCAGACGGCCAGCTGTGGGATAGCAGCGCACTGCTCTCGGAAGAGAGCCTGTCGGGACAACTGCTCTATGCGCTAGCCGGCTATGAGGCAACGCCGGCTCCGGCTCAATTGGTGCTTTATCTGTTTGGCGCGGCATGTATGGCGTTGGTAATGCTGTTGCGTTACTGGCATTGGCAAGGACGTAAAGCAAGCACAAGGGCGTCTGACGATGAAAAATAGCAGCGACAAATATTTATTAGCGATAGCCGCCGTAGTGGGATTAGCTTCGTTTTCCCGGGCTGACGGTTTGCCGGTGGACAAAATATACGCGCCTTATGTAAACAGTTTAGAAAAAGAATTTGAATACCGCTTAAGTCAGGCAGAGGGCGGCTTGCAGGCACCTGATGGTTTCATTATTCAACGCTTTGGTTTTGGTGCCGCCATTTCAGATAGCATTGCCTTAGAAGCCTACCTTATCGCGCAAGGTCAGGACGATGCCGATCGACTAAGTGCTTATGAATTTGAAGCGCGCTGGCAAATTACTGAACAGGGCGAATTTACCCTGGATTGGGGCGCTATTGTTGAATACGAGCACAGTAGAGACGGCAATGTCGAAGAGTTGGCCGGCAAGATAATAGTGCTAAAGGAATGGGGCGGATTTGTTGGAACGGCCAACGCCAGTATCATTTATGAATCCAGTGAGACAACGGGCGATGAGTTTGAAACGGCCTTGTCGCTGCAGGCGCGCTTCCGCTATCGGCCGATGTTAGAACCGGCGTTGGAATTTTACGCGGCGGAGGATTATCGAGGCATCGGTCCCGTATTAGTCGGCGCTGCCCGTTTAAGCGGGGCGAATAGTTTGCGTTGGGAGGTGGGAACGGTGTTTGGTTTAGACGAGGATAGTGCAGATTACAGCTTTCGTCTTATGCTGGAATACGAGTTTTACTGATCATCCGAACGGTCTTCTGGATTGCGTCTACCCGCCATTTTCTGCCTAAAAAACAGCGGGAAGCGAGTGTTGATATACGATTGTTCGCGCATCACATGGTGAAAGCTGATGCTATTGTTCAAGGTCACCACGGCACCGCGTTCGTCTAGGCGATAAACAGTGCCTTCAATAAATTCAGATTCCTGATCGTGAAAAAGTATCTTGCCGCAAATGGTCTCGCCGACTTGAAGCCGCTTGCTAGGCTGTAACTCAATCACCACACTCTTTTCTGCGATTTCCAATACCTTGTACGAGTCGCCGGTATGGGTGTTCAACGGCGGCTGTGCGGTTCTCGGGTAGGGGAGACGAAAAAATCTCCGCCGCTGACTGTCTTTATTATCACTCATAACTAATTCACGATTACCCAACATTTTTGTCTCGTCTTCTTTGTAGAGCAAAGTGACCCGCTTGTCGAATTTTTGCCATGTCGGCTTTAATGCCTGTCTTATCGTATTATCGGCAAGTTAGTCGATTTCTTAAACCGAGGCGTAGACCGTGCGATTTGACAGCCAGCGCTGTATCAGGGGCTTAACGTGACTGGGGTGGGCTTGCATGATGTGTTGGGCCTGCTCTCGCACGTCATCGAGTAAGTCGGTATCGCGCTGTAAGTCGGCAATTTTAAAGCTCATTAAACCTGTTTGCCGTGTGCCTAAAACTTCACCTGGCCCGCGTAGCTGTAAATCTTGCTCGGCGATCACAAAGCCGTCAGTGCTGTCGCGCAGCGCGGTCAGTCGCTGTTTGCCGTTGCGGGAAAGCGGCGATTGATACAGCAATACGCAAAAGCTTTGCCGACTACCGCGGCCAACGCGACCGCGTAATTGATGCAGTTGAGCGAGGCCTAGGCGCTCCGCGTTTTCAATAATCATCAAGGACGCATTGGGTACATCGACCCCCACTTCGATGACGGTGGTTGCCACTAGTAAATTCAGTTTAGCCGCCTTGAATTCGGCCATGACCTCGGCCTTCTCTTTTGGCTTCATGCGGCCGTGTACCAAACCGACGCGGAGTTCGGGCAGGGTTTCTTTTAGTAATTCCCAGCTTGCCTCGGCCGCTTGAGCCTGCAATTTGTCTGACTCTTCGATCAGCGTGCACACCCAGTAAGCTTGCTGGCCGCTGGCGCAAACCGCGCGCAGGCGCTCCATCACATCGTCGCGGCGATCATTGGCTAGCACCACGGTATTCACAGGACTGCGGCCGGGCGGTAATTCGTCAATGATCGAGGTATCTAAATCGGCATACGCCGTCATCGCTAGGGTGCGAGGAATTGGGGTGGCGGTCATGATTAATTGATGGGGCTGTCCCACATTGGCGGCGGCTTTTTGTTTTAGGGCGAGGCGTTGATGAACACCGAAGCGGTGTTGCTCATCGATAATGACCAAGCCCAGCTTGGCAAACTCCACATCATTCTGAAACAGGGCGTGGGTACCCACTGCGACATGGGCGCCGTGGTTGGCTATCGCCTCGCTTTGCACCTGCCGCGCCTTGCCTTTGAGTTTGCCGGTCAGCCATGCCACGTTCAGGCCCAGCGGCTCCAACCACTGACTAAAGTTTTGGTAGTGCTGTTCGGCGAGAATTTCAGTAGGTGCCATTATCGCGACTTGATAGCCGCTGCTGACCGCCCGCAGTGCTGCTAGGGCCGCCACTGCGGTTTTACCGCTGCCGACGTCGCCCTGTACTAGGCGCAGCATCGGAATGTGGCCGTGCAAGTCTTTGGCAATTTCTGCGGCGACTCGCTTTTGCGCACCGGTGAGGGTAAAGCCGAGCTGGTCTAAAAAGGCCTTTTGTAGTTTCTTAGGTCCGTCGAGCGCTGGTGCACCGGAGCGCTGGGTTTCGCGCCGCAATTCCTGCAATGCCAGATTGTGGGCAAGCAATTCTTCAAATGCGAGGCGTCGCTGGCTGGGGTGGCGGCCGTCTTGTAATTGGCTGATAGACGCGTCTGTTGGTGGGTGGTGCAAATAGCGCAGTGCGTCTGCTAGCGTCCAATGGTCGCGGCTGAGTTGCGCTGGTAGTGTGCCGCTGGGCAGCCATTCGTTAATGGGGTGACTATCTAAATAGTGCAGCGCCTGATCACTTAATTTACGCCAGCTGGTTTGCGCAAAGCCTTCCGTGCTTGGGTAGATCGGCGTGAGTCGCTCCTCTACTGCAACAGGGGCGTCGTCGCTAATAACGCTGTATTCGGGATGATAAAATTCTAAACCGCCACTGCCGCGGCGCGCTTCACCATAGCAGCGCAACTTGGTGCCCGGAGTGAGTTGCGCTTTCTGGGCGGCATTAAAATGGAAAAAGCGCAGCGTGGTGGTGCCGGTATTATCTTGCAGTCGGCAGACAAGACTGCGCCGTCGGCCAAATACAATATCTGCGAGCAACACGGTGCCTTCAAAAACCACGTCGGTATTTAATTGCAGCGCCCCTAGCGGCGTAATGCGAGTGCGGTCTTGATAGCGCAGCGGTAAATGAAAGAGTAAATCTTGAATCGAGTTGATGCCGAGCGCCGCTAGCTTTTCCTGTAGGCGTGGTCCAACACCTTTTAAGGTGTTTACACTAACTTGATGGAGAGCTTGGGTCATTAAGCGGTGCTGGCCGTCAATTCGGGCGCGGCGGCTTTAATCGCTTTGCTAATCACATCGATGGCTTGGTGGCGTGGAAAACTCGTTCGCCAGGCTAAGGCGACGGTGCGGGTGGGCGGAATAGCGAACGGTCGAATACACAACACACCGTCACCGTAAGGGGCGACCTGAGCCGCCGACAGCGGCAATATGGTAATGCCTAGTTTAGATACCACCATGTGCTTTAGCGTCTCTAAGGAACTGCCTTCGACAACCGATTGTAATAGGCGGTCGCCATTGGCAAAGGTTTGACGCAGGCCGGGGCAGGCGGCCATGACTTGATCGCGGAAGCAGTGACCTTCTCCTAGCAGGAGCACGTTCTCATCTAGGAGATCGTCGTGATGTAGTTTTGCCTTTTTCGTTAAGGGGTGATCATTGGGCAGCAGTACCACAAAGGGCTCTTCGTAAAGGGCTTGGGTAACCACATCGCTTTCATTAAAGGGCAGCGCGACGATGATGGCGTCTAGTTTAGATGCGCGTAGTCTCTCCCTCAGTGTGCCGGTGAGATTCTCTTCTATATAAAGAGGCATCTCTGGTGCGAGTTCGCGGATGACCGGAATGCAACGCGGGTATAAATACGGCCCCACGGTGTGAATGGCGCCAATCGCCAGCGGTGTGCCCAGCGGGTCGCGACCTTGGTTGGCAAGTTCGCGGATATGGTCGGCTTGCTCCAAGACAATTTTGGCCTGTTGAATAACTTGCTCGCCGACTGGGGTGGTTTGTATTTGGCTGCGGCTGCGTTCAAACAGTGAAATGCCTAATTCGTCTTCCAGTTTTTTAATCGCGACACTTAGCGTGGGCTGGCTGACATGGCATTTCTCTGCGGCTTTGCCGAAATGGCCGGTCTCTTTTAAGGCGAGAATGTAGCGCAATTCTGTAAGCGTCATAAAAAACCTAAGTTGATAGTTAATAGCTATGGCGCTAAATAGTACATGTTGGCTCTAAAAACACAATTCAAACTGCTCAAATAGTGGCTAGCGGCATCGTCTTAAGTTTATAGCGTAAGTTCGATCAGCGCAAAATTTACTGTATATAAATACAGTAAATTTTGCGAGGGTCAAGAGCGGTGATGACTATTAGTATCAGTTTGGCTCAGTTGCCCCTCGATAGCTGACGGCAATGAAGTTTCTGCCAGCGCAAGGGGGTGATTAAAAGGTGAGTAGAATTTTGCCTATATGATCGCCACCTTCCATACGGGTGTGGGCGGCACCCACTTCCTCAAAGCTAAATACCTTATCGATGAGGGGGGCAAACTTACCCGCAGCAATGAGCGGATACACCCGCTCTTCAATATCTGCGGCGATTAACGCTTTTTGTTCGCCACTTTGGGCGCGCAGTGTAGATGCGGTGATGGTGAGGCGCTTCATTAACACCGGTACAAAATTCACCTCAGTGTTAAAGCCTGCTTGAAAAGCGATAAATACAATGCGGCCGTCGTTGGCGGCAAGCTTCAGATCTTTCTGTACATAATCACCGCCGACCATATCGAGAATGACATCCATGCCTTTGCCTGTTGGGGTGTCTGCCAGTTCGCTGACAAAATCGTCGGTTTTATAATTAACGGCTTTTATCGCCCCCAGCTTTTCACAGGCGGCGCATTTTTCTGCGCTGCCGGCAGTGGTGTAAACATGGGCGCCGATGGCTTTTGCAAGTTGGATCGCGGTGGTGCCGATGCCACTGCTGCCACCGTGCACTAAAAAGTTTTCCCCGGCTTTTAAATGGCAGCGCTGAAACACGTTGTGCCAAACCGTGAAAAAAGCCTCGGGTAAGGCGGCAGCGTCGCGAATACTAACGCCCTTTGGGATAGGCAGGCACTGGCTGGCGGGCGCCACCGTATAGTCGGCATAGCCGCCGCCATTGCACAGTGCGCAAATCATATCGCCCACTTGCCAGCGGCTAACCTCGCTGCCGACGGCGACAACTTTGCCAGAGACTTCTAAACCCAATACGGGGCTAGCGCCCGCTGGTGGCGGGTACAAGCCGTAGCGCTGCATTAGATCGGGGCGGTTTATGCCGGCAGCCGCAACTTTTATCAGTACTTCGTTGGCGGCGGGGCTGGGCATTGCTTCGGTGTTAATGCTTAGGCTGTGGTCATCTTTATTTACACTAACAATACGGCGGGTGGTGGGGATGCTCATAGTCGTCCTCCTGATTGTTAAGGTGGTAAGATCAGCGCGGAATTTTAGCTGCGATCTGGTACTGGATTTACGGCGATTATGACGGACTACAGCAGGCATTCACAGCGGGGAGTATTTTGGTATGGCTGAGCAAAAATCACTTTTAATTGTCGGCTGCGGTGATATCGGCAACGGCTTGGCAGACATTTATCTGGCCAGAGATTGGCGGGTAGACGGGCTGCGCCGCAACATTGATAAACTTGCAATGGGGGTGACAGCGCTAGCCGCAGACGTTTGTGACCCGCAAAGTGTGGCGCAGTTGGGGCCATTGCGTGCCGATTATGTGGTGATTACGCTGACGCCTGGCGGTTACGGCCCAGAGGGCTATCGCAAGATATTTGAGGACGGGCTGAATAATGTATTGGCGGCGATAGCAGTGCCACCGAAGTTGCTGTTGTTTGTGTCGAGCACCGGGGTGTACGCTCAAGCGAGCCACGAGTGGATCGATGAGCAAAGTGCAACTGATCCAGATCGTTTTTCAGGTCAGAATTTATTGAAGGCCGAGCAAATTGTCGCCGCGACACAGTGGCCTTACACGAATATTCGTTTTGGTGGCATATACGGCAGCGGGCGCTTGCAAATGCTAAGTAAGGTGCTGGAGGGTGATTGCGCGCCGGCTGAGCCCCTACATTACACCAATAGAATTCACCGCGATGATTGTGTTGGGTTTTTAAGTCATTTAATCGACAAAGCCGAGGCAGCGCAGGCAATACAGCCTTGTTATCTGGGTGTTGATGATGAGCCAGCGAGTATTCAAGACGTACAGTCGTGGTTGGCTGACGAGCTGAATGTGGTCTATGCAAGCAAAGGTCAGCCGGTTGCAAGGACGGGTAGTAAGCGCTGTTCAAATGCGTTGTTAAGAGAAAGTGGCTACCAACTAAAATTCCCAACGTTTAGACAGGGGTTTGTAACCGTGTTAGAAGAGTGGCGTAAATCTGAGGAAAAATAGCAGGGCGTTGGGCCGATTATCTCGGCCCGATATGCATTTTACAGTGCCAAAATGACTTCAACTTCAATCATAGCGCCACGGGGTAGTGCCGCGACTTGAACGCAGGCGCGAGCCGGATAAGGCTGGGCAAAGAACTGCGCCATGACCTCGTTAACCTGTGCGAATACGCTGAGATCGGTCAGCGAAATATTGACCTTGGCGGCGTCGTTTAACGTGCCGCCAGCCGCTTCGGCTACCGCAGACAAATTCTTAAATACCTGGGTCGCCTGCTCTTTAATACCGCCCTCAATCATTTCCATTGTTTCTGGAATCAAGGGAATTTGGCCTGACATATATACCGTGTCACCGGCTTTAACGGCTTGGGAGTAAGTGCCGATAGCTTGTGGGGCATTGGCGGTACTGATGATTTCTTTTTTGCTCATTGTGGCTCCTGATAGATAAGTCAGACGTCGGGCGAAAAAGCGGGTTTGCGGGCGGCGTCCGACTGCCGACACCAGGCGCCCGACTTTCCCCTAATGTCTTTCCCTTGTTACTTTGATCACCGCTGGAATATTGCGAATTCTGCGCATTACATTGGCCAAGTGTACCCGCGAGCGCACACCAACCACGAGGTGAATGGTACTGATTTTGGGGTTTTCTTCTTCTACGCTGATTTTCTCGATGCTGCCGTCGGCGCCGTTTACACGCGTTGCCAACACGGCAATTATGCCGCGCTGTTTGCTGATTTCAATTTTCATTTCTACCGAGAAATCGCGGTCGATATTGTCGGCCCAACTCAGTGGTACGACGCGCTCAGGCTGACTGCTAAGCTCGATGCTGTTGTGGCAGTTTTCACAGTGCACCACCACGCCCTTTTCTGAGCTGACGATGCCGACGATATGGTCGCCGGGAATGGGATAGCAGCAGCGCGCAAAGTTGACCAAAAACCCTTCAGTGCCGTGAATGACCATTGACTGTCTGGTGAGCGGCGCGCGGAGTTTGTCGTCACCGTCGCGGATCTCATCGCGCAGATTGACTAGTTGGCGCGCGGTTAAATACGCGACGCGGTTGCCCATGCCGATCTGTTCGTAAATATTGTCGGTGGACTTGGCGTGGGTGGAGTCGACCAGCTGCAGCAAATGCTTGTCTTCAATGTCGCTCAGATTTTCGTCCATGCTGGCGAGGGCGCGCTCCAGCATGCGACGGCCGAGGGTAACCGCTTCGGTTTTGCGCTGATACTTCAGGTAGTGACGAATACCGGTGCGCGCTTTGGCGGTAACCACAAAGTGCAGCCAAGCGGGGTTGGGTTGCGCACCTGGCGTAGTAATTACTTCGACGGTCTGCCCGCTTTGCAAGGTTTCTGACAAGGGCGCCAGGCGGCGATTAATTCGGCATGCCACACAGCTATTGCCGATATCGCTGTGTACTGAATAGGCAAAATCGACGGCGGTGGCACCGGCGGGTAATTCCATAATGTCGCCGCGCGGCGTGAAGACGTAGACCTCGTCGGGGAATAAATCGATTTTAACGCTTTCGATAAACTCCAGGGAGTCGCCGGCGCGCTCCTGCATTTCTAATAAGCCCTGCACCCACTGGCGAGCGCGAGCGTGGCTGGAGTTGCGCTTGGGTTCTTGCTCGTTGGATTTGTAACGCCAGTGCGCGGCAATGCCGTTATTTGCCATCTCTTCCATTTCGTGGGTGCGGATTTGGATTTCAATCGGCACCCCTTCCAAGCCAAACAACACGGTGTGCAGTGATTGGTAGCCGTTCGCTTTGGGAATGGCGATATAGTCTTTAAATTGCCCTGGCACCGGCTTGTACAAGCCGTGTACGCAGCCGAGTACGCGGTAACAGCTGTCGACTGAGTCGACCACAATGCGAAATGCATAGAGATCCATAATCTCTTTCAGCGACTTTCGTTTGTTGCGCATTTTGCTGTAAACGCTGAAGAGATGTTTCTCGCGGCCGATGACGTTGGCGGAGTGTCCCTCTTCGGTGAGGCAGTTTTCGATATTTTCGCGAATGCTGGTGATAGTCTTTTTGCGGTCGCCAAAGCGGGTGGTAATCGATTTGCGAATGCGTCGAGCACGCATGGGGTGCATCGACATAAACCCCAAGTCCTCAAACTCCACGCGAATATTGTGCATACCCAGTCGCTGGGCAATGGGTGCGTAAATTTCGAGTGTCTCGCGGGCGATGCGGCGACGTTTTTCCGGGGGCATCGCGCCGAGCGTGCGCATATTGTGAAGCCGGTCGGCAAGCTTCACTAAAATGACGCGAATGTCCTTGGCCATTGCCAGGGCCATTTTTTGAAAGTTCTCTGCTTGCTGCTCTGCTTTGGATTGAAACTCAATCCGCGTCAGCTTAGAAACGCCATCAACTAACTCGGCGACCACATCACCGAATTGATCGCTTAAGCCTTGTTTGGTGACATTGGTGTCTTCAATCACGTCATGGAGCATTGCCGCCATTAGGCTTTGAGCGTCCATGTGCATTTCAGAAAGAATGGTTGCCACGGCCAATGGGTGAGTAACGTAGGGTTCACCGCTGCGGCGGTTCTGACCTTCGTGGGCTTGTTCGGCGTAATAGTAAGCGCGCCGAACTTGATTGACTTGCTCGGCGGAAAGGTAGTCGGAGAGAGATTTTGCTAGGGCGTCAATCGATCCCGCCGGCTCTTTTTTGCCGGGATTGGGATTGAAAAAGCTGTATTGATGCATTGGCGCCCCTAATAAGACGCAGAATTACAGTGCCGAAGCGCCTAACTCAGCGCTAAGATCCATTTCTGGCTCTTCTACAGCGGTGTTTGCTGCCATCACTTCTTCACGGGTAATTTTGCCTTCAGCGAGTTCGCGCAAGGCAATAACTGTTGGTTTGTCACCCTCTTCAGGGACCAGCGCGTCTTTGCCACCAGTGGCAAGCGCGCGGGCGCGCTTGCTTGCAACCATAACTAATTCAAAGCGGTTATCGACGGCTTGCAAGCAGTCTTCAACAGTAATTCGGGCCATGATGTATATCCTGCGTACTAAATAAAATCAGCGCACAAATTGCGCGCTGTTAATTAGACAATAGTTTAACAAATAGCCAGCGCTTATGACAGTAGTGCAGAGAGTAATGCAGCGTGGCGTTGCTGTTGGCTTGCCAGTGTGAGGCGATGGCTGCGAACAATGGCCTCTAAATCGGCTAGGGCGGTATCGAAATCATCGTTGATCACCACGTAATCGCCTTCAACAAAGTGGGACATTTCCGCGACCGCGGCATCCATACGGCGTTGAATCACCGCCTCGTCATCTTGGCCGCGACCCGTTAGGCGCTGATTCAAGGCTTCTTTCGATGGCGGCATAATAAAAATGGCCACGGTGTCGGGCATTAAATGCCGAACCTGCTGGGCGCCCTGCCAATCAATTTCCAGAATGACATCCTCGCCCGCGGCAAGCTGTGACTCAACCCAGCGCTGCGATGTGCCATAGTAATTGTCAAAAACCTTCGCGTGCTCAAGAAAAGCAGCCGAATTTAGCATCTGTTCAAACTCGGCGTGGCTAACAAAATGGTAGTTCACGCCATCCACTTCACCGGGCCGCATTGGTCGCGTGGTATGCGATACCGACACACCAAGCCTCGGCGTGCGCGCCAGTAACTTGGCAACCAAGCTGGTTTTACCAGCACCAGACGGCGCGGAAATAGTATAGAGCGTACCTTGGCTGTGCATAGCGAAAAGGGCGTCCTTTGTATCGTGTTCGCGTCGTTGGGCGCGAGAGAGATTAGGGATTATACGACCTGATTGGTGGGGCGTCACGGGCTGTTAAAGCGAAAGATAGCGCCGGGCAAAGTGTTTATGTATTTTGCTGTGAATAATAGACAGTATAGATTTTTCGGTCGAAATGATGGGTCGTGTCGTTAAGTTCAAGCAATTTAGGTTTCGAATAGTTCTTAGTGCTTAAACTGACTTTGCTATTTGGTCGGAAGTTACTAGTTTCTCGCGAGTATTTTTAGGGAATTGAACACATTGTAGCAAGGTGGCTGAGGTATTTAATGGCGGTAAACTTATGCACAAAAGAGCAGCTTAAACTAGCATTTTATCTTTATTGCCAGCTCCCCTTTGGGAAGCTACATCGGGTAACTAACGACATAGTCGAGCTGGCTGAAATGATTGGACGAACACCGTCCGCAGTTAGCTTGAAGTTGGTAAATTTAGCCAGTCTTGATCCTGCAATTCGTAATTCAGGGCGGAGCGGCATGATGAACGTTTCTAAATTAGATCGAGAGATTTGGGACGAATTTCATGCTGATTGGGAAGGGCTATTAGATGAGTGTAGCCAACTGATCGCTAAGTGGAGAGAAGGTAAAGCGGGGAACGGTGATGTTGCGGGAGCTGAAGCTGTAAGTGATTTCCAAGGGGAGACGAGATCAGTCTTGGCTGAGCAAAGAATAGGGCAGCGTTTTTTCCGACGTTCGGTTTTGGCCGCTTATAAAAGTCGATGCTGTATTTCCGGACTAGATTTTCCCCGTTTTCGTTTTGACTCGATTACTCAATATTCTGAATCTGTTCCCGCATCTGCTCGATCAACACTTTTAGCTCCACCGCTGCCTGCGTGCTTTCTGCAACCACTGCCTTCGATGACAGGGTGTTGGCTTCGCGGTTGAGTTCCTGCATGAAGAAGTCCAGGCGTCGGCCGCTGGCGCCACCTTTTTTAAGTACGCGTCGCACTTCTTTGACGTGGGTGTCTAGGCGGTCCAGCTCTTCGTCTACGTCGGCTTTTTGGGCGATTAGTGCGATTTCGGCTTCTAGTCGGCTTGGGTCGAGTTCGACTTGGAGTTCGGCTAGGCGCTGTTGAAGTTTGTCGCGCTGTGCGGTGACGATGCTGGGCATTTTGCTGCGAATATCGGTGACGATATCGTTGATGGTATCCAGGCGTTGTTCGATCAATTGCGCGAGTGCGTCGCCCTCTCGTTGGCGGGTGGCAATATGTTCATTCAGCGCGGTGTCGAAACCCTCTAGCAGTTGTTTGCTTAGTGCGTCGTTGTCTAGCGTTTGTGGTTCGAGAACGCCGGGCCAGCGCAGTAATTCCAGGATGTTGACGGGGGCGGTATGGGCGATGTGTGCTTTTAGGCCGTTGGCCGCATTGAGTATTTGATTGGCCAGTGCGTTATTGAGCTGGAGTGCTTGTTGCTGATTTTGCTGCTGCACGCGCAGTGCGCATTCTACTTTGCCGCGCTGAAGCTTGCTGCGCAGGGCGTCGCGCAGGCTGGGTTCTAATTGGCGCCAGCTCTCGGGAAGTTTGAATGACAGTTCCAGGTAGCGGTGGTTAACAGAGCGCAGCTCCCAAGTGACACTGCCCCAAGGGTATTCAAAACGCTGGTGGGCAAAGGCGGTCATACTGCTGGTAGTCAAAGGATTCCCCTGCTTTTGTCGGTGTTTAGGCGGCATAGTGTAAGCCTAAATGCCCTGCGATGGCGAAAAGTTCGTGGGGAAAGTTTGCCCCTGATGAAAGAAATGGCTAGCGAAATTTTTATGTTTGCTGGCAATTCTGGTGGATATATCTTGTGCTTTCTGGCGGGTTTTGACGTGTTGGCAGCGGCTAGCGGTTATACTGTGGGCTTCAGAAGAAGGAGAGCAATATGACGGTAGTAAGGCCTAGTGAGCGCGCTTACGATGAAAAACGGGCATTGCGAATTACGCGCAATTTTACCTGCCACGCCGAGGGTTCGGTGTTAATTGAGATGGGTGACACCAAAGTTATTTGCACGGCCTCTGTACAGAACAGTGTGCCGGGCTTTTTGCGAGGTAAGGGCCAAGGTTGGGTAACGGCGGAATACGGCATGTTGCCGCGCTCTACCGGCAGTCGCATGGATCGTGAAGCCGCGCGCGGTAAGCAGAGTGGCCGGACTCAAGAAATTCAGCGTCTTATCGGCCGCTCTTTGCGCGCCGCGATTGATTTGACGATGCTGGGCGAAAACACCATTTATTTGGATTGCGATGTTATTCAGGCTGACGGTGGTACGCGCACGGCGTCAATTACCGGCGCGTATATCGCGCTGGCCGATGCAGTTGCAAAATTACAGGCCGATGGCGTGATTACTGGCAACCCCCTGCAGCAGCAGGTGGCGGCAATTTCGGTTGGTGTTTATCAGGGCGCGCCGGTACTGGATTTGGATTACGCCGAAGACTCTACCGCTGAAACGGATATGAATGTGGTAATGGATGATAAGGGCGGTGTTATCGAAGTGCAGGGAACCGCAGAAGGGGCCACGTTTAGTCGCACTGAAATGAACGCAATGATGGATTTAGCAGAGAAAGGGATTGCTGAGCTCATTGCGGCGCAGAGGGAGGCGCTGAAGGCTTGAGAGTAGATTCCGGAGTCCAGAGCGCCGCGTAAGGCGGGAGAGGTGAGTTCGGGAGCCATCGAGGATCGTGGCCTTGCCTCTCCCGCCTCCCGTTCAGCATCAAGCCAGCTTAAAACGGGCTCTCTGGTAGTTCAAAGTCGTAATCCATAATGACAGGCGCGTGCTTACCAAATTCTTGCACTTTGTAGATGGCGCCGTATTCCACTCGAGGCGTTATGTGCTCGGATGTAATCTGCATATCTACTCGCCAGCCGTTGGTGCCGGGCTCGCCATCTGGCCACCAGCTAAACTCATCGGCATCGGTGTTTACAAGGCGGAAGGCGTCTGCGTAGTGCTGTTCGCGGAAAAGGCGATCCAGCCATTGCTGTTCTTCTGCCAGGCTGCCTGGCTTGCCGTGGTTACCGCGGACATCCTGGATGTCGATGGCGCGGTGCGCAATATTCCAGTTGCCGCAAATGATAAAGTCGCGACGCTTATTGCGCACTTTGGTCAGGTGGTTCAAATACTGTTCAAAGAACTGATTTTTACGGATTAAGCCGGCGCTGTCGCCCTCTTCGGCAAATGGCGCCAGTAAACTGCCAATACTAATATTGTCGTAGTCAGCCTGAATGTAGAGGCCGTCCATGTCGAAGTCTAAAAAGCCGAGGCCGGTCATGATGGCTTTGGGCAGCTGGCGGCAATAAATAGCCACGCCATTGTGTTTGCCGTCGGCGGCATCGAAGAAGTAAGGGTTGTAGTCGCGTGGAAAGTAAACGTCGTCGCGGAGCTTATATTCGGCTATGCCTAGATTTTGGATGCAGATAATATCCGCGTCTTGTTTAGTGACCCAGTCAAAAAAGCCTTTCTTGGCTGCATCTACAATGCTGTCAGCACAAAAGCTGATGATTCTCATGTGTTTCCTATCGCGTCGATCAGGGCCAGTGTCTTGGCTTCAGTGTAAGCAGTCTCAGCGGCAAGGTGGGCCAAGCTAAGATGGTTAAATACTATTAAGTGAGCGTATTCAGGGTTTTAGATATAAACAGGGGCTTAGACTACAATGAAACCCTAACGACAACAATCACGGCGGCTAATATCTGCCAAAAAACACCTCATTTCTCGCGGCCACCCAGCGCAGATCAGGGCATTTGTGTGCAATTGCCGTCAATTGTGAGATTTTTAGTAGTAGCTTTCTAAAACAGGTGCGTAAAATGGCGGCCGAAACGTTCACCGAGCTTTTTGAGGGTGCAGATGAGTATTCAGAAATACCAACAGCAATTTATTGAGCAGGCCATTGCGAGTGAGGCGCTTTGCTTTGGCGAGTTTACACTGAAGTCGGGGCGCATTAGTCCGTATTTTTTTAATGCAGGCCGGTTTAGTAGCGGCGTGGCGTTGGCGGCACTTGGTCGCTGTTATGCCGATGCCATTATGGCATCGGGCGTCGAGTTTGACGTGTTATTTGGCCCTGCTTATAAAGGTATTCCATTAGCGGCCGTTACCGCATGTGCGCTGGCAGATCATCATCAGCGCGATGTGCCTTTTGCCTATAATCGCAAAGAGAAAAAGGATCACGGTGAGGGCGGCACGCTTGTGGGCGCCGCTTTGCAGGGCAAGGTACTGATTATTGACGATGTTATTACGGCTGGTACTGCCATTCGTGAAGCTATTTCAATGATCGAGTCAGCGGGTGCTGACGTAGCAGGTGTGGCAATCGGTTTGGATCGGCAAGAGCGCGGTCAGGGTGAACGCTCGGCTATTCAGGAGCTGGAGCAAGATGCCTCGCTCTCGGTTATTAGCATTGTCGGTTTGAATGATATTGTTAATTACTTGTCTACTGCTGCGACTGATGATGATTTAGTCGGTCGTATCAATGCCTATCGCGAACGCTACGGTGTTGAGGTATAAGGCGCAATAGAGCATATTTGTTAGATCTGAGTTTGTGGAGCAAGGGTGTGGCTGTGAGTCGCTGGGTATTATTGGGTGCAATGATTTTTGTGGGAGCGTCGGAGTTGTCGGCGGAAACCCTCTATTATCGTTATCCAGGCGTCAACGGAACAGTGGTGATTGATAGCAGTGTGCCACCAGAGGCGGTTCCACGTGGCTATGATGTAATTCGTGTTGACGGCTCGGTGGTTAAAACCGTGGCACCTAAGTTGAGCGATGCCGAGCGCAAAGCGCGCGAGTTAGAGCAGGAAGTTGCTGCGGCAAGGGCTGAGGCCGACGCTAAAACACGTAAATGGGATCAGTCACTATTGCTGCGCTACAGCAGCATACAGGATATTGAAGTGGCGAAAGTGCGCGCCATTAACGATATCAAAGTGCGTATATCTATTCTGAAAAGCAATTTGTCGACGATTAAGCAGCAGATCCTAAACAATCAGAGCGAGGCCGCTGAGTTAGAGCGGCGAGGACAGGATGTCCCTTCGGCGTTGGTGGACACTCTGGCGTCGTTGCGACGCGAAGTGACGACAACCGAGCAGCATATTAATAGTCGCGTGCAAGATCTAAGTGATGTTGCTAAAAACTACGAGCGCGATAAAGATCGCTTCTCGCACTTGCAAGCTCAAGCCCAGAAGCGTTTGCAATACTACGATCCGCGCGAATAACTGCGACTGTTAGTTTAGCGAAAAATCGCTGCGCTTAGCTGCTGCCATTGCTCGTCCCAGTGCTCTGTTGGTCGGCGTTTAAAATCACTGCGCACAAACTGGCCAATACGTCCCTCGGCTGCCGACAGCAACAGATTTGCGGTGCTATTGGCGGTAATCACGGTGCGCAAGCCCTCACGTAACTCCGCTTCTCGCAATATTGTTTTTAGCTGCGTTTCTATGCGGTCATAGAACTGCACGACCCGATTGCGCAGGCGCTCGTTTTCGCCGGCGAGGGCGTCGCCATTAAAAATTCGGGTAATGCCAGGATTGCGTTCAGTAAAGGTCAGCAACAGCTGCAGAATACTGCCGAGCTGCGTCAGGCTCTGACCTTCTTCTTTCATAATTAGCGCGACACGACTGAAGATCGATTCTTCGACAAACTCAATAAGCCCTTCAAACATCTTTGCCTTGCTGGGGAAGTGCCGGTATAGGGCTGCTTCCGAAACCCCAACCTCAGCTGCTAGCTTGGCGGTGGTTATGCGGGCGCCCGGTTGGGTTTCCAGCATGGTGGCGAGGGCTTGGAGAATTTCATCGCGTCGTGAAGGACGTTTGTTCATAGGGCGTAGCTGACCTTATTGGGCGCTAGGCCCTCTCTAAATAGCTTGATTAATCGAGTAATTTTTTGACGTTGGTGATGAGTGTGCCAACGCCGGTATCGGTGAAAATTTCTAACAATACGGCGTGGGGGACGCGGCCATCAATGATATGGGCGCTGGTCACGCCGGCGTTTACGGCAGATAGCGCGCAACCGATTTTTGGCAGCATGCCGCCGTAGATGGTGCCATCGGCAATCAGCGCGTCGACTTGCTCAGTGCTCAGGCCGGTTAATACTTTGCCTGATTTATCCATTAGGCCTTCGATGTTAGTTAACAGCATCAGCTTCTCGGCTTTTAATACTTCTGCAACCTTACCCGCCACTAAGTCAGCGTTGATATTGTAGGAGGCGCCATCGGGGCCCACGCCAATTGGTGCAATAATCGGAATAAAGTCGCTGTTAATTAGCATGTCCAGGACTTCGGTATTAATTGCCTCAACTTCACCGACGTGGCCAATATCAATAATTTCGGTTTTCGCTAAGTCGGGGGTGCGCTGGGTGACTTTGAGCTTCTTGGCGCGAATTAACTGGCCATCTTTACCGGTTAAGCCAATGGCTTTGCCGCCATTACGGTTTAGCAGGGAAACAATTTCTTTGTTGACAGAGCCACCGAGCACCATTTCAACCACGTCCATGGTGGCGGTGTCGGTAACGCGCATGCCGTCGACAAAATGCGATTCAATCGCCAGGCGCTTAAGTAGGTCGCCTATTTGCGGTCCGCCGCCGTGCACGACAATCGGATTCATACCGACCAACTTCATGAGCACGATGTCACGGGCAAACTGTTCTTTAAGCTTGTCGTCGATCATGGCATTGCCGCCAAACTTGACCACAATCGTTTTATTGGTGAAGCGTTGGATATAGGGCAAAGCTTCGGTAAGAACGCGGGCGACATCACCTGCGGCGGAGCGACTCATAGACATGGCGTGTTCTCGCAAAGTCGGTGGCAAAAAAAGGACGCCTATTAAAGACTATCTACTAGCGTTGGATCAATCCTTAGCAGCAATTCCTTGAAGTCATTTTGTATGCGTTTCATAGAGGACTCACTATCCGCCTCAAAGCGCATGGTTATAGCGGGGCCAGTATTTGAGGCGCGAATTAAGCCCCAGCCGTGCCTGAACTCTACCCTCAGGCCGTCAATATTGATAAGCCCTGCATCGGAGAACTTTTGGTTCTCGGTGAAGGTTTCAATAATGGCGAATTTACGCTCATCGGCAACAGGAATCAAAATCTCTGGGCTGCTAACGAGGCTGGCTTGGCTGTCTAATGCGTCATCCATTGTTAGGCCTGATAAGGTGAGTATTTCCAATAAGCGGGCGGCGGTATACATGCCGTCGTCAAAACCATACCAGCGGTCTTTATAGAAAATATGACCTGAGAATTCTCCGCCAAGCAAGGCACCGGTTTCTGCCATTTTTTGTTTCATAAAGGAGTGGCCGCATTTCCACATAGTGGGGCGGCCACCGCAATCGACGATAAGTTCAGACAGTAGGCGCGAACATTTGACGTCAAACAGAATTTCAGCGCCGGGATTGCGCGTTACGATGTCATTGGCGAGCACCATCAACAATTGGTCTGCTGAAGGGCAGCGACCTTGGGCGCTGACGATGGCGACGCGATCGCCATCGCCGTCAAAGGCGATACCAAGGTCGGCGCCATGTTCGGCTACTGCGGCTTTAAGTGCGCTCAAATTGCTTTCAATGGTTGGGTCTGGCGCGTGATTTGGGAAGTTGCCGTCAGTCTCACAAAAGAGCGGAATGACCTCGCAGCCGAGCTCTTCAAACAGGGCGGGCGCAATATTAGAGGTTGCGCCATTGCCGGCATCGATGACGACTTTAAGTGATTGGGCGATGACGACGTCACCTATAATACGGTCGATATAGCGCTGCTCAATGCTGTCGCTTGTGCGGTTGCCGTTGCCGCTGGTGAAGTCTTGAGCCTCTATGCGCTGTCGCAGCGTTTGTATGTCTTGTGACGTTAAGGACTTAAATTCCAAGCTGATTTTCATACCGTTATACTCGCCGGCGTTGTGGCTGCCGGTGATCATGATGGCATTGCCAATGTTCAAATCTTGGCAGGCGTAATGCAGCATTGGTGTGGCGATGAGGCCGAGGTCGATAACGTCAATGCCGGTGCTGAGTAAGCCTTTAACCAGTGCCTCGTGAATTCTGGGGCTGCTTAAGCGGCCATCGCGACCTAAAAGCAATTTGCTTTGGCTTCGACTTAAAGCCTCGCTGCCGACCGATTTGCCAATGGCAAAGCAAGCGTTGTCGTCTAGTTCAGTTTCGGCGATACCGCGAATATCGTAGGCGCGAAACGAGTTGATCGATATGCCTGATGTGGTCGCTCTATTTCTACCGCTGGCCTTTTCAGTACTTAACTCGGGAAGTGGCGGTGCGCCGTCGGGCGCGGGAAAGTTATCACGTTTGGCGGTTCTATTTTGTCTGTCTGCGCTAAGTTTTTTCGCTAGAACCTGTTCTAGGCTGGGTTCGGAATCCGCTTTTTCGAGATCCGATTTTGGCGTCTTGCTCGGGCTTTTCTCTGCTACCGGAATTTGATAACTACGCAGGAAAAAGATGGCGTGACTGCTGGCAATCAATGCGACACAAAGCACGCAGATTAACCACAGTAGGGTGCTGTCTGAGCTCAGGCTTAGCACCGTATTTTCTTGCGGGTAAATCTGTAGTGTCCAGCCGGGAACCGACAGTGGTCGACTCTGCATGACATCTGGGTAAGCAATTGCCGATGGCTTGATGACACTGTCGCTGCGCGATTTATATGTTTGGATTAGCTCAACGCTAACGGCATTGCCCGCAAGGCTATTTAACATTTTTTCGAAATAGTTGGCGTTGAATGTGACGTATATTGCGCCGCGTTTGCCGGCAGTTTTAACGAAGGAGATCAGCCATTCATCGTTATGTTTGTAGGCTTCGATAATTAACTTTTGTTGCTCGATGCTTTTGCGCAGCATATCGATTTCAATATTATTGCGCAGCCGCAAGGTCTCGCTGCGCTCGTCGGCAATACCCTGATTGCCGATGTAGATGATTTTGGTATCTTGGGCTTCGGGAAATGCGCGCTTAAGGTTTTTCGACAACACACTGTCATCGCTAATACTGCCTTGTTGTAAAGCATCAATAAGTTCTTGGCTGTTGCTTTGTTCTGTGACGCGGGACCCCAGTTGGTCTATTGCGTCGCGCACGATGCCGCGCTGATGATCTGCGATGTTAGATGTGACGGTATCGATACGCTGGGTTAAGGCGCGCGGCTCTTCATAGTGTTGTATCCAGTAGAACGCAGCGAATACCAGGCCAATGGAAAATATGGCAGATAGCAGGATGTCACGCTGATTAGCGGAAAATCGTTGGGCGACGGCTGGTTTGGTGGCGGTGGTCTCGGACGCTTTTTTTGTCATTGTCGTAGTAATCTGATCCTTGATGGCCGTGGCACTATTATGCAGTCAATCGCCGCAATGCTCCCATAATGGTAGAGCGCACTCTGTCTGTCTAGCGAGTCTCAGCAAAGAATTTTTGTGCGATTAAGGTTATCAGTTGGGCTGCCAGCTGGTTTTTACCCATTTGTGGGATATCACATTGCCCGTCTTTCCATATTGCGGTGACCGCATTGTCATTGGCATTAAAGCCAATGGCGCTATTCGAGACATCGTTGGCGATAATTAAATCGAGATTCTTTCGTTCCAGTTTGCCCCGCGCGTAGCGCATGAGATCCTGGGTTTCTGCCGCGAAGCCGACAGTCACCGGCCGTTCACTGTGATTGGCAACCGTGCTCACGATGTCCGGGTTGCGGACTAAGTCGATGTGCATGCTGTCATTGTCTTTTTTAATTTTTTGATCGGCGGCCTTAGCTGGGCGATAGTCGGCGACCGCGGCGCAGGCAATAAAAAGCTCGCATTTGCCGAGGGTGGCAGTGCTGGCGTCCAGCATATCCTGGGCGCTAATCACGTCTACTCGGCTTACTCGCTCTGGACAGTTTAGGTTTGTTGGGCCGCTGATCAGTGTCACTATCGCGCCGGCATCTGCGGCCGCCGCCGCTAGGGCGTAACCCATTTTCCCAGAGCTGTGGTTGCTAATATAGCGCACGGGGTCAATGGCTTCTCGGGTTGGGCCGGCGGTAATCGTTAGGCGTACGCCATCTAATATTCGGGAATTAAAGATACTGGCTGCGTGTGCCGCAAGCTCTTCCGCTTCTAACATTCTGCCGGGGCCGATATCGCCGCAGGCTTGCTCGCCCGCAGCGGGGCCGAAAAGGACAATTTTGCGGGCGCTCAGGGTGGCGATATTGTCCTGGGTTGCCTGGTCGCGCCACATGCCCTGATTCATTGCTGGCGCTAGCGCGATGGGTGCGGGTGTTGCTAAACACAGTGTGGTGAGCAGGTCGTCGCCACGACCATTGGCTAGGCGAGCCATAAAATCAGCGCTGGCTGGAGCGACTAAAATAAGATCGGCCCAGCGCGCTAGCTCGATATGCCCCATGCCCGCTTCTGCTTCGGGGTCAAGTAAGGTGGTGTGTACCGGGTTGCCAGACAGCGCTTGGAGTGTGAGTGGTGTAATAAACTCCATAGCGGCTGCAGTCATGACGACTCGCACATCGGCGCCGTGATCTTTTAAGCGCCTGATAAGCTCTGCGCTCTTGTACGCCGCAATGCCGCCGGTAACGCCGAGAAGAATATGCCGGTTGCTCAGTTGTTTCATATCACCGTGTCGCTATTGGTCAGTATGGCGTTATTATGAAGCTTATCGAGGCTGCCGACTACCGCGTGGTTTGGTCGCCCTAATAAACCATGTTCACCAAGGAGGGTGTTATGGCAATTACAGATTGGCCGGAAGATGAGCGGCCGAGGGAAAAGTTATTGCAGCGCGGCGCCGCTGCCTTGGCAGATGCAGAGCTATTGGCCATCTTCCTGCGTACCGGTGTCAGGGGGAAATCTGCGGTCGATTTGGCCCGAGAGCTCCTGCAGGAGCACGGTGGGCTAGCTGACTTGATAGCGGCAAGCCGCGAACGATTCTGCGCGTCTCACGGCCTAGGTGACGCCAAGTTCGTGCAATTACAGGCGGTTGTGGAGATGTCGCGTCGTTATTTGGCAGAGGCGCTGCTGAACAAGCCGGTATTTGCTAGTGCGGCCGCGACACGGCAGTTTTTGCTGGCTCAGCTGCGCAATGAGGTTCGCGAGGTGTTCGCGGTGCTGTATCTCGACAATCAGCATCAGATGCTCCTGTACGAGCCGTTATTCTACGGCACCATTGATGGCGCAGCGGTTTATCCGCGTGAGATAGCGCGGCGGGCGCTAGAATTACATGCCGCCGCCCTGATCGTGGTGCACAATCATCCATCCGGAGTGGCGGAGCCTAGCGAGGCGGATATCAGAATTACCCGCCGAATCAGGGATGCTTTGGCATTATTGGATATGCGCTTGCTGGATCACTGCGTGGTGGCGGGGCCAGAAGTTATCTCGCTAGCTGAGCGGGGTTTGATCTGACGCGCTGAAAAATACGGTCCACTAGATTTATGGCGTGGCAGCGGCCAGATTGGCAGCCTACGTGCCTGCAGGCTGCGTGTTCTCTGGTGGTGAGGTATCTCAGCTAGCTCCCAGGGCGAGAATGGGCGGAGATTCTTTAAGGGAAATTTCGCGACAAAACTTGCTTGCTGCCGGACCTTCTGGTATAAAGTCGCGCTCCATTTGGGCCGTGTCCGGGATGCAAAACTTCTCAGGGCACCCGAGTATTGTCAGAACCACACGGCGGCCCGGTTTGAACCTGATTTTATAAACCTTTTGCACCGCAAAACGCGGATAAGGGTTGAAGAGGCGACTATCATGTCTAGAGTATGTCAAGTTACTGGCAAGCGTCCGGTAACCGGAAACAATGTATCACACGCAAAGAACCGCACCCGTCGCCGTTTTTTGCCAAACCTGCACAGCCACCGTTTTTGGGTTGAAGCAGAGAAGCGTTTTGTCACTTTGCGTGTTTCTAGCAAAGGCATGCGTATCATCGACAAAAAAGGTATTGAGTCTGTGTTAGCAGAACTTACTGCCCGTGGCGAAAAATTCTAAGGAGACTGGTCATGGCTAAGAAAGGCGCAAGCGATAAAATCCGTTTAGTTTCTAGCGCGGGTACTGGTCACTTCTACACGACCACTAAAAACAAGCGTAACACTCCGGACAAATTTGAATTCTCAAAATACGATCCAGTGGTACGTAAGCACGTAATGTACAAAGAAGCTAAAATCAAGTAACTCTTGGTTTCGTGCTTCCATAAAAAAACCGCGCAATGCGCGGTTTTTTTATGTCTGCAGAAATTAGCAGAGCTAAGGTGCCGAGAGCGGCTGGTTCGCCCTTTAGTTGACGACAGTTAGCTTGTCTTCAACGTTATTAACGTGATCAAAGCCTTTAGCAATCTCTATGGCTAAGTCGTGAGCCGCATCGCTTTTAACCGTGCCTGTTAACACTACCATGCCGTTTTTAGTGTCGACATCAATGCTAGTGGCCTCAATGTCGTCATTGGCAGCATATTTCATATTGATGCCGGCGGTGGTGGTTAAGTCATACCAGGTGCGGCTAAATCTCTCGCCAGTAGCTTCCATTTTGCTGGTGTAGTTTTTATCTACAGTGAGCTTGTTGTCTACAGACTTTACACCGTCGACATTCTCAGCAATCTGTCCTGCTAAGTCCTTTTCAATTTCGCTGTTTACAGTGCCTTTGAGCGTTACGTTTGATTTTTTAACGTCAGTGTCGATGGTGAAATTGTTAAGTTCACTGTTTAGCATCAAGGCGGTTTCAATCTTCCCATCCAGCCACGCATCATTTGTTTTACCTTGCCAATCATTAGCTAATACCGGCGTAATGCTAATAGCTGAAAGTACAATAGCGCTTGCTAGCGTTTTTTTGATAGTCATATTCTTCTCCATGAATTTGAAAGATAAAATTTCTATGTGAAATTAATTTCAAGAAACTTTCTTTTTCAACTCGTCAAATTGCTTTTCTGCTTCGTCCTTGGCCAAGCCGTAGCGCTCTTGTATAACACCTATGAAGCGTTCGTTGTTGGCTTGTGCGTAATTAATATCATCGTCAGTTAAATCAGCCCATTTCTCTTTGATTTGGCCTTTCAACTGCTTCCATTTTCCTTCAGCGATATCTTGATTCATAAAAATACTCCTCTTGATAGCGAATTATTGCCCTCTTGGGCAAAGTAATATGCGATTACAACCGCGGTGGTCGTCCTTGCAAAACTTGCATTAGTAAAGAAATAACAAGTAGAACTAAAAATATAAAAAATAAAATTTTAGCAATACTCGCTGCTGTACCTGCTATGCCGCCAAAGCCAAGTGCTGCAGAAGCTATGGCAACAATAAAAAACACAAGTGACCATCCCAGCATGATAATTTCCTTTTTTGTTGCAGTGATAATTCTGACCTCAACTAAATAATAAGTTCAAAGTTTGTTTTTTTTATAAAATACAAACTTTGTCTGAAATGAATTGTCCACACAGTGAAGCCTATATTTGGTAATTTGTTAATTAAAGGGAGGTGCAATATGGCTAATGCAGCTGCAACGAGTGATAAAGCGCATGCAAAAGTAGATGGTGCTGCCGAAAAAATGCATGAGGCTGTTGATCGTGCGGCCGCGGTGGCGGGCAGCAGTGAAGATCGCTTAATTGAGTTGGCGAATGAGTTGCGCGACCATGCGGACAGGCTCGCACAATCTGCTAAATCACGATCTGAGGCAGTTAGCTCTGCGGTAGGTGACTACACGCGTGAGAACCCCGCAAAAAGTATTGGCATCGCATTTTTGCTAGGCGCCGTTCTCGCATTTTTATTTCGTAAATAAAAGAAATGACTTTAAATGTGAGCAAGGGCGACGAGCAGATCTTAGCTGGTGAGCGGATGCACGCCGAAGCAAAGTCGAAGTCGCTAGATTCAGATGAATCTATGGCTAGCTTGGTTCACGCGTATCGCGATCATTTGACAGGCTATTTAAGCTTGGCAGAGATGCACGGTCAGCGCTGGATACTGCTGCTTTGCAAAATACTGGTGCTAAGTCTTGCGGTGTTTATGTTGCTGCTCGCCGGCTGGCTTAGTGTGCTGACTGCGCTCGTTGGCGTAATGATGCAGGCGGGCATGTCACTTGCCGGAGCGATGTTACTCGCAAGTGCGGCGAGCCTTGCGCTGAGCTGGGCTTGTTGGCGAGCTTTGCGTCGACGTATTGGCGAATTCTCGCCATCGTCTCTGGCCGAGTCTGCTCGCGATTCGAGTCCAGCGGCCGGCGGAGGGGCTTAGCCATGGTGAGTGCAGAAAATCAGCTATTAAAGGCTATTGAGCGAAAGAGGGCACAACAAGCGCAAGACCGAGAGGTGCTTCAGCATCGGCGCGAGTTGTATCGCGAGCAGTTAGTTAATAACTTGGCTAAGCCTGAGTATCTTATTGGCGGACTTTGTCTTGGTTTTTTATTTTCTCTTCGCCAAAAAAAGAATGACTGTGGCGATAATGAGCAATGCAAAAAAGTCAGCGCCGGAAACCCAGTATGGCGGCAGATTGTTGTCGATGTCTTAGATCGGCAGCTAAGTCGGCTGTTATTTGAGATGCGTCGCCGGACATAAAAACCGGCTAATTAAAGCGATAATCAGTCTGCAATAAGATGATCGCTTTGATTGAATCGAAGAAGTTGTTTGCTATTTAGGCAAAGCTCTGAAAAAGCAGTATTGCTTTTACTGTATTTTGGCCACTGCGTTGTGTCATCGTGGAGATAATGTGCCAGTGCAATACTGATCGCAACGCCGTGTGAAACAATGACCACGCTTTCATTTTTATGTTTTTCACCTATCTCTTTAATCGCGGCAAGCATTCGCGCTTTCACGACATTCTGAGATTCACCATTTGGGCTGCAAAAATCGGGGTTATGTACTAGCTCGTGCAGGGTGTTGCTGCCCGTACTACTCAATGACTCAAAGGTTTGACCTTCCCAATCACCAAGATCCAGTTCCATTAAGCGCGGATCTTGAATTACCTCTAGATTAAAACCTTGGCCTATTGCCTCGGCGGTAATGCGGGCGCGTTGCAGTGGGCTGCTATAAATAACAGTTGGTGTGATGTAGTTGCTAAAATACGCACCGAGTTTACGTGTTTGTTCATAACCTTCCGGTGTTAACTCGGTGTCGGTTTGGCCGTGCCATACTTTGTCGATATTGGCGTAGGTCTGGCCGTGGCGAACAAAATAGATTTTTCCTTGAGTCATATTTATAGCCAATTGAATATCGTTGTTTTGCAACAAGATCGGAATATTAGCAATTATCCACTGACTAATATATTTTTAAAATACTATGCGACTGCTAATTGAAAGTTCTAACATTTGCGCATTCTCCCATTTTAGCGAATCACTTCTAATCGAAAACGAGAAGAACGGGTGGCGAATACCAATACCAATAGCCTTGCTTCTGAAATCGTAATCGGTATGCCATGAAATATAGGGACTTTTAGATGTGTACCCTAGGCGCGGAAACATGATCTTATCGTAGGATAAAAGTTGGCTGCTTATCCCTGTGTTGTCGTTAATGTCATAGCGCCCGCCGAGAGTGTATCGGTGCGGCAGGCGCTGGGTTTGACCGCGATAACCTTCAATGCCGCTGACTGTAGGTTTTGTATCAATAGCGCCATTGCTGTCGAAGGATATAGTATTGGTGTCTGCGTTTGCTTGAGTGTAAGTCAGATCCTTAAATTTTATATAAGAGAGTATGTCCCTACCCTTTAAGCTAAATGCTATATTTTTTGTGGCTTGCCATTCCAGGTCGATATCTACGCTAGCGCCATGGCCGTCGGTGTCCTCTTCTTTTCGGTCGAGCAGTGTGTCTCTGCTGTAACCATAGTCTAAGCGTAACTGGGTTTGGTAGCCGGTACTTAGCGATTGAAATTGACCTTTTAAATAGCCGTCGGTGGTTTTGTCTGCACGGAGATAGTTGAATCTAATTTTTCCGTCGATCGATGGGGTAATGTCAAATTGATGCGCCAAGCCAAGGCCCCATGCGCGGATATGATTCGGTCTCAAATGGACACTATATACGCGATTTTCTGGCACCGGAATGTCGTTGCGGAGTAGATAGGCTAATTCCGCGGTATCGCTGTTAAATCTCAGGAAGTAGTCATAGCGCTGGAATAAGCTGTACTCCCACTTACCATCGGTGGCGCTGGCTTCTAATTGGTTATGTGTAAAGGCGATATTTCCGTTTTTTACTGGCTTGCCTTCGAGGTCATGGATTGTCTGATCGATTGAGGCAATTGCGCTGTAGCTTTGACTTTCAAATTTTAGACTCAGTATTTCTGGTGCGAATTGAGCGTGACTGGTTGTCACAAAAAAGCAGGAGCTGAGGAAAATCAAAGATGAGAAGCGCATCGCTATGCATCCATTTGTCAGGGTATTTAAATTAAAGATGAAAAAAGGGGAGGCGGTATGCCTCCCCTTTTTTAGTAGTGTGAATCTTTTACATAATAGATTCGAAACTACCGTCTGAGTAGCGAACGATCACGGCTCCGGAGTCATCGCTAACATCAGCGAATTTTTCATTGCCGACGTTAATGGTGCCACTGACGCTGGTTTCGTCGTCAACTTCCGTTTCAGTAAGTACTAACGTCACGTTATTGTGATTGCTAAGTGATACCGAGTCGTCACCCTCGTAAACAAGATTTAGCTGCTTGCCGCCGTAGCTGAGTTTGATGCTGCCTTCGCCAGTTTCTAAACCTGTTCGACTGGCGCTAAAATTCACATTGATATCATCGGCGACACCAGTTAGGTCGATGTCAAAAATGATGCTTAGGCTAGCCATTGCATAGTCTTGCTCTGTTTCAGCTGTGTCACACTCATCAAAGTAGCTAAAGTTATAGCCATTTTGACCGTAGGAATAACTATCTTTGCCTTCGCAGGTTTCATCAAAGTTAGTCAGGCTCGCCGCTAATGTCGCGGTAAGTGAGTTGCCAGCGGCATCACTAAAATCACCAGAAAGTGAGATGTCGAGACCGTCTATCATTGTGGTTTCTGTGTACTCTTCCGAGTCGGAGTAGCCCGACGGGTCAAACGTGGAGTCGTACTCGCCCATCTCGGTATTGCTTAATAGATCTAGCTCGATACTCATTGCGCCAGTGAATGATACTGGGTTGTCACCGTCAGTTTGCGCCAAGGTCACGCTTAGGCTTGCCGCTGCGCTCTGAACACTAACCGAACCGTCCCACGTTTCGTTGTAGCTATTGTCGGTTTCTGTCTCGATACTTTCGTCTTCGAAGCTAAGTGAACCGCTTAGGGCGGAGCCTTCGTCGATAGACAATCTCGCAGCGCTACTCGTCGCGCTTCCAGAAATAGTTAGGTCGAAATTGGCGGTGCCGGATTCGGTAAACGTCACGCTACCGTCGTTATTTTCGACTTCGTCATTGTCCTCGTCGATGACGGTTCCGTTTGCGGCGGTTAGTACTAAGGCAACAACGGTCTCATTAACCGTTACATCCTGGCTTACAGAATACGTTTCTTTGTCACCCGCAGTAGTGATGGTGACAGTCACGTCGTCGGTAGTTGAAGAAGTTGGCTTAGTATCCTCGGCGTCTTCGTACTCTGCCACGGCGTTAGCAATTGCGTTTAAGGCCAAACCTAAGGCTTCTGCTACGGTGCTGCCGTCGGCGGCTAAGGCTTCTGAGGCAAGTTCAATCTCATCAGCAAACGCTTCTTGGTTCTCGGTGATTATGCCAGCGCTTGCTAGGTTTCTTACTTGCTTTACAAATGCTTTTGTAGCGACTAGACCTTCGCTGCCGATGTCGTCGGGGATATCACCTTGACTGGCTGTGGTGTCGCCGTTTTGTTCGGCGTCGGCTTCCGCAGCGGTGATGCTGGTGCTAGCGCCAGTTAGCTCTTGATCGTCGGCGTCGACGCCTTCAACGGCTTTTACTGCATTGAGGATTGCAAGTGCCTCTTCGAGTAATTCTTCTATGGTTATTGCGGTAGTTTCGGTGGTCTCTTTGTCCGCTATGCCACCATTTGCAAATTGGTTGCTTAAGCTTGCTACGGCATCTTCTAGTGACAGGCTTGGGTCATCTTTCAGGATCGCGGCAATAGCAGCGGCAGCTTTCAAGTTATAGTCAAGCGCGTCTTTTGTCGCACCGTTGACAGCATTTGCATTGGTAATGTCGACGATCGCCTGATTGATCAGGCCACCGGTGATACCAAGGCGGTTGGCGATTTGGGCGTTGGAGGCAAGTGCCGCGTCAGAGGGGCGAGCACCACTTACTACTTTTTGCAGGGTCAGTTTTGATGCGATGTCGGTAAGTGGCGTTACGTTAACGGTAACGGAGTTTGTGTCGGCCTTGGGAAGTGTTGCTGCCATGGTAAACGTTGATGCTAGCGGGTAGGTGTCGCCGAATAAAACGGGCGTGCCATCAACCGCGCCGCACTGAGTAACATCACAGCGCATGGTTGCGCCGTCTTCTGCGCTGATTTCGATAAATATCGCCGTTCCTGAAACATAGCTACTATTAAGCGTCAGGCTATATGTGCCGTCCTCTGCAGTTACTACGGGCGTTGCTAGCGGTGTTGTTCTATCTACACTGCCGTCTGCAGCGATGGCGTATGCATTGACGGTGCCACCAATAATTATACCTTTTGACGCTGTTCCACCAACATTGTTGCTGGGGGCTGCGCCACCGCCGCCACCACCACCGCCACCGCAGGCTGCGAGCACAGAACTGATGGCAATAGGTAGGAAGAGTTTACAAAAACGAGGGGGGGTAATCATGAAGAGCTCCTTGAGAATATCCGCCAGTTAGCGCTACACGCTGGTAAGTGCTGAGAGGAAACCCGGTTACACTTTCCTGTGAATCCGCTTAAAACTGTCGTTATTCTTTTATTTAATTGGCGAGTACTGCAGCCCTGATCCGCCTATTTAGTGTTGTTAGAAAAATAAATTTGGGTGCAGTGAATATAAGTACATGCATTTTTAAGCAAGCTCAAGTTGTTTTTACTAATATTCGTTTTTCTCAGCGACCACAAAATCGTCAAATACTAAGCTGCGCTGCAGCTGTAGAGTCACTGGAATTAACTATTGATATTGTCGACCCAGCTGCGGTCGTGGCGGCAACATAATGACCGAGCGCGACCTTTGTCTAGCTTGCGCAATAGTCGCGACAGTTGCATGGTGGTGTTGGTATGGTCGATAAGCATGCTCATTCATCCGTCTCAGTCTTTTTCCGGGGCAGTGGTTGTGTGCTCATACCAAGCGAAGATATCGTTAGATGGTTTGCTGGCTGTTCTCGACGCAGTCGGCAACACCTGATTTTGAATTAATAAACGGGGAGTAGGTGCTGATGTTTTCAGGAATTGTAATTAATAAAGACGAGGCCGGTCAGTCGGTTGCAGTGGCCCAAATCGACGAGACGCAATTACCCGAGGGCGATGTGACGATTGATGTGGAATATTCCACAATGAACTATAAAGACGGGTTGGCAATTACGGGCAGCTCACCGGTGGTGCGTAAATTTCCGATGGTCCCCGGTATTGATTTAGCCGGAGTGGTGTCAGAAAGCAGCCATGCAGACTATAAGCCCGGCGACAAGGTGGTCTTGAATGGCTGGGGTGTGGGTGAGGGCCACTGGGGCGGTCTTGCTCAGAAAGCGCGGCTGAATGGTGATTGGCTTGTCGCGCTGCCCTCTGCATTTACCGCACGTCAGACGATGGCAATTGGCACTGCGGGATATACCGCCAGTCTTTGCGTAGAAGCTTTGATTAAACAGGGTGTTGCGCCTGATCAAGGCGAGGTGCTGGTGACTGCAGCAACGGGCGGCGTTGGCAGTATTGCGATTGCTTTATTAGCCAAGGCCGGGTTTAACGTGGTTGCTGCTACTGGTAAAACCAGTGAAGGAGACTATTTAGCGCAGCTTGGCGCCACCTCTGTAATTGATCGCGCCGAGTTAGGTGGTCGCGGTAAGCCATTGCAGAAAGAGCGATGGGCTGGCGTTGTTGACGCGGCGGGTAGTCAAACATTGGTTAATGCCTGTGCACAAACTCGTTACGGAGGAGCGGTAGCCGCTTGTGGTTTGGCGCAGGGTTTTGATTTTCCCAGTACCGTAATGCCCTTTATTTTACGTGGTGTTTCTCTGTTGGGGATTGATAGTGTAATGGCACCTAAGGCCGCGAGAATAGTTGCTTGGGAGCGTCTCGCGCGGGATCTGGATGTCGGTGTGCTTGAACAGATCGTGAAAGATATCAAGCTGTCTGATGCCATTGGTGTGGCAACGCAAATGATGGAAGGAGCTCTGCGCGGTCGTGTGGTTGTTGATGTTAATAAATAAGGTCAGTCGAGTTTATGCAAAAGCATTTGGCTAAGCGCAGAACCGATTAATCATCTGTTGCAATACATCAATCGTCGGCTGTATCTGATCAAGCGCCATATACTCATCCGGCTGATGTGCTTGGTCGATTGAGCCGGGGCCCATCACGATAGTTTGCATTCCCAACTGCTGAAAAAACGGCGCTTCTGTGGCGAAGCCGACGGTGCCAGCGGGCTGTCCAGTAAGCTGTTCTACCAGGCTTACAATTTCTGAATCGGCGGGTTCTTCGTAGGCGGCTAAGCCTGGCATTAAAGCGCGCAGGCCAATATTGATGGCGCGGCGCTCTGCAACGGGGGTAAGGATTTTCTGTATCAGTGTGTCCAGCTCATCGTTGTCCATGCCGGGGGTGGTGCGAATATCAAAATGCAGCTCGCATTGACCGCAAATGCGGTTGGGATTGTCGCCGCCATGAATACAGCCGAAGTTCATGGTGGGAGTGGGCACAGAGAAGCCGGGGTGCTGGTATTTTAGCGCCAGTTCTTGTCGAAGCTGGATAAGACCGGTCATGACCTCGTGCATGGCATCCATGGCATTGTTGCCTAGCAAGGGATTTGAGGAGTGCCCAGAACGTCCTTTGATGGTAATGCCCTTCATTACGATGCCCTTGTGGGCGCGCATCGGTTTGAGGCCAGTGGGTTCTCCCACCACCGCGTAGCGCGAGCCAGATAGATCTGCTTGCACAAGCGAGCGAGCGCCATCCATGCTGCTTTCTTCATCGGCGGTGGCCAAGATGATAAGAGGTGCTTTTAATGGTTTGTCCAGGAAGGGCTGTAATGCGTCGATGGCAATAGCAAAGAAGCCTTTCATATCGGTACTGCCGAGGCCGTATAGTTTGTTGTCGCGCTCGGTGAGGGTAAAGGGATCGCTATTCCACAGGGCTTCGTTAAATGGCACGGTATCGGTGTGACCCGCGAGCACTAAACCGCCGCTGCCGGAGCCAAGGGTGGCAATTAAGTTGGCCTTGTCTTTATGGCCGAGTATGGGCTGAATTTGAATTTTGAATCCCAGTGGCTCAAGCCAAGAGGCAAGTTGCTCGATAACGCGGATATTACCCATATCGCAACTGGGTAGTGTGGAGCTGACCGAGGGGAGTTTGACTAGCTCTGTCATCATCGACAGAACACTGGGAGTGATTGCTGGTTTGGCCACGATGAGTCCGCGTTATATTGCTGAGTAGCGGATCATTGTAGCGAGTCGCGCAAACAAAGCCAGTGGCTTTGTTTGCGCTGTGTGAGGCTTATTGTGAGCGGACTAGAAAAGCGCCTTTAAAGTAAAGAAGAACAAAATTGCCAGTCCCGCTCCGGCCGGTAGCGTAATTATCCAAGACATAAAGATATTGCGGATAACGCTCAGGTTTAGCGCCGCAATACCGCGCGCTAAGCCCACCCCTAGTACCGCGCCCACCAGTGTGTGGGTAGTCGAAATAGGCAGGCCGGTCGCCGATGCAACAACGACGGTAGATGCAGCGCCAAGTTCAGCCGCAAAACCGCGGCTTGGTGTTAATTCAGTGATCTTGGTGCCCACCGTGGCGATAACTTTAAAGCCGTAGGTGGCAAGACCAAAGACGATACCGCCCGCACCAACCAGTAAAATCCAGCCTGGCAGTGCTGATTTAGAGGCTATTTCACCGCCAGATTGAATGACGCTAACGATCGCCGCGACTGGGCCGATGGCGTTGGCAACATCGTTAGAGCCGTGGGCAAACGCCATGGCGCAGGCGGTAAATACCATAAGCACTGCGAACATGCGCTCTACGCTGGCGAAGCGGAAGCGACCGTCGCCTGACGGTACATCTTTGATCCGACGCAGGAACAGCTGGCCAAGGCCTGCAACAATAACGCCGACGACTGCTGAGTAGGCTAGACACTCGTTAAAGTTCAGTCCCAAACCGATATGCTTAAGCCCTTTGGTCATGGTGACCATGGCGATCATAAAGCCGACTAGGAACAGGTAGTAGGGAATGAATTTTTTGGCTGCTTCAAAGGGGTTGGCTGCATTCAGAATCAAGCGCTGGGCGCTGAGAAATAAACCAAACGATATCGTGCCCGCCATCACTGGGGACACCACCCAGCTCGCAACAATTTGCCCAACCTTGCCCCAGGCGACGGCATTGCTATCGATACCGACCGCGGCAAAGCCTACTAGCGCACCCACAATAGAGTGGGTGGTCGATACCGGCCAGCCCATCATGCTGGCAACGAATAGCCACACCCCGGCGGCCAGCAGCGATGACAGCATTCCGAAAACCAATAAATCGGGACTGTCGGCGACATACGCTGGGTCGATAATGCCTTTGCGAATGGTCTCAGTAACTTCGCCACCTGCCAAGTAGGCGCCGCAGAATTCGAACAGCATAGCGATCAAAATCGCCTGCTTAATAGTCAGTGCTTTGGCACCAACCGAGGTACCCATGGCGTTGGCTACGTCGTTGGCGCCAACACCCCAAGCCATGAAGAAACCAAACAGACAAGCCAAAATCAGCAATAGTTGCCCGTGTTCAGCAATAATTGACATGTGTAATCCTTATAAAAGCGGAGGCCGGCGCGTTAGCGGGCGATAACAATTTGCAGGCGCGAGCCGACTTTTTGTGATTTATCAGACAGTTCACCGATCAGGTTAATCGTTTGATACAGGAACATGACGTCAACGGGGGGAAGGTCTTTTTCGATAAGGTACAGGGCTGCACGGATATCGATTTGGAGTTTGTCGGCTGAGTGCTCTAGGCGATCCAGCTCTTCAATTAGGGTTTCGACCAGGTTTACTTCGCGGCCTCGGAAGCCGGTTTCGAGCAGTTCGTCGAGTTCTTCGATAGCCTTCATCGCTTGGGCAGATGTGGCGATGGCGAGGTCAACGTACTCACTCATCGACGCTGCCAGAGAATCAGGTATTTTCATTTGACGGCCGAGCATCAGGCCGGCAATGTCTTTGCTGCAGTTGGCTATACGGTCTTGCATGCTCACTAAATCGAGCAGATCCGAGCGCGGTACTGGCAGGAAAAGGTTGCTTGGGAGTTGTAGGCGAACTTGCTTCTTGAGCTTGTCGGCCTCGTTTTCTAAATCGACGATAACACTTTGCGCGGCGCTGGCTTTCTCCCAGTCACCCTCGAGGGCGGCGTTAATAAAGGGCTTGAGCGCGGCGGCGCAGGCTTGTGCCTGCTTCATGTGTTCTTGAATTGGCTCGAAGGGGGATTTTCCGAACAAATTACCGAGTGAATTTAAAGGCACGGTGCGACTCCTGTTTGTCGTCGGTCGTTAAGTAGGCCGAATTATACGGAGGTCTGTCGAGGCTAACCAGTTTTTAAATAGAAGCTTTTAATATGCGCACTGGCGCTATGAGCGTATCGCTTGCCATAATGACATTGACGATAACAATGGGATTGCCCCAGCTATGCAGAGCAACATCAATAAAACCGCGGCATTAGAGGCGGGCGGAATAATGCGGCAATTGATCGAGGACGGCGTTCTGGACCCTGCCGTGGCTAAGCGCGTGCGGCCAACACCACCTCGTATTGGCGATAAGTCTCAGCATGTTCTTAATTATCTCGCCGCCGAGCAGCTGCCTGACGCTAGCCGTCCCGGTCGCACGCTGAGTATGGACCGTTTATTAGAATGGCTATCGGGTCACTGTGAGCAGCGCTCACAGCGGATTGATCCATTAAAAATTGACGTGCCGGCGGTGACCGAAGTGATGTCGTTTGCCTTTGCGCAGCGTCACCGTATTTTGGCTGTAGCGGTCACACCGCAAGAGGTCGTTATCGCCGGCGCTGAACCGTTTATTGGCGGCTGGGAGAAAGACTTACAGCAGGTGTTGCGCCGCCCTATTCGTCGCGTGCTCGCTGATCCCGAATCGATAGACCGTTTTACGGTCGAGTTTTACAGCTTGGCAAAGTCGGTGCGTGGTGCCAGTGGCGACAGCCGCAGTGGCGGACAAGCCAACGCCAACCTTGAGCAATTGCTCGAAATTAGTAATTTAAAAGACTTGGATGCCAACGACGGCCATGTCGTCAATATCGTCGATTGGTTGTTGCAATACGCCTATGATCAGCGTGCCAGTGACATCCATATAGAGCCACGCCGCGAACTGGGCAATGTGCGGTTTCGTATCGACGGGGTGTTGTACAACGTCTATGAACTGCCCGCCTCGGTGCTTACCGCCGTTGTTAGCCGTTTAAAAATATTGGGCCGTATGGATGTCGCTGAAAAGCGCAGGCCGCAGGATGGTCGATTAAAAACCAAAAACCCCTCTGGGGATGAGATTGAATTGCGGCTATCGACATTGCCCACCGCGTTTGGCGAAAAAATGGTGATGCGCATATTCGACCCCGAGGTCTTGCTGCGCAGCTTTGAAGAGCTGGGTTTGCGCGGCGAAGATCGCCAGCGCTGGGACGGTATGATTCGCGCTCCCCATGGTATTGTTTTGGTGACTGGGCCTACGGGTTCGGGAAAGACCACCACCTTGTATTCCAGTCTAAAGCAGATTGCGACCAGCGAAGTAAACGTTTGTACCATCGAAGACCCGATTGAGATGGTGGAAGACGCCTTCAATCAAATGCAGGTACAGCACAATATTAATCTCGATTTTGCCGGCGGCGTGCGCGCCTTGCTTAGGCAAGATCCCGATATCATCATGATTGGCGAGATTCGTGATTTAGAAACCGCAGAAATGGCGATTCAAGCGGCGCTGACCGGCCACTTGGTGATTTCTACCTTGCACACCAACGACGCGCCGTCGGCGGTAACCCGCTTGCTAGAGTTGGGTGTGCCCGCCTATTTGATTCGCGCCACCGTGCTAGGTGTGATGGCGCAGCGCTTGGTAAGGAGTTTGTGCCCGCACTGCAAAGAGCCGGTGAGCTTGGATGAAACCGAGTGGACCACCCTTACCGCGCCGTGGAAGGTACGCCCGCCCAGTAATATTTATCACGCTCCCGGGTGCCTGGAATGCCGCAACACCGGGTTTTATGGCCGACAGGGCATCTATGAAATACTGCCAGTTGAAGGCCAGGTGCAAGCCGCCATTGGCGATGATGTCGAGCTGGATAAATTGCGTCGAGTGGCAATGAAGAATGGCATGCGCACACTTCGTCTTAGTGGCGCACAAAAAGTCGCGCGCGGTGAAACCACTATTGCGGAGGTTTTGCGGGTGGCGCCGCCCGTGCAAACGGGCTAGTTACAAATTTACGTTGCGAGCGAGCCCTGAATAATAAGCGGTAAAGGACAGTTTAATGACCACGTCGAATCAATATCCCAGTCTCCAAATTGCGGCAGGGGAGTTGCCGGCAGCGTTGGTGGCTGATGTTGAAATTCACTGGCAAAGTCTCTTCGAGCGCTGTGACGAGCAGCAGCGTGATTGGTACCAGAAATTTGCAGCTTCAGATCGACGCCAGCAATTGCTAACCGCTTTTTCCTGCAGCCCCGCACTGGCCGATTTGTGCGTGCGGAAGCCGGCCTGGCTTCCCAGCTTAGTCGCGAGCCAGGCGCTGCAGACCGGTTTAGCCAAAGATGCTTGGGTAGAGGAATTGCGCGATTTATGCGCCGAGTGTGAGAGCGCCGACGCCCTTGCCAAAATCCTCCGCGACTTTCGCAACCGCCATTGGCTGCGTATTGTTTGGCGAGACCTTAATCGCTTGGCGGCGATGGAGGAGACCGTCAGTGATCTGTCTTATTTAGCCGATGCCTGCGTCGAGGTTGCGCTGGCATACCTGCATCAACAGCTTATCACCGAGCGTGGTGAGCCGCACTCGGCAGAGGGTAAGCCGCAGCAATTAGTGGTTATCGCCATGGGAAAATTGGGTGCGGGTGAATTAAACCTGTCGTCCGATATCGATCTGATTTTCGCTTACCCGCACGCCGGCTCCACCGTGGGCGGTCCGCGTAGCGATGACAATCAGGCCTTTTTTATTCGTCTTGGCCAGCGTCTTATAAAAGCCTTAGACACACGCACTGCCGATGGTTTTGTATTCCGAGTTGATATGCGCCTGCGGCCTTACGGTCAAAGCGGCCCGCTGGTGATTAGCTTCGACGCCCTCGAAGAATACTATCAGGAGCAGGGTCGAGATTGGGAGCGCTATGCGCTTATCAAAGCGCGCTGCATTGCCGGCAATCGCGAAGAGGGGCGGCGCTTATTAGCGCAGTTACGTCCCTTTGTGTATCGGCGCTACCTGGATTTTTCCGCCATAGAATCACTGCGCGATATGAAAGCAATGATTCAGCGCGAGGTGGTGCGTCGCCAGTTGCAAGATAATATCAAACTCGGCTCTGGCGGCATTCGCGAAGTTGAGTTTATCGCGCAATGCTTCCAATTAATTCGCGGTGGGCAGGAGCCGACCTTACAGGTTTTGCAGCTGCAGCTAGTGCTGTCTGAGCTAGAAAAAATGGCCTATCTACCGGCCGCGGTGGTTGATGATTTGCGCAGGGCCTATCGCTTTTTGAGGGATGTTGAACACGTCATCCAAGCCTGGCGAGATGAACAGACGCAGCAGCTTCCCGAAGCTGGCACAGCGTTGGTCGCGCTGAGCTTTGGTATGGGTTTTGGTGACGATATTGCCAGTTTTCAGAAGGCGTTGGCGGCACACCGGCAGTGTGTTGCCACCCATTTTAGCAATGTGATTGCCCCGCCGGAGTCCGAGCCAGACGGGCAGCACCTCAGTAATAATCGCTGGCGAGCCATGCTCGATGATCTTGATCAGGAATCCGTGCGAGCAACCTTGGAAGAAGCGGGCTTCGACGATGCAGCAGAGGCGGCGCGCCTGCTGGTGGCACTGCTAAATGGCGCGAGCGTATTGCGTATGCAGGGCACGGGGCGGGATCGACTCTACGATTTTCTGCCGCTCTTATTAGAAGATTTATGTGAAGCGGCGTCGCCTGCATCGACCTTGCTGAGATTGATTCCACTAATTGAATCGGTACTGCGCCGCACGGCCTATTTGGTTTTGCTGATTGAAAACCCCGGCGCCCGCAGTCGCTTGGTCGAACTCTGTGATGCCAGCCCGTGGATCGCGCGGCAGTTAGCGGCGCAGCCGGTTTTGCTGGACGAACTGTTAGATGCGCGCAGCTTGTATTCGGTGCCCGAAAAGGTGGGCTTAGCTGATGAGCTTCGCCAGCGCTTGCTGCGTATCGACAGCGAGGATCTTGAGACGCAAATGGAGGCCTTGCGGCATTTCCGTTTAGCCCATGTGCTCAAGGTGGCGGCGTCGGAAGTCACCGGTGGCTTACCGCTGATGAAAGTGAGCGATTACCTTACCTATATCGCCGAAGTGGTATTAGATGCGGTGCTTGATATCGCTTGGCAGCACCTACTCGCTAAACACGGCAGTCCGGTGCCGGCGGGGGATGATCAGCGTCATTTCCTTATTCTGGGCTACGGCAAGCTGGGCGGTCTGGAACTGGGATACAGCTCTGATTTAGATTTGGTGTTTTTGCATGACCTGCCGTCAAGCAATGTCAGTGATGGTGATCGACCGCTGGACGTGGGCACATTCTTTACTCGGCTCGGGCAGCGCATTATTCATATTCTTACCGCCACCACCCGTTTAGGTGCACTTTACGACGTTGACATGCGTCTGCGGCCATCGGGCAATTCGGGCCTATTGGTGTCATCGTTTACCGCCTTTAGCGAATACCAAAACACGCAGGCATGGACATGGGAACATCAAGCCTTAGTTCGCGTTCGCGCGGTGGCAGGCGATGAAAAACTGGCGCAAAAATTTGAAGCTTTGCGCGCTGATATTCTGAGGAAAAAACGCGACATATTGGTGCTTAAAGACGAAGTGGTGAAAATGCGCCAGAAAATGCGTGATCATCTGCTGTCTACCGGCGATAAAAATGCGGAATTTGATATTAAACAGGGTGCTGGAGGTATCGTTGATATTGAATTTATGGTGCAATATGCGGTTTTAGCATGGTCGCAACAGCACCCACCGCTTACCTACTACACTGATAATATTCGTATACTGGAATCACTGGCTGAACAGGGCCTAATTTTAGCATCGGATACCCGGACACTGATTGACGCTTACAAGGCGTTCCGCAGTCAGGCACATCGCCTCAGCTTACAAGAGCAAAAAGGGTTGATAGCCGAAACGGCATTGGGTACAGAGCGGGAAATTGTCAGCCGTTTCTGGCAGCAACTGATGTTGTCTCCATAATGGTATTTGCCTGAATTTGTTGAGGAGTAACACACGATGTCTATGGCTGATCGTGACGGCCTGATTTGGTTCGACGGTGAAATGGTACCTTGGCGTGATGCGCGGGTGCATGTTTTAACCCATACACTGCACTACGGAATGGGTGTTTTTGAGGGCGTTCGCGCCTACAAAACAAATGACCGTGGTACCTGTATTTTCCGTATGAACGAGCACACTGACCGCTTGTTCCGCTCTGCGCATATTATGCGTATGGAAATGTCGGTCACCAAAGAACAGGTTAACGAAGCGCAGCGCGCGGTTGTGCGTGAAAACGGCTTAGAAGAAGCCTATCTGCGGCCAATGTGTTTCTATGGTTCAGAAGGCATGGGTCTACGTGCCGACAACCTCAAAATGCACGTGATTGTTGCCGCCTGGGATTGGCCTAGCTACATGAGCCCGGAAGCGCGTGACAAGGGTATTAAAGTGCGTTGTTCGTCTTACACCCGCCACCACGTTAATATTTCTATGTGTAAAGCGAAGGCAAACGGCCATTACATCAACTCGATGTTGGCCTTGCGTGAAGCACTCGATAGCGGTTGTGAAGAAGCTCTGCTTTTAGACAACGAAGGCTATGTTGCTGAAGGTAGCGGCGAGAACGTTTTCATCGTTCGCAACGGCAAGCTTTACACCCCTGAGCTGACCAGCTGCTTAGATGGTATTACCCGTAATACTATTTTTGAATTTGCCAACGAGCTGGGTTTGAAGGTTGAAGAGAAACGTATTACCCGCGATGAAGTTTACGTGGCAGATGAAGCCTTCTTTACCGGTACTGCCGCTGAAGTTCTGCCAATCCGCGAACTCGATGGTCGTATTATAGGTTCAGGCTCGCGTGGTCCCGTGACTAACTTGCTGCAAAATATGTATTTTGACCAAGTTAAGGGTCGTCGTGAAGAGTTTCCTGAATGGTTGACGTCAGTTAACTAAGTCCTCTTTAAAACGCCGTAACAGCAGCGCTGTTGCGGCGTTTATTGTTTTACCTGCGCCTCGGTATATCGGCATTCTCCGCGAATAACCACGTCATTCAATACCGCGTATTGATCAATGATCACATAGCCCAGTGGGCAATATTCTTTCAGTCGGCTGTCTTGTTCCAGGTCGTGAAGGGTTCGCTTTAACTGCGACTCGCTGTCTTCCATGGGTTTACTGGTGCCGTCTTCTCGCCGATTGTTTGCGGTTATCGGCCGCGCTTTTTCACGGAATAGCGGTTGGCTATAGCTGAACAAGCGGATATCGCTGGCTTTTATCGTGGTTTCAAATTTGCCGATAGGTTTTTTCTGGGTGGGGCCGCTGGCACAGCCGTTTAGGGTGCTCAATATTAAAATGACGCTAAATAACGTGTAAAAATAGGCGTGTGTCCGCATAGATATCTTATTCTCGTGGCTAAATTCGGGCCTTGGCGAGTTTAACATGACAAAGTCTTAATGCCAGAACAGGGCGTCCCCGACCATCGCCGGTGGATTTATGCTCACCCCGTGGTTAGAATCCTGTTACTAGACGAACGGCATTCTTCCTTTTTACCTTATAACGTCGACATGGCGTGGGTATGACCGCAAAGTACGTAACAGGTTGCAGGCACAGGGGAATTCCACGGTACTTACTATTCCAGCAACAATAGCCCTAAAAATAGTAGTCCAAATACTTTAATTCGAATAATAGTGACTCCGTTTTATGCCGTCAGAACCAGCCATTGCTAGCGCGCCCCATCTCAATATTGTTCCGGCCAGTGTCATCCCCCTGCCCGATGCTAAACCTCGTCGCGCCTTAAAGGTGTGTTTGCTGGGTTACCGCAGCGCCCCTTATGGCGGTGGGCAGGGAATTTATCTAAAGTATTTAAGTAAGGCATTGGTAGAGGCTGGGCATCAGGTTGACGTCATCTCAGGTCAGCCCTACCCGCACCTCGATCCAAGAGTTAATCTGATCAAAATGCCGGGTATGAACTTGTTTGAAACCGGCTTAACGTCAATTCGTCCGCACCATCTGACCTCGTTAACGAATATATACGAGTGGATGGGTAAGCTCACTGGCGCCTTTTCTGAGCCATATTGCTTTGGTCGGCGGGTATTGAAATACCTTAAAAAGCATGGCCGTCACTACGATATTATTCATGACAACCAATGCCTGAGTTATGGCATGTTAGATATTCAAAAGCAGGGTTTCCCTTTAGTCACTACCATCCATCACCCCATAACAAGTGACCTGAAGATTGCGCTGAGCGCCGCTAAATCCTGGACTGAGCGCCTACTTATTCGTCGCTGGCACAGCTTTTTAATTATGCAGCGCAAGGTTGCCCGTGAACTACATCATGTTGTGACAGTGTCTGAGCGCTCGCGAATGGACATTGCCGCGGCATTCGATATTCAGCCGGCGGGTATCAGCTTGGTACACTGCGGTATTGATACCGAGGAGTTTAGACCCCTCAATAATATCCAGAAAAACCCGAACCGAATTATGGCCACGGTATCCTCTGATCAGCCGCTTAAGGGTATGCGTTATTTATTAGAGGCGGTGGCGGCGGTGGTGCCAAAATATCCCGACCTTGAGTTGCTATTGGTCGGCACACCAAAAGAAGATGGCGAAAGCGGAAAATTAATTCGTGAGCTCGGCTTAGCCAAGCATATTCGCGCTGTTAGTGGCATCAGCACGGAAGATTTGGTGCGCTACTATAACGAAGCGTCGGTGGTGGTCGTCCCCTCAATTTATGAAGGCTTTGGTCTCCCTGCTGGCGAAGCAATGGCCTGTGGCACGGCGCTCATTTCTACCGACGGCGGTGCCTTACCCGAAGTGGTCGGCGATGCGGCGATTCAAGTGCCAATTCGAAATAGCAAGGCCATCGCCGAAGTGCTGGAAACCCTGCTGGCGTCGCCCGCATGGCGTGATGAATTAGCTGCGGCGGGTCGCAAACGTATTGAAGAATTGTTTTGTTGGACTCGCGCCGCACAGCAAATGACGGACTACTACTGGCAGGTGATACAACGTGAAAACGGTTGATTTTCGTCATTTCCACCTTAATCGTGGCGACAAAATTCTAGATTTGGGCTGCGGCGAAGGCCGCCATGTGATTTCTGCCTATGTTGAAGCAGACGTCACCGCAGTTGGAGTTGATCTTTGTCTTAAAGATTTACAAACCGCGCAAAGTCGCTTCAGTGAGTTTTGTGGTGACGAGCAGGCAGAGAAAGCCTTTGGTCTAGCCAATGGCGATGCCATGCAGCTGCCCTTTGCAGACAACACCTTCGACAAAATTATCTGTTCAGAAGTGTTGGAGCATATTCCAGATTACCAAGCGGTATTAAAAGAAATTGAGCGTGTGCTTAAGCCGGGCGGTTTGTTTTGCGCCAGCGTACCGCGAGCTTGGCCAGAAAAAATCTGCTGGGCATTGAGCGACGCCTACCACGAAGTTGAGGGTGGTCATCTGCGTATTTTTAAGGCCAGCGAACTGCGCAAGCAAATTCAGGGATTAGGATTTCGCTTTTATCGCCGACATTGGGCACACGCATTGCATTCCCCCTACTGGTGGTTGAAATGCGCGTTTTGGAAGAACCAAGACTCAAACCCTATCATCAAGCAATATCATCGATTTTTGGTATGGGATCTGATGGATCGGCCCTTATTTACGCGGACCTTGGAAGCGAGCTTGAATCCCGTACTCGGTAAATCGGTAGTCATGTATTTTGAAAAGGCGAAGGCAGCATGAGCGGATTGTTTTTAAGCAAAGGCCTTTTCCCGCAGGAATTTTTTAGGCCGACTGTGGATTTTTTACTGCGTGCTCAACAGACCGACGGCAGCATCCCGTGGTTTGACGGCGGTCACTGCGACCCTTGGGATCACGTTGAGTCGGCTATGGGCTTGAGTATTGGCGGCGAATATAGCGCCGCCGAAAACGCTTATCGCTGGCTCAAAAATGCGCAACTGGAAGACGGTAGTTGGTGGGCCGCCTATCGTGCGGGCCAAGTGGATAATCGCGAGCGCCGTGAAACGAATTTTGTGGCTTATATTGCCACGGGTGTTTGGCACCATTATTTAATAAGCGAGAACCGCGCGTTTTTGCGTGAGATGTGGCCCTGTGTTCGTCGCGCTATTGGCTTCGTTCTCGCCCAGCAGTCCCGCCACGGTGAAATAAATTGGGCAGTGGATGCGCGGGGCGAGCCTATGGAAGACGCTCTCATTACGGGTTGCTCGTCAATTTACAAAAGCCTTGAATGCGCTGTGAATATCTCGGTGGTGATTGGTGATCCGCGGGTAGATTGGCGCGATGCCAGAGTGGCGTTGGGAGACGCCTTGCGCAATAAGCCTGAACGATTTGATCGCACCTGGGAAAGTAAATCGCGCTACTCCATGGATTGGTTTTACCCCGTGCTAACGGGTGCGGTGCCAACACCAAAAGCCAGCGCCCATTTACAAAAGCGCTGGGGTGATTTTGTCGAGCAGGGCTTGGGTTGCCGCTGCGTGTCAGACCAACCGTGGGTAACGGTCGCGGAATCCTGCGAGTTAACGATGGCGCTGTTGGCGGCGGGGGATCACGCCCGCGCCGTAATGGTGTACAGCTGGCTGCACCAGTGGCGGGAAAGCAACGGCGAATACTGGACTGGTTATCAATTTGTGGAAGACGTGCTGTGGCCTGATGAGCGGCCAACGTGGACGGCGGCGGCTATTTTGTTGGCGGCAGATGCGCTAACTGAGCACACCGCTGCCCACCATTTATTTAATCAGGTTCGTTTGTTGGACGTTAAATCGGTAAGCAGCGTGGCAGAAAAGGGTCGCGCGCGTTCGTCCTAGTTACAAATTATAATAAATACGGAGTGCTTCTGAGCCGCTCTTGTCTTGCTATCGCAGTCAAGCTCACTGCAGAACATGGTAAGCGTTTCTGAAGTGAGTTATTGAACAGGGATCAAAGTCCCCGCTATTTATTAAGTCCTGTTTACAATTCTCGCTACTTCACTAGTGCTTTGTCAATTTGATGTTGCCTAATGCCAAAGTTTGTAGCTTGGGTTTCGTTCCTCAACCCAAGCTACTGAGTCACACGTCATTTTCAAATTTAAAGAGTACTAGCTGTACTTTTCCTTGTCCTCATTTTCTGCAAGCTGAGCTTCTAACAGTCGCGTGACAGTTTGTGGCGATTTGCTGTTTCCCGCTAATAGACGATACGCCATGGGTATAACAAATAGCGTTAATATCGTGGCAGAGCTGACACCAAAGACGACAACAATACCAATAACGTAGCGGGACTCGCTGCCAGGTCCAGATGAGAGTATCAGTGGCACTGCGCCCATGACGGTGGTGATGGCGGTCATCGCAATGGGGCGCAGTCGCTGGCGAGCGGATTGCAAAATGGCCTCGTCAAACTCCAGGCCTTGATCCCGTAGTTGGTTGGCAAATTCCACCAGCAAAATACCATTCTTCGCCGCCAGCCCGACCAGCATAATCAGCGCAATTTGGCTGTAAATATTTAGGCTTTGTCCCGTGAGGTAGAGCCCGATCAAGGCACCCGCTATGGCCAGCGGCACGCTGAGTAGAATAATAAAGGGGTGAATGAAATTCTCGAATTGCGCGGCGAGTACAAGGTAAACCACCAGCAGTGACAAGGCGAAGGTGAAATACACGGAATTACCTGACTCGTGATAATCCAGTGATTCGCCTTTGTAATCCACGGTGGCGGCGGGGACATTTTCTGCCACCAGATTTTCGAAATAACTCAGCGCGTCTCCCAGAGAGTAGCCATCAGCGAGGTTGGCGTCGATGGTAATAGCCCGCACGCGGTTGTAGCGATTGAGCACGGCGGCGTCGCCACGTTCTTGTAACGTCACAAGGTTGCCGAGCGGAATGAGACTGTCGGTAGTGGCCGATCGCACATAAATATTGCTGAGATCTTCTGGACTGCGTTGTGTATCGGGTTCACCCTCTACAATCACGTCGTACTCTTCTCCCGCCATCATAAAGGTGGTGACTCGCCGCGAACCTAACAGGGTCTCTAAACTGCGATTTATTTCGCTGGCATCCACTCCCAGTGTTGCCGCTCGGTCACGGTTAATTGTGACGGCTAATTGCGGTTTAGTTTGGCGGAAGTCGCTATCAATACCGAGCAGCCCCGGATTATTTTTTGCTTCGTTTATTAGCAGCTCAGACCACTGTGCTAGCTCTTCGTAATTACTGCCGCCAATAACAAACTCCAGTGGTTTGGTGAACCCGCCGCCCAGCGATTGCGGCGTAATAGGGTAAACACTCAAGCCCGTAAAACCGGTGAGTCGTTTGCGAATCTCGCCGACCACCTCCGCAATGGGTTGGCGTTCTCCCCAAGGTGTTAATACCAAGATACCGGTGGCTTCATTGTAAACGTCGGCGCCGCTACGACCGCCCGGTGCGCGAAGTAATAGGCGATTGATCGTGCCATTGTCTACCATGGGCATGAGGCGCTGTTCGATCTCGGCCAGGTGGCGCTTCACATAATTAAATGACGCGCCTTCCGGGCCGCGAATAATCATAAATACCACGCCGCGATCTTCCTTGGGCGCAAACTCGGCGGGAACTTTTTGCAGGAAAAAAACGCAGGAGCCAATGGTAAGGACTAAGGCTAAGGCCGCTATGAAGGGATGTTTCATGCTGCGCGCTAACACGTGTCCATAGTGGTTTTCCATGCGGTGCAGCAGTTTTTCAACAAAGCTCGCAAGTCCGCCGTGCATAGCCTCGCGGTTTAGTACTTTGGAGCAAATTACTGGTGAGAGTGTTAGGGCGACAATACTAGAGAACACGACCGCAACCGCCATGGCCACCGCGAACTCGCCAAATAAACGGCCAACGTCGCCCTCTAAAAAGCTGATAGGCACAAACACGGCGACTAATACGGCGGTAGTGGCAATAACGGCAAAGCCGACTTGGCGACTGCCGCGATAGGCTGCGACCAGCGGTGGCTCGCCGTTGAGTAAGCGACGGTGCACGTTTTCAAGTACGACAATACTGTCATCAACCACTAGCCCTATTGCTAACACCAGGGCCAGCAGGGTGAGCAAATTGACGGTGTAGCCCAGGGCATACAGAACTGTAAACGTCGCAATGAGTGAAACCGGCACGGTGATGGCGGGAACCAGCATGGCGCGGAAGTCACCCAAGAACAGAAATATAACTAACACCACCAGCGAGGCGGCAATAAACAAGGTGCTGTATACCTCAGAGATAGCGCGGTCTATGAAGACTGAGCTGTCGTAACTGGAATGCAGATTTATGTTGCCGGGCAAGGTTTTTCGAATTTTCTCCGCTTCGACGCGGACTGCTTCAGCAACAGCCAAGGTGTTCGATACGCTTTGTTTAACTATGCCAACGCCGACCATTGGTACGCCGTTGCCATTGAATGCTTTGCGATGTTCATCGGCACCTAATTCGACTCTGGCCACGTCGCCGAGCCGAGTGAGGTAGCCTTGTTCATCGCGTTTTACAACCAAACCTTCAAAATCGGTGGGGCTGAGAAAGTGGCGATTAATCTTTACAACAAAGTCTCGGTCTAATGATTTTAAGGTGCCGGCGGGCAGTTCAACATTCTCGCGCCGCAGCGCGTTTTCAATGTCACCGACGGTAAGCTGCCGCGCCGCGAGGGATTCGCGATCGAGCCAAATTCGCATCGCGTATTCGGGTCCGCCACTAATGCGCACCCGCGCAACACCATCGATGACAGCGAAGCGATCGACGATATAGCGCTGGGCGTAGTCGACCAAGGCGACAATGCTCATTTCGTCGGAGGTTAAATTGTGCCACATGATGACCTGCTCATCGGCGTCGGTCTTTTGTACCTCTGGTGGATCGGCCTCCTCTGGCAAGTCGGCTAAGGCACCGGACACGCGGTCGCGCACATCATTGGCGGCGGCGTCGATATCCCGTGTTAATTTGAATTCGATATTAATAGATGAAAAGCCGTCGCGACTGCTGGAGTCGATGGTCTTTATTCCTTCGATACCGGCGATGCGTTCTTCGATAATTTGGGTGACTCTAGATTCAACCACCTCGGCTGAGGCGCCAACGTAGACTGTGCGAATAGACACAATGGGTGGGTCTATATCGGGGTATTCGCGCAGCGGTAAACGCTCAAAGGCGAGCAAGCCAAAAGCTACCAATAATAGGCTTATGACCGTCGCGAATACTGGCCGTTTTATCGCCGTATCAGAAAGCAGCATAGTTTAGCCCTCCTGCGGCGAGACGGTGACACCGGGTTGCAGGGCGGTAAAGCCTTCGTAAATTAATTGTTCGCCAACGCGGACGCCGCTGCGAATTTCCACAAAGCCAGGTTTGCGGGTGCCAAGCTCGACTGTGCGGCGCTCGGCTTTCTGTTCGCTATTCATAATCCAGACATAGTGCTGTAGCTGAATGCTTTGCAGCGCAGATTCAGGTACTAAGATCGCGTGGTGCTCCTTGGTCACAAGCGATACCAGCATTAGCATGCCGGGTTTTAATTTATGGTCTGGATTCTGGATAAGAGCGCGGGCGGTGATGCTGCGATCAACGGGGTTAATGCGGCTGGCGATCGCCGAAATGGTGGCATTAAAGTCTTCGGCAAGAGCTTCGCTGCGGGCAATAACACTTTGACCAGTGGCGATGGCAGTTAGGCTCAGGCTTGGCAGCTGGAAGTCCATGCGCATGACGCTGAGGTCGTCGAGTGTGGCGATGTTGGTACCAGGGCTTACCAGTGCGCCGGGGCTAAGTTCGCGCAGGCCAATAACGCCACTGAACGGCGCGCGAATATTGCGCTCGGCGAGCAAGGCTTCTATTTCTGCAATTTTACTTTCGGCCCGCAGCTTTGCGGTTTGGCGTTGATCGTATTCTGTTTGCGCGGCAGATTGCGAGGCAATCAGCCCTTTCAAACGGGCTAACTCGCGCTCTTCCTCGGCCAAGTCTGCTTTCGCGGAACTGAGCTGCGCGGCTTCTTCGTCCTGCTGCAGGGTGACAAGTAACTGGCCCTTGCTGACGGCATCGCCATCATTAAAATGCAGTGCGGTAATTTTTTCAGTGACGTTGCTGCTGATATCAATGGATTCTTGCGCGAGTAAAGTGCCCAGTGCCTGCATGCGATTTTGCACTGGCTCGGCTTTTAAGGTGCTTACTTTTACGAAGGGAGCTGGTCTCGCCATGGCGCCGGGATTTTCTGCCGGGCTGCAGGCAACTAGCAAGGTAGCGATACTGCTGAGTGCCAGCAGTTTAAATGTTGCGCTTATCAAGGTAGTACTCCGTTATGCACATTGTCCGTTTTGGATGGGTCTTAGTGGATATGATGAGTAATGTAACGGCTGACTAGTGAACAATCACCCTTTTAATAAGGTGATGAAAAAACAAACGGTTTTGCGATGTTACCCGCCGATGCGTATCGCATTGGCGGGAAGGTGAAGACGAGATTTTAAGCGCGCTGGTTCAGACGCAATTCAGCGCGCTCTGCCGCAGCTAGAACTTGCTGTGGCGCCGTGCCACCAATGTGGTTGCGGGCATTCACCGAGCCTTCCAGAGTGAGCACGTCAAAGACATCGGCTTCGATATCAGTGCTAAATGTGCGCAACTCGTCCAAGCTCATTTCTGACAGATCTTTTTTCTCTGCAATGCCATAGGCAACTGACTTACCGACCACTTCGTGAGCGTCGCGGAACGGTAAACCTTTACGCACTAAATAATCCGCTAGATCAGTTGCAGTTGAAAAACCGCGCATGGCCGCTTCGCGGGTCACGTCTTCATTTACGGTAATCGCCGGCACCATATCGGCATAGGCTTTTAGGCAGTCTTTTACCGTGTCGATAATGTCGAAGATGGGTTCTTTGTCTTCTTGGTTGTCTTTGTTGTAAGCCAAGGGTTGCGATTTCATCAGCGTCAGCAAGCTCACCAGATGACCGTTGACGCGGCCCACTTTACCGCGAATTAACTCGGGAACATCGGGGTTTTTCTTCTGCGGCATAATGGAAGAGCCTGTGCAGAAGCGGTCGGGTAATTCAATAAACTTGAATTGGGCGGAGGTCCACAGCACCAATTCTTCGCTGAAGCGCGACATATGTGTCATCAGTACGCTTGCCGCCGCGGCAAATTCAATCGCGAAATCGCGGTCGCTCACCGAGTCCAGTGAGTTTTCCGTGGGGCGGTCAAAGCCCAATAATTCTGCGCTGTAATGACGATCAATGGGGTAGGTGGTGCCGGCCAGTGCGGCTGCGCCCAGTGGGCATTGATTCAAGCGCGCAGCGCAGTCCTGGAAGCGGCTGTAGTCGCGCTCTAGCATTTCATTCCACGCCAACATGTGGTGGCCGAAGGTGACGGGTTGCGCGGTTTGCAAATGGGTGAAGCCCGGCATGATGGTGTTGGCTTCGCGCTTGGCGAGGGTAATCAGGCCCAGTTGTAAGCGGCTCAGCTCTTTGCAAATGAGGGCTAATTCGTCGCGTACATAGAGGCGAATATCGGTGGCGACTTGGTCATTGCGCGAGCGACCGGTGTGCAGCTTCTTGCCGGTAATGCCGATTTTATCGGTTAAGCGCGCCTCGATATTCATGTGCACGTCTTCAAGACTCACCGACCACTCAAAGGTGCCAGCAAGGATTTCTGCGCGAATTTCTTCAAGCCCCTGTTGAATGTCTGCCAGTTCTTGCGCGGTTAACACACCGACTTTTTCCAGCATCGCCGCGTGCGCGAGTGAGCCATTGATGTCGTGATGATAAAGGCGTTGATCAAAGCTGACAGAGGCAGTGAAGCGCTCTACAAACTGGTCAGTGGGTTCGCTGAAGCGGCCGCCCCAAGGTTTGATGCTCGGATCTTTATCACTCATTGCACTGTGTTCCCGTATTGCTGATTGGCGTGGCGTGGATGCCGTGGTCACCCAGCGCCTAAAAGGCCGCCATTATAGCAGTTTTAGTGGGCTTCGCGATGCGTCGGCAGACACGCTCACAATGACGACCAGAAGTAATACCGCTGTCATATGCGGCCGCCATACTGCTGTTCCTAAAAATAGGACCGTCGAGCAGAGGAATCCCCATGAGTGACGTCACGTCCCCCCGCGCCAAATTGGTCGAAATGCTGTGGCAACTTAAAAAGATCTACGATAAGCAGGGCGACAAAGGTGTGCGTTATATTCATTTTAATACGCTATTGAATGATCCGGCCTACCGCAAGGAATTGATCGACCAAGCTGTGGTTAGCAGTAACCCTGATATTCGTGAACTCGGTGTTGGCCTTTTAACGATTAATACCGATGGCCCGCTGACTCAAGGTCGTCATGGTCGAACCATGGGCGCGGTTAATCCAGATGTTGCCGAGACTGTTGGCTATAAAATCGCATCAGCAAAGCCCCCGCAGCGCTCGGTGAAAACGCGGCTGGTAGCAATAATTGGGGTGCTGCTAATTGGCGTTATTATCGCGGCCATTTTTAGCAGGGATCTTAAACAGGCCTTTGCGGGTACACAGACCGTGAGTGGCTCGCTGCGCGGCGAGCAAATATGGACTAATGATAAAACCTGGATTTTAGAAGGCACAGTCTATGTCGAGGCGGGTGCCAGATTGGTTATTGAGGCTGGAACCATAGTAAAGGGGCGCCCTGGCAGTGCCTTATTGGTAACCCGCGACGCCAGCATTTTAGCGCGGGGCACAGCCTTGGCGCCGATCGTGTTTACCAGCTCGGCCCTGGCAGGTAAGCGTCAGGCCGGTGATTGGGGCGGCATTGTGTTGCTGGGCAATGCGCCTGTGAATACCGCCGATGCCCAAATTGAAGGCTTGGTTGCCGGTGATACCCGCGGCATGTTCGGGGGCACAGATGCCAACGATAACTGCGGCGTATTGGAATATGCTCGTATCGAATTCGCGGGCTTTGAGGTTTACGCCAACAATGAGCTGAACGGATTAACGCTCGGCGGCTGCGGCAGTAAAACCATTGTTCGCAATGTACAGGTGCATCGCGCCCTCGACGACGGTATTGAGGTATTTGGCGGCAATGTGGATTTGCGCCATATTCTTATTACCGGTGCCGCCGACGATTCTTTGGATTGGGATATGGGCTGGACTGGCCGCGTGCAATTTTTGCAGATTCAGCAGTACGCGGGGGTGGGCGATAATGGTTTTGAGGCGGATAATCGCGAAGGCAATTATCAAGCTGAACCCGTTTCTGAACCGACTTTATATAACGTGACCTTGCTAGGCATGAATAGCCGCGACAAATACCAGCGCGCTATGACCCTGCGCCGTGGCACCGGCGGGCATTTCAATAATATGGTTATTGCCGGTTTCTCTGGCGAAGCCATCGACATTAAAGACAGTGAAACCGTTGCCCGTATTCAAGAGGGGAAAATGAGTTTCGGCGGTTTGCTGATTGCGGATATTGCGGCGGACGGTAAGCACTATTTTGCTGAAGAGATTGGCGATTACGACGACGATGGCGGCTTTGACGAGGCCGCTTATTTTTCGCAGTACGCCAGTCTTGGTGCTAGCCCGCAATTTTTAAAAGTCACCCAAAGTGAAAGTGAGCCGGATTATCGCGTAGCGGCGTCTTCGCCGGCAAAGAATAACGCCGTCGCAGTGCCACAGGGTGAGTTTTGGGACGAAGCCGCGAATTATCGGGGTGCTATGCGTCCCGGTGTTGGCAGAAGCTGGACAGATGGCTGGACGGCCTTTCCCCTAAATTAGACTTTCATAGCGTATTACCGGGCTAGCGAGTCCGGCCCTGTAATACGTATCCGCTCCGGCGACAGCCTGCTATGCTTTGTGAATACAAATCTAGGATGGGTGCCGTGTCGCGTAGGCAGCAAAATGAAGCGCAGCTAAATTCTCCGCAGGTGTCGTTTATCGGCAATCTGTCTAGCCCGCAATCGCTGTTGCTTATTGTGTTGCTGGCGAGCCTGCTCGCCATTTTATTCACCGTGCTGAAATCAGGCTTGCAGAATTTCGATTGGGTCTTGCTCGGTATGTCTGGTCTGTTCACCATTTGGTGCTTGCTCGGTGCGGCAGCCGTGCTTCAGCTTCTTAAACCTGTGTTTGCACAAATGACGACGGCGGTGACGGCCGGTTTGAGTTTTGTGGTGTGCCTTGTATGGGTTGCCTGCGTTACCGTGTTCGCGCAGTGGTTTGCCCGCGGCGGATTACAAAACGAGGTATGGCTATTCGACGGCTGGGCGCTGGCAGAAATTTTAGTGGTAGCGACGATATTACTCGGTGTGGGTATGCGCTATGCCTATTTGAGCTTGCAATATCGCCTGCGCGAGCAAAGTAGTTTGCATGCGCGCTTAGACGCGCTGCATTCCAGAATTCGCCCCCATTTTTTATTCAATACCCTAAACAGTATTAGCAGTTTAATCAGCGTTGCTCCCGATAAAGCCGAGCAGGCTGTCGAGGATTTGGCGGCGTTGTTTCGCGCTAATTTGCAGAGCGGTATGAGCGTGGTGCGCTGGGCCGATGAACGCGAATTATGTGAACGCTATTTGCGTATTGAGCACGCCCGCTTAGATGAGCGCCTGCAAGTCGACTGGCAAGATAGTGATTTAAGTGACGATATTTCGGTGCCGTCACTGCTGCTGCAACCGCTGATAGAAAATGCCATCACCCACGGTATTCAGCGTTTACAAGAAGGGGGTGTGGTAAGTATTCGCGCTCGCGTTGTTGAAGGAATGGTGGAGATTGAGGTTCAAAATCCCGTGCCTGAATTTGCCGATGTGGTCGAGGGTAACGGCATCGCCAGCGACAATATTCGTCTTCGTTTGCAAGCCCTATTTGGCAATCAAGCCAGATTTACTAGCCAGCGATCGGAGGGGCAATACCAGGTGCGAGCGGTTTTCCCGATGAAAAAGCTGACACAGGCAGCCTCCGCATGAAAGTGTTAATCGTTGATGATGAGCCTTTGGCTCGCCAACGCGCCGCGCGATTATTGCAGGAGCTAGGCGGTATTGAGTTGGTGGGCGAGGCGGCGAACGCCGAACAGGCGCTGGCAGAAATAGAGCGACTGCAACCCGACGCCCTGCTTTTAGATATTGCCATGCCCGGTATCAGCGGCATTGACTTAGCGCAGCAATTGGCTGAGCGCGAGTCATCTCCCGCGATTGTGTTTTGCACAGCCTATGACGAATACGCGCTTGCGGCGTTTGACGCACAGGCGGTGGCCTATCTGCTAAAGCCTATTCAGCGGGAGAAGTTGACGGCGGTATTCAGCCGGCTGACGCGCTTAAATAAAGCCCAAATAGCCGCACTTGCAGACTTAGAGACACCGGCTCAACGCAGCCAGCTATCGTCCTCTGGCCCGCAGGGTATTAGCGTGCTGCCGGTGTCTGCGGTGCGTTATTTTCACGCCGACAATAAATACGTCAGCGCGGTGCACCCAGATGGTGAATTACTAATCGATGACAGCCTGCGTGACTTGGAACAGGAGTTTGCCAGTCAGTTTTTGCGCATTCACCGCAACGCCCTTGTCGCGCTGCAGTATTTGCAGGGCATAGAGCGGCACGGCGTAGCGGCTTATAGGGTGAAATTGCAGGGAGTGGCAGTGGGGCCACAGATTAGTCGGCGTTATTTACCTGCCCTGCGCGCTCGCCTTAGTAAAGGCATTTAGTCCATTGTAGTGCTAGGTTTTCGGTTTTGTCAGCGGCCTCGCTGACGTATCATGGTGACCCCACGGAGTACTACGGAAATATTCATGTCCGACAATATCATCCGCATCGCCACCCGCGAGAGTCTATTGGCGCTATGGCAGGCAGAGTTTATTAAGGCCGAGCTAGAAGCAGCCCACCCCGGTATCCAAGTTGAGTTACTGGGTATGACCACCCGCGGCGATCAATTATTAGATTCACCCCTGTCCAAAATCGGCGGCAAAGCGCTGTTTGTTAAGGAGCTTGAGCAGGCGCTCATCGATGGCCGCGCCGACATCGCCGTGCACTCCATGAAAGATGTGCCGATGGAGTTTCCCGAAGGCTTGGGACTGGCCATTATTTGTGAGCGCGAAGATCCACGGGATGCCTTTGTGAGCAATCACTTTTCCTCAGTGACTGATTTGCCGCAGGGTGCGCGGGTCGGTACATCCAGCCTGCGCCGCGAGTGTCAGCTGCGCTCCCAGCGTCCAGATTTGCAGATTTCGAGTTTGCGCGGCAATGTGCAAACCCGTTTGCGCAAGCTAGATGAAGGCGAGTTCGACGCAATTATTCTCGCCGCTGCCGGATTAATTCGTCTTAAATTAGAAGATCGAATCGCCGCCTTGATGCCGGTCGAGTCGAGCTTGCCAGCCTGTGGTCAGGGCGCGGTGGGTGTTGAAACCCGCTTAGATGACGCTCGGGTCATTGCGCTATTGGCGCCGCTTCACAATCGCGTTACCGCGGAAGAGGTGATGGCTGAGCGGGCAATGAACCGTCGTTTAGAGGGCGGTTGTCAGGTGCCGATAGCGGGCTATGCGATTCCCGACCCAGATAACGCCGACCAACTTTGGCTGCGCGCTTTAGTGGGCGAGCCCAATGGCAAAACCATTTTGACCGCTGAGCAGCGCGGCCCCCGTGATCAGGCCGAAGCCTTGGGTATTGCGGTGGCAGAGTCCTTGCTGGCGCAGGGTGCAGGCGCTATTTTGCAGGCGGTGTATGGCGACAGCAAAGCTGAATAATTTGCGGGTGCTGGTGACGCGGCCGGCGGATCGCAGTGCGGAATTTGCCGCCGCCTTAACGGAGGCGGGCGCAGCGGTGAGCTTGCAGCCGCTGCTGGATATAGCGCCGCTGTCGTCTCCAGAGCACAGCGAGGCAATGCAGAAAAGTCGCAGCCTGTTGATGAACCTCGATAGCTATCAGCAGATTATTTTTATCAGCGTAAACGCCGTGCACTACGGTCTGGATCAAATAGACCAATACTGGCCGCAATGGCCACTGGGTATTCAGGTTTATGCCATTGGCGCGGCGACGGCGGCGGCGCTTGCCGAGCGAGATATCGCCGTACACCACAGTGCTCAGGCAATGAACAGCGAAAGCCTGCTGGCCTGCGCCGACCTTCAGCACATCCGTCATTCCAAAATATTAATCATCCGTGGCGTGGGTGGCCGTGAGCATTTGGCCGAGCAACTTAGGCAGCGAGGCGCCGCGGTAGATTACGCAGAGTGCTATCAGCGCTGCAAACCAGATATTGACGGTGGCCAACTGCGGTCATTGCTGTTACAACACAGCATAAATATAGTGGCATTAAATAGCGGCGAGACCCTGGCTCATTTTAGTGACTTAATGGGTGAGGCGGCGTTGACATACCCCGTGTTGGTACCGAGTGATCGTGTCGCAGACTTAGCGAGAGCGCAGGGCTATCAAACCGTGATTCGGGCCGACAATGCCGGCACGGCAGCAAGTCTTGTCGCTTTAAGGCGTTATGCGGAAAGCAATCCCTCTATCCATCATTAAATAGATTTTGAGAGAACATAATGAGCGGCGATAAACCGGAAGATAATAAAGACACAGCGACGGTAGCAGCGCAAAAGCCATCGGTAATTAGCGCCTCCGAGCCGCCGTCGAATAATAAGAAGACCAAGGAAAAGCCCGCCGCTAAAAAGAGTGGCGGCAGCAATGTGCTGGGCTTGTTGGCATTATTAATTGCACTCGGCGCCTTGGTGTTGGCGGGGTGGATGTACCAGCAAGATCAGTTGCTAGCCGCACAAGAAAAAAGCACTAGCGCCAGTTTTAGAGCCGAGCTGCGCGCATTGACTGACTCGCAGTCAGAGCTCACGTCCTTGCTCAGCGCTCAGCGCGAAGCGCTTTCCCAATTGCGCAGCGACACTAGTACACGTCTAGATGCGCTTGCCCGCCGCAGTCAGGATCTCGAAGTCTCGGTGCAGTCATTAGCCACCGTAGACCGCCAGGATTGGCTGTTGGCAGAGGCCGAATATTTACTGCGGGTCGCCAATCAGCGCGCGCAATTAAGTGGCGACGCCCGCTCAGCCGCGCAATTGCTGGCGAGCGCAGATGAAATACTGCAAGACTTAGACGACGCGGCCTTGCATCCGGTGCGCGCAGAGATCGCCAAAGAAATAGCCGCCCTGCAAAGCAGCGCCGAGCGCGATGTGGAAGGCAGCTACTTGGCGCTACAAGCCTTGGCAAACGAAGTGGCTAAACTAAAAATTTACCAAGCGCCGAGCTATCAGCCCGCACCAGCTGAGACACAAGCGACAGATTGGAAACAGCGCCTGCAAGTGGGATTCGCTGCGGCATGGGAAAAACTGCAGAGCTATATTCGGGTTCGCGAGCACGATGAAAATTTCCGCGCACAAATAGTCCCTGAACAAGAAGGCGCGCTGCGGGTGAGCTTGCAGCTTATGTTTGAACAGGCCCAGTTGGCACTGCTGGCAAATCAACCGCGTTTGTATCAGCGCTCTTTGCAGAAAGCGACAGATTGGTTGAACCGTTACTACCAATTAGATGAACACCGCGACGCGCTGTTGGATGAAATTAATACCCTATCAAAAGTGCGGGTGAACTCAGAAATTGCGGATATTTCTGGCTCATTAAAAAGCCTGAAAGAATATATAAAAAGTAATCGTTGGCAGAAAGAGGCTCGCCAATGAAAATATTTATTGCAGTCTTAATAGTGTTACTTGTCGCGCCGATTCTGGCAGCGGGGATTCAGCACGACTCTGGTTATATTCTTATCGCCTACGGCAAAACTACCATCGAAATGACAATATGGGTTGGCGTCGCAGTTCTTGCGGCCGTTCTATTATTGTTTACGATTGTATTTATGAGTTTGCGTCGTGGCGCAAAAGTGTCTGACAAAATTGCCAGCTTTTGGAGTGACCGCAAAGCTAACCGCGGTCGCAGTCACACCACCTTGGGCATGATTGCCTTTATAGAAGGCAATTGGGAAAAGTCGCGCCGTCTTCTAACCGATGCCATAAAGGGCAGCGAAGCGCCGCTAGTGAATTATTTATTGGCAGCCCGTGCCAGTCACGCCCTGGGTGATGCGGCAGCAAGTCGCCACTATTTAGGCTTGGCAGAGGAAACCAGCGCCAAAGCCAGTATTGCCGTTGCACTCACCCAAGCGGAAATGCAGGTTGACAGAGGCCGCCTGGAAGAAGCGCTGGCAACCCTGACCCGCGCTCGTCGCAATGCCGAACGTCACCCTTCCGTACTGAGCTTATTAGAAAAAGTGTACTCCGGCCTTCGCGACTGGAAGTCGCTGTTAGAGCTGCTGCCTGATTTGCGTAAACACAATATTCTAGCCGCCGAAGAAATCGATCGCCTAGAGCGTGTGGCCTTGATGGGTCAGCTAGAGCACGCTGCAGGTCAGGCCGACGTTGCCGCTGTGCAGCAGTGGTGGAAGCATCTTTCCCGTGCTTGGCAGCGTGACGCGGATCTGTGCTTCGCGTATTGCAGAACCTTGGTGACCTTAAATGAACAGGCGGCGGCCGAGAAAGTTTTGCAGCACATGCTCAAGCAGAACTGGTCGCCAAATTTAGTCTTGCTCTACGGCTTAACTGCAGGCGCCGATATTGCGCGGCAGCTAAGCACTGCAGAAACATGGCTAAAGGAACACGGCGACGACCCAGCGCTGCTGCTTAGCTTAGGTCGCTTATCCCTGCGCAATGAATTGTGGGGTAAGGCCAAAGAATATTTCGAACAAGGCTATCGCCGCAGTCCAAATGCAGAGCTGTGTTTTGAACTAGGCCGTTTGCTCAGCAATATGGGTAATCAGGCAGAGGCCGAACGCTACACCCTGGAAGCCTTGCAGCTGCAGGGACAAGCCTTGCCCGAACTGCCGCAGCCCCGTTTAGCCGGGTATTAATATGAACATCGACGCACTAGAAAAAATGCTCGCCAAAGGTAACGACAGCGCCATGCTGCGTTTCGGTTTGGGTAAGGCCTACCTCGACAATAAAAAACCAGACGAGGCCATAACGCATTTACAACATTGCGTAGAGCAAGACCCCGACTATTCAGCGGCGTGGAATTTGCTCGGCAAAGCCCATTTGCAGCTGGGTGACAAAGCCTCAGCAGAAATAGTCTGGCAGTCAGGCTTGGATGTGGCTGTGCGAAAAGGCGATAAACAAACGGAAAAGGAAATTACGGTTTTTTTGAAAAAGTTGAAGAAGTAAATCTTTGGCTTAAAGACTCCCTGATTAGCTATCTCTGTGTAGTGGCTTAATGAATCCGGACACCCAATAAGGCGTTAGAATAGCGCCAGC
>NZ_CAXBHN010000011.1:0-119809 GCF_963975605.1 uncultured Zhongshania sp. | reverse complement strand
TGGGTTTTGGGTTTTGGGTTTTGGGTTTTGGGTTTTGGGTTTTGGGTTTTGGGTTTTGGGTTCAGCGTTCTGCGTTCTGCGTTCTGCGTTCTGCGTTCTGCGTTCTGCGTTCTGCGTTCTGTATCCAGCATTCTGCATTCCGCGCTCTAAACACTCCCAACAAAAAGCCCCCGCTTTTCTCTATTGTATTGAGTTAAACGAGGGCTTTTGTTGAAACTATGTTTAGCTGAAATCTACTGATCGCAAAGCACCTTGAAAAAGCGCTAGGCGTAATAGTCTACGCCGCTATTTTTCAATATAACTTCCGCATTTAACTCACCCGATGAAACACCGTTGTCTTCACCATTTAAACCTTGTTGGCTAGATCCCGCATCACCACCGTTGCCGCGTCCATTGGCAGCGCCAGATCGATCACCGGCGGATTGACCGGCAAACTGTTGGCCATTATTTCCCGCACTATTATCGTTCAAGTTTGGGTTGTGGCTTACTTTTACTTCTTCTAAACGCAGACCTTGATTTTCCATACCGCTATGCAAGCGCGGCATCATTTTTTCCATTAACTCAGAGGTGTCTCTATTCTGGGCTTGAATTTGCACAGAAGTCGTATCACCTTGCACCGATAGCTGAATATGGATGCTGCCTAACTCCGCGGGGTGAAGTTGCATGGTCGCGGTGTGGACACCGTTACCCGCCATCCACGAAATTTTAGCGGACATCGCCTGGCTCCAGGCCGGGTCGGTCAAGGCGTTTTGGCTAAGACTTAAGGCGACAGGCGCCCGTGCGGCACTGCTCTCTGCCGAGCGGCTTTGTGGCGCCGCCGATAGTTCAAGACCAGAGCTAGACTCGGTATTGAGATCAACTGTTTGAAGTGCGGACTTTACTTGCGGTGCGGCACTAGCAGCAGAACTAAGCTGCATTGCATTGGCAAACCCCGTTGTCGGTTTCGCTAATTCGCTCACGGTATTCGGTAGTGGATTGGGGCTTGCTTTGCCGTCAACGGATTTTTCGCTTTTTGCGAGTATCGTCTCTGCGAGTTCATTGTCATCGGCTAGTTGACCTTCACTAGCGTCCAGCGAAAGCCCTGCCACGCTGGCTACCACATTTGTCGCGCCGGCATTATTTGTTCCGCGAGCAGTTGCTTGTCTCGACCAATCGATTTGTGATTGCTGCCAGGTTACTAAGACTTCGCCTTCTTCAGACAGTAATTGTGTATCGGTATTGTCAAGGGATTCTAGATCAGTAACCGGCAATTCTGTTCCGCTTTTCGGCACCATTTTTCCGCTGAAACCAATATCCGCTAAGGAGTCGGAGAAGATATCGATATCGCCACTGAGTTGATCGTCGCCATCAACTTGTGATGCCTCGCCACTAATAAAATCATCGCCCGGCACCGCGCCTTGCGCCGTGCTGAGCAGCAGATTAAACGGCGTTGCTGCCGGTGTTTCACCTACCCCACGACCGCCCGCAGAACCTGAATTTGCAGGACTATTCTGCACGCCGGCTTTGGCACTGCCGTCCATTTTAGGTGACGCTAAACTAATACTGTTCTGCATGGTGTATGACCTGTTTGTTACGTCAATAAATGTAACTAACTTCTGCCTAATTAAATATTAATACCCAATATCTATAGCGCATTGAGTACTATACAAACCTTTTTCTATGCCGCTATTCTGTCTCGTGAATAGTTATGCTGCTAATTGATATACGCAATCTTTATGCCATTGCGTTGCTTTGACGCATTGACCAGACAAATCGCTGGCTACTTAGGTCATCTGCCACACGTTGTTCAGTCGTTTCTGCTTGATATAATTCTTGTTTAACATAGCGCTCGGTGAGCTTTTGCATACTCATGGCACGACGACGGCTATCCATCCAGTGTTTACGATCGGCGTTCATGGCGAGCTCTGCCTTGCGGAGAATTTCACGTTGCTGCGCGATCGCGCCAGACAGCTTAGCCATGAAAGCACGGGATTCCTGCAAACGGCGCAAGTCTAAAAACTCACCCGTCACTTTGCGACTGGCGTCGGCATATTCTTGGTAGTATTGTTTTAACTCGTCGAGTTTATTTTTTTGTGCTTCGCAGTGGCGCTGACTGCTAGAGAACTTATCTGCTTGTTCACGCTCATTGCGCTCGGCAATGCTATTAACCGTTTGCATGCGCTTTGACTTTTTCATTCTCAGCCCTCTCAGGACATCACAACAGAATTTATTATTTACTTTCTTAATCGCTAATCTTCTAGCAACACACTTAGCTGGTCTAATGAACTATCAAAACGCTCTGACTCGTCATAAGCCTGCTGTAAAAACTTGACCATTCTCGGCCACGCCGACACTGCTTCATCTAATCGAGCATCACTTCCGCGCTGATAGGCGCCAATAGTGATTAAATCTTTGTTCTGCTGATACAGCGAATACATTTGCCGAAAATACCTAACCTGATCCTGATGGCTTTTATCGGTTACGTCGTTCATTGCACGACTCACGGATCGTTCAATATCTATCGCCGGAAAATGTCCTGCATCTGCAAGCGCCCGCGACAACACCACATGTCCATCTAGTATCGCTCTTGCGGAATCAACAATCGGATCATTCTGGTCGTCGCCCTCTGCAAGTACGGTATAAAACGCGGTAATTGATCCACCGCCTGCCGCGCCATTACCCGCTCGTTCGACTAAGGCCGGTAGCCGCGCAAACACTGATGGCGGATACCCCTTTGTCGCTGGCGGCTCACCCGTAGCAAGCGCGACCTCACGTTGAGCTTGAGCGAAACGGGTAAGAGAATCCATAAGTAGTAACACCTGCTTACCCTGATCGCGAAAGTGCTCAGCAATAGATGTTGCCAGCCACGCGCCTCGCATTCGCATCAATGGCGGGTGGTCTGCAGGGGTCGCTATGACCACCGCACGCTTCATGTCTTCGGTACCCAATATGCTATCGATAAATTCTTTAACTTCTCGGCCACGCTCACCAATCAAGCCAACTACCACCACATCGGCTTCCGTAAACCGCGTCATCATGCCTAATAGAACGCTCTTCCCTACGCCGCTGCCTGCAAATAAGCCCAAACGCTGACCACGGCCAACGGTTAACAATGCGTTGATTGAACGCACACCGACATCCAAGGGTTCGCGTATCGGCTGGCGCAGCAAGGGGTTTATCGGTACACCAGAGATAGAGCGGGTCTCAGTGCAATTCAGCGGGCCTTTGCCATCTAAAGGTCTGGCCGCACCATCTAACACGCGGCCAAGCAAACCGTCACCGACGGGAAAATCTGAGCCCTTTTCGATGGGTATTACCCGGGCATTAGGCATCACACCGCGCAACTCGCCGGTGGGCATTAAGAGTATTTTATCGGTGGCAAAACCTACCACTTCGGTCTCCAACCACTCTCCATCTGCTGCCTCGACCAAGCAGTAACCGCCGACGGGGGCTTTGCAGCCAACCGCTTCTAACATGGTGCCTACAACGCGTTTTAATTGACCTTCCACCACAGGGCGATCAGCACCGCTTAAGCGCTGACGATACTGGGCGAACTTTCCGCTCAGTTCACTGCGTGGTGATGTAGTCATAGTTAATCCTTCGTTTTGGCGCTGGCTATTTGGCGCGCTAGTGATCAAGCTCCGGCAAACTCATTCCCTGTTCACCGAGCATTTCTGCGCTAATTCGCTGAATACGGGTTTCTAATTCTTCATCAATACGTGAGCAATCATTACTAATGCGGCATCCACCGCGACTTACCGTTGGGTCTTCCAGCAATATCCACGCAGAATCCAAGGCCTCACCCCGTTCTTCTGCAAGCTGGCGAAGCACATCGACATCGGCGGGATTGAGGTAAATATTTAAATCGCCACTGCTAATCGGCAAGGCTTCGACCGCTTGATGCACCAAGTTTTCAATTAACTCAGGCCGAACGCTCAATTCATGGCGCAATAACTGGCGGGCCACGGATAAAGTCATGTTGAACAACTCGCGTTCTAACTCGCCATCTACCCATTTTTGCGGCTCGCGCAATGCGGCCATCGCCAACTGCAATTGCTGGCTTTGCTCTGCCAAGATTCGCTTCGCCTCTGCCTGGCCTTCTGCCAAACCCTGTTGATAGCCCTGCTTTTTGGCGCTTTCGCGGGCGAGCTCTAGCTCATTGGCAAGCTCAACTTTCGCTGTAGATTCACTTTTCGACTTGCTGGTATTTGCGACTGCGCCACTCACCACTGGCGGCACCCAGCTTTGATAGGCCCGTTCTTCTGCCCGTTTTTCAGTTGTGCTATCAACAACAGCGGTCTGTGGGGCAGCGCTGTCGTTGATAACCCGAGGGCTAAATACCTGAAAAACATCTGACATTCTATTTTCCCTAGGCCAGTTTGTATTAATTGTCTCAACGCAGCGGACTATAATTAAGCTTATACAAGCCTATGCTTGGCATTCGCTCTAAACGTAGTCGTCGCCGCCGCGACCCAAGTCAATTTGGCCTGCATCCGCGAGCTTTCTCGCCACCGCCAAAATATCTTTCTGAGCCGCTTCTACATCACTCAGTTTCATGGGACCACGAGAGTCCATATCTTCAAGTAACATCTCCCGTGCACGTTTCGACATATTGCCCAGTAATTTCTCGCGCACCTGTTCGTCGGCACCTTTCAATGCCAGAGGTAATACGTCCGAACCCACTTCGCGCAACAGGAGTTGGATACCCTTATCCGGAATATTAACGAGGTTACCGAACACAAACATCAGGTCTTGAATACGCTCTGACAGAGTTTGGTTTTCCTTGGCAACCGCTTCTAAAATACGAGTTTCGGAATCTGGATCTAGACCATTCATAATGCCGGCAACGGTCATGGCACCATCGATTTTGCGATTTTTAAATGTGGCGGTAACCGATAATTTCTTCTTAAGCACCGTTTGCAACTGGCGCATAGCCGACTGGGGAATGGTTTGCATATTGGCAATGCGCAACACAATATCGTCTTGAACAGCGGGCGGCATTTGTTTTAAAACCGCCACAGCTTGCGCCTGATCCATGTGCGCCATTGTTATGGCGATAATCTGAGGATGCTCATCTTGCATCATGTGCAGCAAGGCTTCTGGCTCTAACCAGCGCAGTGAACTCATTTCCTGGGTTTCTTCGTCGCCAAGCACACGGTCAGCCATGGTAGTGCCTTTTTGATCACCGAGAGTGGAGGTGAACAACTTCCGCACATAACCCTGCACACCGACACCAAGCGAGGTTTCTTGGTGTAAAGAGGTTCTAAACTCATCGACGACAGCTTCCGCCAGGCGATTGTCTACGCTGCGAATTGAGGCCATGGCCGTGCCGATTCGCTCTACCTCATAAGGCTCAACGAACTTCAGAACTTTAGAAGCCTGTTCTTCACCAAGCATCAATAAAAATAGTGCGGCCTTCTCGCTGCCTTTGCTACCAGAATTCATTGCCATCTCAGGATTTGCCATTTTCTTCCGCCACCCATTTTTTCATTACTTGAGCAACCCGTTGCGGATTTTCATCCACTACCGAGCGCACCTCTGTCATCTTGTCTTCAAAGCCCATACGACCAGCTATTGGGGGCGCGCCTAGCGCAGCGATAGCAGGATGCAATACCTCACCGCTTAAGCTGCCGTCGCCACCGTTGCCTATAGAGCGCTGCGCTGAGTGCGCTCCGCTAACCTGTGCCTGCATTAAGGTACGCATACCAGGGCGCAATATGGCGAAGATAATAAACAACACACCAACACCAATTAGTGACTGCTTAATTAAGTTAGCGAACCATGGCTGCTCCCAAAAGCCCGGTGCGGTCATGTCCATTTCCATTGTCTCTACTGGTCTAAAGTCTGCCGACACAACAGTTACGCGATCACCGCGAGCGGCATCAAAGCCAATGGCGTCACGCACCAGTAAATTCAATTTTTCAAGTTCTGTGGGCGACACCTCTACCGTGACGGTTTCCCCCTCGTCATTTGTGCGCTGATGATTGGCTACCACGACGGCGACTGAAAGACGACGCACCATACCCGTCGGCGTAGACGAGTGGTTTAGAATGCGTTCGATCTCATAGTTACGCACAATGGAGCGATTACCTGTATCAGCTTTCGCCGCTTCTTCCACACCACCGCTACTTGGCGGTTGATTGCTCAATGCGCCCGGTATACCGCTGGCGTTAGCGTTTACGTTACTGCCATCCATCTGCTCGTTAATTTGCTCGCTGCGAACCACTTTGCTTTCAGGGTTCCAGGTCTCACGACTCTCTTCAGCGCTAGAAAAATCAATATCTGCCGCTACCTTTACTCGAACCTGACCAGCATCTGCCAGTGGCCCCAACAACTCTTGAATATTTTGCTGATAAGCTTCTTCAATCCGCTGACGGTAGGTAAATTGGCGCGAGCTAAGACCCAGATCATCTTTCTCACCCTGGTAAGACAGCTGCTGGCCTTGCTGATCAACCACCGTCACCTGCTCAGGTGATAAACCGGTGATGCTGGACGCCACCAGATTTACAATGGCGGCTACGTTCTGTTTATCGATCACGCTGCCGGGAAATACATCTAGCATAATTGACGCGCTGGCGGCTTTGCGATCACGCACAAAGACAGACTGCTTTGGAATTGCCAAATGCACACGCGCTTTGCGGACCTGATGCATACTTTCAATGGTGCGCGCCAGCTCTTGCTCTAGCGCGTAGTGGAATTTCTTAGACTGCATGAATTCGCTAACGCCAAAGCCCTGCTCTTGCTCTAGCATCGCCATACCCGATCCATCACGCATAACGCCTTGTCCAGCCAGTTTGATACGCGCATCGTGCAACTGCGTCGAAGGCACCATAATAGAGCCGGTATTGTCCTGAATCTTATAAGGGATACCCGCAGCGTTTAGGGCGTCGACTACCCCAGCAGCGCGCTGAGGCTCTACGTTAGCGTACAAAGTGCGGTAGTCACTGCCCTGTGACCACATCACCGCCGCGACCCCAACGGCAACACTGGCGGCAATACCCACCAGTATAAGTAGTTGACGCAGGACATCGTTTCCCGCCATTTGCGCAAGCAAGTTTGCGGGCATGTTTCCCTTAGCTTCGGCCATACTGATTCTCCACCGACACTGTTACGCTTAGAACTGCCATTACATCGACATCCTCATCACTTCTTGATAGGCATCCACAAACTTATTACGCACTTCAACAAGAGCCTTAAAACTCACTTCAGACTTTTGCATATTGACCATCACCTGGGTCAAGCTAACGTCTTGATCACCGCGCTCAAACGCTGCCGCTGCCGCACCAGCCGTTTTCTGAGTCTCATTGACGGCTTCGATAGACTGCTTAAGCATAGAACCAAAATCGACCTTCGGCGCAGCGCCAACATTAATCGCGCCCAAATTACTCGGATCAAACTCAGGCTTGGCTATACCGGTTTGATCGCGGATTGAGCGAATTTGGTTAAGAATTGTATCTACTCTCATATCTGACATGTCGAGGCTCCTTAACCGGCGATATAACTTTGTTCACGCAGACGCGCCAATTTATAGCGCAAGGTGCGTGGGCTGATTCCGAGGATTTCCGCCGCTTCCTTCTTTGAACGACCTGCGCGCAATGCATCGCTAATCACACGACGCTCCTGATCACGCATATACCCATCTAACACACCATTAGTTTCGCAAGACGGAAGATCAGCAATATTGCGACTAGCTAATTCAAAGCGCTCATCAAAATCACTGATAAAGCTCAAGCCTGTTTCAAACTGTACGTCGCGCTCACTAATCGTTTCTTGCTGGCGAAGAATCAGGGCGCGCTGAATGACGTTATCAAGTTCCCTGACATTACCAGGCCAAGCGTAGGCAAATAGTTTTTGAATTGCTTCGTCTGTCAGCATCGCAGCGGGATCACGCACACTGCTATCTCGACTTAAGAAATGATGTGCCAATGGCAGAATGTCGCGGCGACGTTCCGCCAAACTCGGCACCAACAAGGGAAAAACATTTAAACGATAAAACAAATCTTCTCTGAATTCGCCCTCGCGAACCGCACAGCGCACGTCCCGGTTGCTGGTCGCAATAACCCGCACATCGAGTTTTAAGGTCTTGCGGCTACCCAAGCGCTCAAGCTCGCGCTCCTGCAATACCCGCAATAGTTTGCTCTGCAAGCCAAGATCCATCTCGGAAATTTCGTCCAACAACAGTGTGCCGCCCTGAGCCTGTTCAAACTTACCGGTGTGACTATTGATCGCACCGGTGAACGCGCCCTTTTCATAGCCAAACAACATGGCTTCTAACATATTCTCTGGAATTGCCGCACAGTTTAAGGCGACAAAAGGCGCCTCAGCGCGGCGAGACTGGCTGTGAATAAAGCGCGCGTAAACTTCCTTACCCGCACCACTCTGACCACTAATCAATACCGTCGCATCCGTTCTGGCAACGCGAGTCGCCAGCTCCTTGACAGCAATCGAGGCCTGATCGGCGACTATTAAATCAGCCATTAGCACGACCTCCCATTTCCATTTTGTTATGCGCGGATAGGCTTTTCGCTATTGAAAGCTCAGCAACAAGTCGGCTTGACGCATAGGCTAATTCTTGATGACAGGATTCCAAACAACGGCTCTGATTAATATCGCCATTATTCTGAAAAGATTTATTTTTGTGTTTATCGTTTGTCATCGTCGTAGACCTACATCAGTTACCTGCAGAGACTAAAGCAATGCTCATGCCATTATATTTTTACTATAAAATACAATAACTTATTAACCTTAATCGAAAATACGACGGTTTTTTGGCGGGTGTTTTTTGGCATAAATTTTTAGCGGAATTTATAATTGTTTTAGTATCTAATTTGTCTATACGTATAAACAACTAGACCTTAGAAAGTAAATTTATTGGTATAGCTAATTTACGGAAACAGGCGGAGTAAAAAAACATAGAGTCGTCGCTACATAACCCGCTGACACTAACAGGACATTACCCTTCCCTACCTCAACCAGGTGAAAAAAGGACGGCAATCAACAGGTTATTTCCCTCAACATGAACTTATAACCAGTCCAGTTATTACAGTTTGTATAACCGAATGAAAGGGGACTCTGCTCACAATACTAAATGATATACGAGCTGCATATATGCAAGACGGGAATAGGCGTTAAAAACGGAGGGAGATTGTATTACTGACCCGAACATAAATGTGTTGGGAATTTTCTAACTATTTTAAAAACAGAGCAGCGCTCTGCTGCGCTATCTCGGCAATTTACATAACTCCAAGCTTCTTCATTTTTTCTGCCAGCGTAGTGCGCTGCAAACCGAGCAGCTGTGCCGCGCGGGTTATTACGCCCTCTTCCTTGCGCAGCGCTTCAGTGATAAACCACTGCTCGATATCCTGTAGATAGGATTTTAAGTCAATACCTTCGGCAGGCAGCGGCGGTTTGCTGCTGTCGCCCACCGACAGAGCCACTTCGAAATCCGCCTCACAGGGGCGTGACATCAGTGACGTAATTAAGACGTCTTGATCTTCGCGCTCATCTTCAACCGTTAGATCAACCATTCCCATGGTGCGGAACTGCTTAGGTAGATCATTCATACCTATCAGTTTGCCAGCGTGAGTAATGGCTAGGCGCTCCATTAAGTTCTCGAGCTCGCGAATATTGCCAGGCCAGCCATACAATTTTAGGGCGCGCATCGCGCTTGAAGAGAAGCGCGGCGTACGCATACCTTTGGCTTCTAATTTTTCCATAAAGATCGACATCAATGTTGCCACGTCTTCGGTGTGCTCTCTTAGCGCCGGTACCTCGATGGGGAATACATCTAAACGATAAAATAAATCCTGACGGAAGGTGCCCGCCTCGACCATTTGTTCAAGGTTGCGGTGAGTCGCAGCCAAAATACGGACATTGCATTTTTTGGTTTCGTTGCTTCCAACCCGCTCAAAGCAGCGCTCTTGCAATACCCGCAGCAGCTTAACCTGCATAGGTAGGCTCATATCGCCGATTTCGTCTAGAAACAATGTGCCGCCCTCTGCGAGCTCAAAACGGCCCTGGCGCGTAGCTATGGCGCCAGTGAAAGCACCCTTTTCGTGACCAAACAGCTCACTTTCTAACAGGTCGGCTGGAATAGCACCACAGTTAACCGGGATAAAGGCTTTTCCTGCCCGTGAAGATGCTTCATGAATACGACGGGCTACAACTTCTTTGCCGCTACCAGATTCGCCACGAATTAGTACTAAAGTGTCAAAGCTCGATACCTGAGAAATCAACTCATCAAGATCGCGCATTGCTTTTGACTCCAAGGACTTTTTGGCAATTAAATCATAACCATCTGAGATTAATTTTTTATTCTGTTGCATTGAAATCTCACTCATTCAATGAAAGTAGCGCACAACAGTTGTACCTATATATTCGTTTGTTGTGACGGCTTAGATAACGATGAGGAAATCTCGCCACATCGCCAATAGGGCTATTGTGCAGAATTTACGGGAGGGAAGAGAATACGTGAATGTCCTAGGTTCTATAACGCGATACGACACAAACTAGAGTGGGTAGCTTGTGCAGATCCTAGGTATTGCTTAAATAACGTCCTACATTGCGGATATTGCGGCAGGACTGATTGGCCTCGTGAGCCAAGCTACCACGTTGGCGATACAGCATTTCACTCACAAGCTGATCAACGGCTAGAATATTTTCTATTGCACTGGCAACATCACTGCTCTCTGCTGGGGAGCAAGGCGTTGCAAAAAACTCATCCATAAGCACTCGGCGCCGTCGCTGCTCGCTAAGTGCGGCCAGCCAGTCATTGCTCTCTGCCAGCTCTCTTATATACTCGGTAAGCTCCACAAGCGCTTGTAGGCTGTGCTGTCTAGCGGTCAATGCGGTGCTTATATTTGCTATATTATTCATTAGTCACCTTAGAGATGCCCCACCCGCAGTCTGCGCACCGCGGACAGAGCAAAAACCTACACCTAAAAGAAATACCGTTACATTGTGAGCGCCGCTAAACTCTCGCCCTTGCCACTATTTTGTAAACCGTCGGGAATGGCATCCCATGCTTCTTTCAATTCACGTAACAAGGACGAGACTTCGTCTAAACCGGTAACGTCGTTATTGATGTTTGCCAGCAAGAGACGACGATTCATATAGTCGTATAAGCTCTCTAAGTTATCGCTCATTTTAGCGTCAATATTATGATCTAAGCTCATTCGCAAACCGTCGATGATAGACATAGTACGATTTACTGCATTTATCTTCTGAGGCACTTCGTGGCGCTGCATATGACCTTTGGCAATTGCAAGCCGATCAAGCGCACCATCCATTAACAGTTGAATTAAGCGGTGTGGACTCGCCGCCGACACCCTAGATTGGGCCCCTACTGATGCGTATGCTTGAGTCGCTCTACCTGCTGAATAACTCATATTCTTTCCTCTTGATAAGCCCCTTTGCTTATCCTAATTGACGACTTTTCAGCGGATTTCTTTAGTCTTTTATCAAGGTACTTATACGTATAAAGACGGCCTATTTACCATTTTTAAACACAGTACCCGGCAAGTTTGCCAGCTGCTGAGTGAGAAAGTCGCCGGTTGAATTAAGCTGCCCCAGCAGGCTATCTAGTGCGCTAAACTGAGCTTGGTAGCGGGCTTCGATTCCCACGATACGGGCATCCAAGGCTTCTCTTTGCTCGTTAATCCGCTTGACCTGACTGGTAAGGCCGTCAGTACGATTCGTTAAAATGCCGCCGCTTGCAGTGAGGTCGCCAATTAAACTATCGAGACGAACTGCATAGCCAGATTCGCTAGAAAATATTCCGCTTAATTTGTCAAAATCGGAGGCGACGACCTCAGCAAACACCGTGGTGTCGATAACCAACTTGTTCTTATCGCCGGTGGTGATGCCTATTTCCGCTAGCGAGTCGAGCTCAGTTCCCAAGCCGCTCACTATCGTTCCCATTTCTTGGCGCAATTGATTGGCTACGCTGCGCGTTGCTGAATCGCCCTGCAATAATCCCGCGGTTTTAGATTCTGGGTTGTAGGCAGTCAGGTCATTTATGGTGGTCATCAGGGTATTATAATTGTTTACAAAACCCTCAATCGCACTCTTAACCGATTTAGTATCTACTTGCACTTTAAGGCTAAAGCTTTCACCTGGCACTGCTTTTTTGAGGTCTAAACTTACGCCTTCGATCATGCCTTCAATTTTGGTATCCGCGCTGGTTTTGGTGAAACCGTCAACGATGACAATAGAATCTAAGGCCTCTGCTTTCTCAACCATTGAACTAACTTGTGAACCTAGATTGGTATCGTAGGCGAGCTGGCTCAAGTCACCACTAGCTCCGGCGGTGACAGAAATATTAATAGCATTCTCAACACCGGTTTTTGTGGAGGAAAATACCAAGTGGGCGCCGTCTTGATCATTAATAATTGACGCGCTTACACCACTGTTCCCCGCTGCGGAATTTACCGCGTCACGTATTTCCGCCAAGCTATCCGCACCCTCGGCGACAGCGACTGAAAATGATTCACCATTGATAGTGAAGTTTAACTCGCCACTGCCGACACTGGTGGCGCTATCGGTATACGCTTGCGACGCTATTTTATGGCTTGTCGCCAATTGTTCTACTTTAACTGAATAGGTGCCAGGCGCTGCTGTTGCGGTGGTCGTTGCGGAAAACACCGTGGGATCGCCAACGGTCGCACTACGCTTGGTAAAGCTTTCAGGGTTTTTAAGTGTACTGAGGCTAGCTTTGAAGTTTGTTAGGGCAGATTTAAGGGACCCAAACGCCGATAGACGCGCCTGAATTAATGATTCCTTGGAGTTTAATCGTGTTTCCACTGGGCTGCGTTCGGCAGCAACAAGCTGTGAGACGATACTATTAATATCGAGCCCTGAACCAATTCCCGATGCGGTTAAAGATGCCATATCATTTACCTACCCGCTTTTAGCAACAATATATTATGAAGAGATACTGCCGCTTCGCTATAATCACATGTACTTACTAACATGCAATATAAGCTGCTTTGTGTTTTAAAAAGCCTTAAGCTCAAATCTACATGTCCTATTCGGCTTTACTATGCAGATATCACGCCAATCAGGCTTGGTCTTCAATTAAGCTGCCCGTCCCCTCAATAAAAACCCGCGCAATATTGAGAAGCTCCTCCGGTGGTATCTGCCGAATGACTTCGCCAGACTCAGCGTGAATTACTTTCAAAATTGTACGTCCCGTGTCTTCATCTATCGAAAACTCTAGGTCTCGCTCGCGATCTTTAAGTATTTCATTGAGCTTTGCTACCGCTTGTTCGGTACGCTCTATATTGCCCGGCGAGCTCAATTCCGTCGCCAAGGCCGCCGCCATACGACTCATCTCTGAGGACTGATTCGCCTCGGAGCTTTTATCTGCGGTCGGCTTATTAGCAGCAGAGAGCGGCAATTTGGCGCCGACATCTGCGCCCTTGGGCAAAGAACTGCCGCCCTGAAACTGACTAGACGCGGCCGCTACCTGACCAACAGTCATCGTACTGTTCGCCGTTCTAACAGGCGCTTTGACTAAGCTACTCGCGACTGCTTGGGTATGTAAACTAGTATCCATAACGTAACCTTTCACCCTTTCAAACAGCTATTCGGAAAACACGAATAGGGCCTATTGGCCCTTAAGTCTCTCCCTTTAACTCCCTTTCCGGGCCGAAAATCCCGCGCTCACTGAGCGCGGGAAGTCATCGGGTTGTTGCTTATTGCAGCAGACTTAAGGCAGCCTGTGGAAGCGAGTTAGCCTGGGCTAGGATGGCGGTGCCAGCCTGTTGCAGGATTTGCGCTTTAGTCAGGTTTGCCGTTTCAGCAGCGAAGTCAGCGTCCAGAATCCGACCACGTGATGCAGACAGGTTTTCAGAGATTGTCTGCAAGTTAGTGATCGTTGATTCAAAGCGGTTTTGAACTGCACCGAACTCGCTGCGCAGTGTACTTACCGAATTAAGCGCTGAGTCGATACGCTGTATCGCGTCATTCGAGTTTGCTACCGAAGATACTGATACCGAAGACAAAGTCGTTGTGTCTTTAGCAACGGTGCCGTCAGCTACCCCGATGGTAGTGCCGCCTACAACTGTGATGGTGTCTGAAGATGACAAGGTCACTGAGCCGTAGCTTGTGTCGTCACCCACACCGCCAACTGCACTAGTTTCGTCAAGGGCAATTTCACGACCATCTGCGGAGGTGAAGATAACATCTGTACCCGATACCGAAGCTGTTACACCAGTTTCAACCGATTTCTGGTTAACTGTGTTGACGAAGGAGTTGATATCAACAGCGGTAGATACGTCAGTGGCTGCGTCGAACACGTCTACACCGTTGATGGTCAGGGCGTATGTATTACCAGACGCGCCACCGATAGCGCTGAAGGCTAGAGTGCTCTCGTTGGTTGCCGTTGCGCTCAAGCCAAATACACCGGCTGAGTTAATCGCATCGGCTTTAGCGAATGCGCTCGCTGCGGTTTGGCCAGCGCCATTACCTGCTGTAGACGCGTCGATTACCACTGCATCACCATCTCCCACTGCAATACTCAAGGTATTGGCTGGAAGTGCATCTGATGTAGCTATACCAGTTGCGCTAGCAATCTGACCGATCTGGTTAGATTTAACACCTGTGGCTAAGTTAACGCTGATGGTTTCACCGACGTTGGCACCTACTTGGAAGCTGGCGCTGCCGAAGCTACCGTCGAGAAGTTTGGTTCCGTTAAAGGAAGTTTGGCTGCCGATACGGTCGATCTCAGCTAGACGTTGCTGTACTTCTGAGTCCAGTGCCGCGCGGTCTGAGGCAGAGTATGTTGAGTTAGCTGACTGAACCGCTAGCTCGCGAATACGCTGTAAGTTGTTAGTAATTTCGTCGATGGCCGCTTCACCAGTTTGGGCTAGTGAGATACCGTCGTTGGCATTACGAACCGCTTGGTTCAAACCGTTGATTTGGGTTGTGAAGCGTGTAGTGATCGCCAAACCAGCCGCATCATCTTTCGCGCTATTGATACGCAGGCCAGTAGAAAGGCGCTGCAATGAAGTGTTCAATGTTTCTTGCGACTTTTGCAGGTTACGCTGTGCATTCAGTGACGCAACATTGGTGTTGATACTTAGGGCCATGGTAAATCTCCTTTCCACTCTATGCGGTATAAAGACTAAGTGTCTTTGATTAAGCACCAGCCCGATTGGCTGTATTTTGCTTTCACCCCATATAACGGAGATTTCAGGGAGATCTTTAAGTTTATTTAGTAAGTAGATGTACGCACTTGGATCCGTAATGCCCTTCGTAAATCAAGGATTTATGCGGTTTTCGCCGGAAAAATCGCACGCTTTAGCAATATCGACCTAAGATTTTAAAACTAAAATTAAAGTGCTATTAAAAGTTGCTTGAGGAAGAGTACAAAGGAAGGGAAGTATTTGATGCCAGCTCGAATCCTTCGAACCAGCATCGAGGGTTTAGATGTAATTAAATAACGATAAGCCCTGGGTCTTAGCAAATGCCTGTTGGGCAGCCTGCAATGCCGCCTGCTGCTGGCTAAATCTAGAGATTGCTTCAGCGTAGTCTAAATCGTTAATCAAACTCAGGTTTTCAGATATTTGCAAACTGGCACCTGAATTTATATCAGTTTGACGCTGCAAGGACTCCATTCTCGCGCCAATACTGGACTGCTTCTGTATAAGATGGTCAATGGCACGGTCAAAACTGCTAAGGGCAGTGTTTATTTCATTGTGCTGATCGGCTCGTTCAGTCGGGTTTTTACGTGGCGTTTCTAGAGACAGCGCTAGCGCCTCGACCATAGAAAACAGATCTTGCCGCTTTGAGGGCGCAAGCGTGAATTCATCTCCTGCTGCCGGCGTGCCTTTTATACTCACCGACATACCCGCGACTTGGATGTCGCCACCACTGAGGTAGTCGCCGGAATCGATAACCGCACCGCCACTATCCAAAATATCGTATTGGGTTTCACTATTAAAACGAACACTCACCGTGTCGTGGCTGAATGCTTGGACGTTTGCAACGCTGCCAGCATTAATAATGCCGGTTCCGGTATTGCCATCGGCGGCACTGGCGATAAATTGGCCATTGCCGTTGAGAATACTCATATACACATCAGAGCCGGGATCACCGTCCGCCATGCGACGTGAGGGTCCAATCTGCAATTGGCGCTGGCCATCGTCTCCGTTGTAGCTATAGCCATTAGCGGTTTTTGAGAATGGTGCACTGCCCTCTTGGTATCCCGCAAAAATGAAATGGCCGCTACTGTCTTTGGTATTGGCATATGCCAGTAAATTATCTAATTGCTGGCGGAGCTCAGAGGCTATGGATAGGCGCGACTCGTTACTCTGGGAATCATTATTCGCTTGGACCGTCAGCTCACGGATACGCTGAACGACGTCGATACTGCTGCCGACCACACTTTCTTCAAGACGCAGACGACTGTCTAGTAATTCCGAATTGCGCATATATTGTTCAGTTTGTTCCTGCGCGCGGCTTAGTTCCAAACTCCGCACCGCACCGACTGGGTCATCGGAAGGTGTGAGAATACGCTTGCCAGTCGACAGCTGCTGCTGCGTCGCCGCCAGCTTTGATTGCTGGTTCAGCATGCTGGTCACGCTGTTGGTATACATTTGACTTGTCGAAATTCTCATCGAATTACTCTCTTTAGCTACAACGCTATGCCGTGCAGACTCGCCGTGTTAAAACGACTTATCGAAATGCACCCATCAGGGCCTGAAACAAATCATTGGCGACGCCGGCGGCCTGAGCTGCGGCTTGATAGGCCTGTTGAAACTTCAATAAATTAGCCGCCTCTTCGTCTAAATTCACACCCGATATTGCCTGCTGATTACTGCGAGTTTGATTAAGCAAATTTTCTTGAGATTGTTGGTTAATCTGCGCACTGCGAGTTGCTACAGCAATATTCCCAACCAAACCATTTACGGTATCTTGAATACTCGCGCTACCGCCATTAAGGACCTTGCTACTTTCTGCCCCCGCCATTTTTAGAAGGTTGCGGTTGTCGCCCAAGGCATTTGTGTTGGCAGCGATCGTGAAGCTATCGCCCGCTTGTGGTGATCCGGTAATCACGACTTTATTGCCGTTGATAGTGATGTCTGAACCCGATGCATAGCTAAAGCTACCTGCACCATTTATCTGGTAAGAGGTTGGCGATAAAAATTGTATGTCAACTGCGTCCAATAGATTCGGATTGCTGCTATCAACGACGTCAGTTTCTGAAATCTTTCCGGAACCAATATTATTTAGGTCAGCGGTACTCCGGGTTGCCGCCGCTGCAGCAATGCCCGCAGGATCAGTCATCACCACTTTTAAGTTCTCAGCTGCGCCGCGTGTTGGACGCAATAGAAACTGATCTCCCACTGCGGCCGCCGACGTTAAGCTGAGCGATACGCCGTCCACCACAAAAGGATCTACCACGCTGCCACTGCCGGTCACACCAGTTAATTCGGCACCACTACTTTCGTCAAAGAAGCGCCAACCGCTGCCGTCTAAACGAATCAAGGTATTGCTGCCATTGAGCGCAGATACATCCGTTATTTGAGCCGTTATTTCAGCACCGCTGGTGTTATTTCTACTACGGAAGACATCAGGATCAGGCACCGAAAATATCGCGCCACCCTGAGCGCCTTTTAAGTCCATACCGGCGCGGTTGATCGTATTTAGCGTATCGGCAATGGCAACAGTGATTCTGCCTAGCTCATTGCGCGTGTCGTTGAGTACGCCATCGCGGAAGCTCAAGGTGCCGCCCAAGCTGCCACCGCGCAGACTACCGCTGATCACCGCCAGACTGCCGCCGACGTCCATTGCGATTTCTGTCCGACCCGGCTCGAAAGGATTGGGCACTGTACGCATAGCAATGGCACGCTCACCCAGCACCAAGGCCTCACCGTTGCCAATAAAGACACTAACACTGCCGTCGGCTTGCTCAACTGACGTCGTGCCAATGAGTTCATTTAACTCTAGCAGCGCTTGGTCGCGTTGATCGAGCAAATCATTGGCATCTGTACCGAACTGCCCCTGTGTTTTACTGATCATTAAATTGATATCAGCTATCTGCTTACTGAGATCATTAATGTCACTTATCGACGCGCTTACGCGGGTATTCACTTCGCGATCCAAGGTGTCCATTTGCGATGACATATCTGCAAAGCGATCACCCAAGCCCTGCGCCTCAGCCAACATCAATTGCCTAGCGGAAATAGATGAAGGGTTGTCGGCAACGTCCTGCAAACTATTATAAAAGCGGGATAAAGACGCACTCAGACCAAGTTCGGTATCCGCCAGTGCGTTATCCACCTGGGTCGTCAATTGGTAAGAGGCATCTGCCTGCGCGAAAGCAGATTGGGAGCTGCGCAGCTGATCCACTGTAAAACTACTGTAAACACGGCTTACCGACGACACTTTGACACCGGAGCCAATAGTTAAATTTCCAGACTGGGAAGGCACACGGGTAGCAAAATCCACTTTCTGACGGCTGTATCCTTCAGTGTCGGCGTTGGCAATATTGTGACTGGTGGTTGCCAAGGCGCGTTGGTAAGACACCAGTCCCGACAAAGCATTACCTAGCATATCACCCATGATTTACCCCTTATTTACTGAACGACTTATCGGCCGTCAGACTAAAATCCTGAATACTTTTCTCAATCCCGCCGAGCTGTTGCAAACGACTACGCAGCGCCGCGCCCTCTCCGCTGAGCGCCTGTGGAGCTTGCTCTGCAGGGCCAACTAATTGCGTCACAATGGCCTCTGCCATACCAATGCCACCTTGATCTGACAGCGTTACCGACAACTGGCTATCGAGCATTTCTTCGTACATACCCACGCTGCTATCACTAAACAATCCGCTTTCCTGAACGCCGGCGCGCATACTCTTTAACATCATTTGCAAAAATAGGGCTTCGAACTGTTTGGCAACCGGCTTGACTGCCTCTTCCGGCGATAACTCAGCATCGCGGCGTAGCGATGCCAAACCGGAGAAGTCGTGATAATTACTCGCTGCCTTAACGTCCATGGTATTTCACCGTCGCCTTTAATAAGCGTCTAAATAACCAGGAGCTCGGCACGCAGTGCACCGGCCTGATCTAAAGCTTCAAGAATGGCCACCAAATCACTTGGCGAAGCCCCGACATTGTTAATTGCCTTAACGATGTCTTCGAGGGTGACGCCAGCATCGAGCAAGAACATCCGCGAACCGCTCTCTTGTACATTGATATCGGATTTTTGCGCTGCTACGGTTTCGCCGCCGCGAGAGAAGGCGCCAGGTTGAGACACCTCAACGCTCTCGGAGATCGATACAGTCAGGGAGCCGTGACTTACGGCCGCTGGCATAACCCGCACATTGCCACCTATAACGATGGTGCCGGTGCGCGAATTAACGACCACACGCGCCCCCGCTTCAGATGGCGTGATTTCTAAACTTTCAAGCATCGAGATAAAGGTCACGCTGCGATCCGCATTGCTTGGACCCAGCACTTTTACTGTCGCTGAATCCATGGCGCTGGCCGTACCTTCACCGAATTTCGCGTTTATTTCTTCTGCCAGGCGTCGCGCCGTGGTGAAGTCAGACTTCTTCAAGTTCAGCATAATTTTACCGTTAGATGACATCATACTCGGCGCCGGGCGCTCGACAATCGCACCGTTTGGTATACGACCAGCACTGGGTATATTCACGGTAACCCGCGACCCGTCTGCGCCAGAAACACCTAATCCACCGACTAAAAGACTACCCTGCGCCACCGCGTAAACTTGACCGTCAGCGCCCATCATTGGCGCCATTAGCAGGCTGCCGCCACGCAAGCTGGCGGCGTTGCCGATAGACGACACAGTGACATCAATTGTCTGACCTGGTTTGGCAAACGCCGGTAAACTCGCGTGCACAGTCACGGCCGCTACGTTTTTTAGCTGTGGGTTAACATTGTCTGGCACACGGACACCAAAGCCGGTCAACATATTGCGAATACTTTGAATGGTGAATGGCGCTTGACTGGTTTGGTCGCCAGTACCACTTAAGCCAACCACTAAGCCGTAACCCACTAACTGGTTCTCACGCACGCCAGCCACATTCACTAAGTCTTTTACGCGCTCAGCCTGCGCGGTAGGAATTTGACAAGACAAAACAAGCGTCGCCGCAATCAGTGCGTTGCGAAGAGATGTTAGTTTAATAAATGCTGACATGACGGTGTACCTCAAAAGGGCGACAGTACGGACTGGAACACCCGCCCCAGCCAACCCATAGAATTTGCATCTGCCAAGGCGCCTTTGCCGCTGTAGGTAATACGCGCATCCGCCACTTTGTAAGATGGCACTGCATTGTCGGCGCCGATATCTTCAGGGCGAACAATGCCTTTTATGCGGATAAATTCTTCACCTTGGTTAATCGTTACCCACTTCTCGCCCCGCACTCGCAGACTGCCATTACGCAGTACTTCAGAGACGGTGACGGTAATACTGCCCGTCAAGCTATTGCTTTGACTGCTTGTGCCCTTACCCGCAAAATCTTGGTCGGATGACACGCCGGAAGATAGAATCGGTACGCCGTTGTGGGTTACGCCACGACCTAACAAGGTCACGGTTGGCACCGAAATATTGCTCTCTTTACCGGTAGCTGTGCTGGAAGATTTAGACGCATCGGTCTTCTCTTCAAGGGTCACGGTGATGATGTCGCCGACTTGGCGGGCGCGACGATCTAGAAACAAACTCATGCCGTAACCAGAACGATAGATCGACCCCATATTGCTGCCGTCATCAACGGCTGCAGCGGGTGCCGCAGATTCATAATCAGCACTTTGATCGCGCGCCGGCGCAGAGGAACAAGCAGACACAAGACTAACTATCGCCACCATCATCAAGGCGCTTAAATGCTGTATGTTTATTGCTATCGTTTTGCTCATATCAGTATTCCGCGATGTCTATAAATAAAGACTATCCTTTCAGCCCATTCGAAAATGGCCGAGAGATACGCTCTTACAAATTATTGTTTACGTACTGCATCATCTGGTCACTGGTCGCGATGGCCTTCGAGTTCATTTCATAGGCGCGCTGGGTTTCAATCATATTCACCAGCTCTTCTACCACGTTAACATTCGAGCCCTCTAAGGCGCCTTGCTGGATAGTACCTAGGCCACTAAGGCCTGGTGTGCCGGTTTGCGGTGCGCCGCTTGAGGCGGACTCCATATATAAGTTCTCACCGCGCGCCTGCAAGCCAGAGGCGTTAACAAAGTCCGCAAGTTGGAAGCTGCCCAATTGCACCGGCGAAGCATTGCCGGCTAATACCGCGCTGATCACCCCATCTGAGCCGACGGTGACGCTCAATGCACCCTGTGGCACGGTGATGCCGGGGTCGACAATATTGCCGGTATTGGTCACTATTTGGCCCTGGTCATCCAATTGAAAGGAGCCATCGCGGGTGTAGGCTGCGGTGCCATCGGGCATTTGTATTTGAAAAAAACCGCGCCCATTAATGGCCACATCCATGGAGTTATTGGTTTGCGTCATAGTGCCTTGTTGAAAGATCTTTTCAGTAGACACCACCCTCACCCCAGTACCCACATGCATGCCACTTGGCGACCGTGTTGACTGCGAGGTTTGTCCGCCCACTTGGCGCATATTCTGGTAAAGCAAATCCTCGAACGATGCACGGTCACGTTTAAAGCCCGTGGTGTTCGCGTTAGCTAGGTTGTTACTGACAACCTGCATTTTAGTTTGCTGAGCATCAAGACCGGTTTTAGCAACCCAAAGTGATGAATTCATAATAACTACCTCTAGTACCTGTTATTCCAAACGCAGCAAACGGCTGCCTGTTTCTGCCATTGAGTCAGCGGCACTCATGACCTTGACTTGCATTTCAAACTGTCTAGCCAATGCGATCATGGTTACCATGGCATCGACTGTATTGACGTTTGACGATTCCAAACTGCCTGAGCTGATTCGAATCTCTGCAGAGGTTTCCGCGACGCCGCCATTGCGCATACGCATCAAACCATCGTCACCTTTTTCAAGGTCGGCCGGTGCCGCGTCTACCAGACGAATTCTATCGACCGTGGCCACTGACTCAGCTCCTTGGCCAAGCGGTACAATCGATACCGTGCCGTCGTCGCCAATCATTAAACTTTCATGCTCTGGAATAGCAACGGGCCCACCATCACCCATCACCGGCTGACCGGCGCCATTCAATAACATGCCGTCTGCGCTAATACGAAAATCACCGCGGCGGCTATAGGCTTCAGTACCGTCGCTGGCCTGCACCGCAAACCAGCCTTTATCACCGCGAATAGATACATCTAAATCTCGGCCGGTGGTTGTCACTACACCGGTTGAAAAATCACTCGCCTGCCCTTCTAACACGGGATTAAAGCGGGTGGCCAAACCTGGACCCTCAATCTGGCGGGAAAGTAAATTTTGAAAGTCACCACGAAAGCCAGCCGTGCTTACGTTCGCCAAGTTATTGGCGTTTACGGCTTGCGCTTGCTGGGTGTTTTTAGCACCCATCATGCCTACAAAAAGTAACTTATCCATAAATCCTCCCGCTCAGTTCGCGTCGTTCAGCGACTATCGGATGTTGATAATGGCTTGTGTCACCGCGTCTGCGGTCGAGATCATTTGCGTATTCGCCTGGAAGTTGCGCTGCGCAGTAATCATTTCAACCAGCTGTGACGTCAGGTCGACGTTAGAGCTTTCCAAGGCGCCAGACTGCAGCAGACCAAAGTTTGATGAACCGGCCTCACCCACCCGTGGGCTGCCAGAGGCAAACGTTTCTGCCCAAGAAGTATCGCCTTGCTGCTGCAAGCCATTGGGATTAGAAAAGCTTGCCATCGCGACTTTGCCCAATTGCTTAGACTGACCGTTGGTAAAACGCGCAGAGACAATACCGGTGTTATCAACTTCAATACCGGTCAAGCGTCCTGTGGTAAAACCATCTTGCTGTAAGTTGTTTACACCAAACTCTTTGCCATATTGTGTAGAGGCGGTGAAGTCGAAACTCAGATCCATGGCTGCCGCACCAGTACCTGGGTCATAGGACGGATAGGTAATAAGGCCTGATGCTGGCGTCTGAAGCTCACCGGCATTACTGAAGTTAACGGTGTTAAAACCGCCTACCGCATTGTTATCAACATACAATTGTTGGTTCCAGGTGTTGGCTGCAGCATCTTTAACAAAGTACAAGGTCGCCGTGTGTTGGGTACCCAAGGAATCGTATACCGTCATCGAGGTCGCGTGGTTATAGCTGGTTGGCAAACTCGGGTCGAAGGGAGTCGCGGCAGGCGTAGGAGCATTGGCCGGTAAATTTACGCCAATCTGGGCGCGCTCTGTGCTTTTAGGTGCATTCTCAGAAACCTGCAACTCCAAATCACTTAAAGAACCGGTCGAAAAGTTACCGTCACCAGAAGGTGGAAACACCTGTAGACGCTCTAAATTGTTGTTTACGACAAAACCGTCGCGATCGACACTGAAGGAACCTGCACGAGTGTAAGTCACGCCGCTAGTCCCTTTCATGGTGAAAAAGCCTTCGCCTGAAATCGCGAGATCTAAATTATTATCGGTAAAGTCGATATTGCCCTGCGAGAACTCCTGAGTAATGGTATTCAAGCGAACACCTGCCCCTGGCGTAGTCTTGGTGACGTCATTATTTGACGTTGCATAAACGTCAGCGAATGCCGCTCGCGAACCTTTAAAACCAGCGGTATTGACGTTGGCAATATTGTTCGCGGTGACATCAAGGTGTGCCGATGCGGCGTTTAATCCACTCAGTGCAATGCGAAAGCTCATGGGCTTACTCCTGGTCTAATGACTTCTGTTATTTGCGAAACGATGCTATTACCGCTCAGCTAATTTCTATAATTTGCGACATGCTAACGCTACCCAAACCCTGGACTTGCACCTGTGGTGTTCCACCCGATGCCGGCACCTTCACACTCAGCACTTCGCTGCGCATTTCGGTAGACACGGCTTCCAAGGTATTGCCATTTAAATAATTAGCGCGAATTTGGTATGTGCCCGGCGGCATACGCTCACCATTCAAACCGACGCCATTCCATTCAAAGGCAACAGTGCCTGCGCGCTGCGGCCCCAAGGGAACTTTGCCAATAACCTCACCCGTCGGCGCCAGAATATCGATATCTAAAGCGGTGGTACTGGTCGCCAAATTAACTTGCCCCTGTACATTGCCACTTGACGGCAGCGCAGCGACATCCGTTTCTACCAGCACGTCTTTGCCGATCAACGACGACGCATCTAGCAGTTGCGCGGAATATAAAGACTGAGTTAAACCCGCTAAATTTGTGTTCATTTCGCTGATGCCACTAACCGAGGTTAGCTGCGCCATTTGGCTAATAAACTCGGTGTTGTCGGTGGGCTTAAACGGATCCTGACTTTTTAATTGCTGAAGCATTAGCTTCATAAAATCATTCTGATCCAGCGACGACGCATCCTTCTTAGCCTTACTTGCCGCAGTCTGTAGTTGCAGGTCTTCTATCGTGCGAAGTTCCATAATTTACGTCCTACTGCTGACCAAGCTGCAAAGCGCGCAGCATGAGAGTTTTAGTGGTAGAGAAAACTTCAGCGTTATTTTGATACGCCCTTGAAGCCGACATCATGTTTGCCATTTCTTCCATCGTGTTCACATTGGAACTGTAGATATAGCCATCCGCATCCGCCTGGGGATGACCCGGTTCGTAGCGTTTTGCCACTGCCGCGTCACTTTGCACGATACCGGTCACTGCAACACCGGCAACTTCGCGCTGCTGGTTCATAACGGTAGAGAAAATGGGTTGCCGAGAGCGGTAAGCGGTATCTTCGCTGCCGCTGACGGTTTCGGCGTTCGCCATATTACTGGCGACCGTATTCAATCTAAGCATTTGCGCATTCATCGCTGATGCGGCGACACTCAAAGGATTAGCCATGACTTATCGTCCTCCTTGTAATACAGACTTCATGCCACTAAAACGGCTGCTCAAAAACGACAGTGTGGCTTGGTAGCGCATCGCGTTGTCCGCGAACTCTGCTTGTTCTAAATGGGTGTCAACCGTGTTCCCATCTTGCGATGGCTGGGTGGGAACACGGTATTGAAGATCCATTGGCAAGCCGTCAGTCGCGGCGCCCATACCTTGTATGTGCCCGCTATTTGTCGTCCGCATTGCTAACTGCATCGAATTACCACTCGCTGCCGACTGTGATAAGACCGCTTTAAAATCTATGTCTTGCGCTTTGTAGCCGGGGGTATCGGCGTTTGCTATATTGGTAGCCAGCACTTCGTTGCGCTTATCGCGCACCTGCAATGCTTGCTCATGTATCCCTAGCGCTTTATCAAAATTTATAGACATTTTTTTAAACCTACTTTTTCTAAAGTTTTTATGGCGGCTGTCGATATAGTTTGTAAGCTTGCCATTTGCCGGCTTTCAACGCCGCGCACTAACGAACAAGGCAAGGCTCGTGCCATATTTTTTTTCCTTTAAAATACAAAGTGTTAAAATCTTCACAACACCGCTTTGCCAAAAAAACGGCGCTCTTTTTCCCGCATAGGCAAAATTCCGGCAGCCGGCATCCTCCGTATAAACCCCTATCTATCAAGCACAGAAAAACCACAACACTGGCATAGGCATTGCAGGTTTTTGGAAAACGACAAAACTTTGACGTGTTTTATGGCTATGAATAAAAAAGGAAAATACATTTATTTTTTACTAGCGAACATTCTGCTGATGTTCACTAGTCAATCGCTTTTCGCCGCCGCGAACGAGAATCACGCGCGAATCGCGGAGACGGCTCGCGCCTATATTGCAGCGCGTCACCCGTGGCAGAAAATGAAGACCAAGATAACGGTGCAAGCTTTAGATCCGCGGACCAAGCTCGCCCAGTGCCCGGCCAAACTTGAGGCTTTTTTATCAACTGGCGCAAAGATTAAACGCCGGACCACCGTTGGCGTGCGATGCAATGGCAACAAGCCATGGAAGATTTACTTGCCAGTGACGGTTGAGGCCTTTGCCAATGTGATGGTTGCCCGTCACCCTATTGCGCCCAACACCACTATTAGCGAGCGCGACATAAGCTGGAGCCAGCGCGATATCTCGGCGCTGGGCTATGGTTACTTACAATCACTTGGCGATCGTGGTGGCTACACTAGCAGACGCAGTATTGCCCAAGGCGCAGTGCTTACCCCAAATATGGTCACTGCCAGCAGCATCGTGAATAAAGGCCAGCGCGTACAGTTAAATAGCAACACGGGACCGGTAAGCGTCAGCATGATGGGAATTGCACTGCAAAATGGCGCCCTGGGCTCGCGAATAATGGTTAAAAACCTCAATTCGGGTAAGCAACTTGAGGGTGTGGTAGCGTCAGAAAATGTTGTATTGCTTAACTAAAGTTTTTGGCACGGCTGCCGATATAAGTAGCGTAAGCCTATTAAATGAGAGGATTCTGACATGGTCGACCGATTAGACGGCTCTTCACTGAGCCAGCTCCGCAAGCTAGAGGGCGGACGCACTGGCGGCAGTAAATCAGAAAGTGTAGCGCCAAATACTGCGGCAAACGTAACCAGCAATCAGCCATCTATAGCGGAAACGCCGCTAATGGAGCGCACCCGCGTGGAAGTGAATAGCAGCGACGGCATTGATCGCCAAAAAGTAGATGCCATTAAAACGGCTATTCGCAACGGCGAATTTAATATCGACGCCCAAAAAGTCGCGGAAGCCTTGGTAAATATGGAAACTCTAACAGGCGCCTAATAACGATGAATGAACTTAGCGATGTACTTCAACATATTCACGATAATGCCAGCGCATTAGAATCGTTGTTAATTAGCGAGGCAGCCAGCTTGAAACTAGCTAACTCCGCTGAACAAATTGAAGCCATTGCCATTCAAAAAATGGACTTAGTTCAAACACTGGATCAGCTCGCCCTGCGCCGTCGCCAGTTACTCGAAGAATCGAGTAGCGCTGCTCAGCACAGCAGTGCACCTGACTGGCAAGAGACACTTGCCATATTGTCTCGCTGCCAAATGTTAAATAATCAGACCGGCGCAGACATCGCCGTGCAAGCTCGCTATAAACAGCGCGCCCTTGAAATTCTCGGCAGCAGCGCACACGGTGACACGCCTCTATACAGCGCCAAGGGCGCGGCACAGTATGCCGGCCCCAAACAGGCTCTGGGCAAAGCTTAGCAATACAGCATTTTACTTGGCGTTAATCCACGTCGAGATCTAGCTCCATGTACAGATGATTGTCCAGAATTTTGTTATAGCTCTTATTTCTTACCCGCACTTTAAATCCCATCTGCTCATACAAGCGCAGCGCATTGCTGTTTTGCTCGGCCACATCCAAGCTGAGATAGCGGTAATGTCCACCGCGCGCTTTAGCCGCCATAAAGTTGATCATTTGCGCAGCGATGCCTTTCCCGCGACAATCCTCACGAACCGCGATATGACAAAGGTATAAACAAGCTTTACGCGGAGCCTTTACTAGCCGAAGCTCAAAAATCAGTCCTTTGACAATACCGCGCAAACCATAGTGACGAAAAATAGCGCGCGCGTTCGCCAAAAATGTGCCACCGTGACTGGACGCATCGAAACTAGCTATACTGCCAACCACATCACCTTCAAGTTCATATACATGGTGGTGGCGGTGACTAAACATTGTTGCACCGTGCGCAAACTCGGCAACCAAGAAATCACCAATCGCCGGACCGTGTTTGCGACTGAATATATATTCAAAAGCGACTGGCCCCGATGAATATATCAGCGGGCCTGCCTGTATGCTGTCGCTACTTTGTGCTATGCGTATAGCCATAAATCATCCCTAACCATTGCCAGTGAATCGCCGTATTTTTAGCATAACCCCATTTTCAACTACTGTTTAAAAAATACCGAACAGTGGTATTAAAATTTTTCTAAAACCTCTATGCTCAAACAACGCTAAGGCAAATTTTCTAACAAATACTGCCACAGCCCTCCGGTATTCAATGTAGAAAATTTGTCACCAGCCTCATTTTACGTATATAGAGAATGGCGATGAGCAGCACTCAGTCTTCACAACTTGTTATCTTTGGCGGTACCGGCGATCTCGCTTTGCGAAAGCTGCAGCCCGCCCTATATAAACTGCAGCGCGAAGGTTTAATAGACGATGTGCGCGCCATCATCGCCCTCGGCCGCGGCGAAAGCAGCGACGAAGAATACCGCGCCGCAGTGAAAGAGAAAATGCGTGAATTTCTGCCTCCCCATTTTTGGGATGAGCAGCACTGGCAAATATTCTCTGCCAAGCTACATTTCATCAGCCTAGACGTAAACAGCCTAAAGGATTACCACAGCTTAGCGGAGGCGATTGACAGGCACCCCGATAGCAAGGCCGTCTTCTATCTGGCGACTTCCTCCACACTTTACAACAGCATTTGTCGTAATTTACACAGCATCGGTGTGGTCAGTGCAGAGTCAAGGGTCGTATTGGAAAAACCCCTTGGCCACGATCTCGCGAGCTGCACAGAGATTAATCACGAAGTCTTGCAGGTCTTCCCTGAGCGAAACATCTTTCGTATCGATCACTACTTAGGCAAAGAAACCGTTCAAAACTTACTGGTACTCCGTTTCGGCAACGCCCTCTTTGGCCCGCTCTGGAATAGCCAATATATCGACAATATTCAAATTACCGTCGCAGAAGATATTGGTGTTGAAGGCCGCGGTGACTTCTATGCTAAAACTGGCGCACTGCGAGATATGGTCCAAAACCATATTCTGCAATTGCTGTGCTTAGTCGCCATGGAACCTCCCGCCAATTTGCGGGCGGATACCATTCGCGATGAAAAAGTAAAGGTACTCCAGGCTCTGCGACCGATCACCGCTGACAATGTAAAAGCTAAAACCGTGCGGGGGCAATATACTGCTGGAGCAGTCAACGCCTCTCCAGTAGCGGCATTTTTAGATGAAACAGGATTTGAAGATAGTAACAACACCGAGACATTTGTTGCCTTGCAAGCCGATGTTCACAATTGGCGATGGGAAGGCACACCCTTCTATCTCCGCACGGGCAAACGTTTAGCGCGACGTTACTCAGAAATTATTGTTGAGTTAAAAAAGCATCCATTCAGCCTGTTTGAGGGAGACCCCAACGACCTGCCGAATAAATTAGTCATACGCTTACAACCAGAGGAAAACATTACCCTGTACAAGGTGAATAAAAAACCGGGGCTCGGCAGACAATTAAAATTAGAACAGGTGGAATTAAATCTGGACGCCGACCTACACGATGAATTACATGCACATGAAGCCTACGAACGATTGCTCTTGGATGTACTGGAAGGCGATCAAACACTGTTTATGCGACGCGATGAAGTAGAAGCCTGCTGGGCCTGGGTAGACAGTATTATCGATGCGTGGCACAACGCCGGTATAAAAACCAAGCCTTACTCGGCAGGAACGATGGGACCAAATGCATCCCTCGCCCTGCCTGAAAAATATGGTAGGAGCTGGCATGAATAAAAAACCAAAATTAATTTTGCTGCCAAATCGCGAGGAAATGGACCAGCTACTCAGCCGCGATATTGCCAATACGCTGCGCACTGCCATACACAATCACGGGCATGCGAGCTTGGCGGTATCGGGTGGGTCAACACCCAAAAATATGCTGAGCCTGCTAGGTAAAGAGAAACTAGATTGGACAGCCGTACACGCATTGCTGGTTGACGAACGCTGGGTAGCTCTTGACCACAGCAATAGCAATGACGCCATGTTGCAGAGTACGCTGCTAAAAGCAGCCACTGGGTGTCATTATCTTCCATTGAAGAACGAGGCCGATAACGCAGTTGATGGCCAGTTTATTCTTGAAGAGCAGCTCGATGAATTAAATTGGCCGCTGAGCATTGTACATCTTGGTATGGGTGACGACGGCCACACCGCCTCATGGTTTCACGATGCCCCGGAATATCAACAGCTGTGCTCAGCGCACACCCAGCATTGCTTTGCCGTGCATCCTGGCGCCGCGCCCTACCCCAGAATTACGTTATCTCCGTCAGCGGTCTTTAACAGCGAAAAAATAGTTATACACATTAGCGGCAAAGCCAAGCGCGATGTACTTGAAGACGCCTTGGCTCAAAACGCCGATTATCCAATTTCTATGGTCTTGCACCAGCAGCAAGTGCCAGTCGACATTTACTGGGCCCCGTAATGACTTCTACCAAGCAAATACCCTTGCATCCGATTGTTGCTAAGGTTACCGAGCGTATTCGCCTGCGCAGTGTCGCTAGCCGCAAAGCCTATCTGAACAAATGCGAAAGCATGAGGCGCAAAGGGACACAGCGCGGACAACTCTCATGCAGCAATTTAGCGCATGGCTTTGCTGCCTGTAGCCAAGACGATAAACAGCGTATTCGCCTTGAAGAGGCTGCTAATATCGGCATTGTCAGCGCTTACAACGACATGCTGTCGGCCCATAAGCCACTGGAAAACTACCCAGACATTATCCGCAAAGCGGTTACTGAGCTCGGCTGCACCGCGCAATTTGCAGGCGGCACACCCGCGATGTGTGACGGCGTCACCCAAGGCGCTGAGGGCATGGAATTAAGCCTATTTAGCCGTGACACCATTGCGATGAGTACCGCCATCGCGCTGACCCACAATATGTTTGATGGCGTTCTGTGCTTAGGTGTATGTGACAAAATTGTCCCAGGATTATTAATGGGCGCCCTCAGTTTTGGCCATTTACCACTGATAATGGTACCCGCCGGCCCGATGTCCACGGGGCTAAGCAATGACGACAAAGCCAACATTCGACAACTGTATGCCGAAGGCAAAGTGGGCCGTGAAGAATTATTAGAGGCCGAGGCCAGCGCCTACCACGGCGAGGGGACGTGCACGTTTTACGGTACGGCAAATAGTAATCAAATGCTGATGGAAGCCATGGGACTACATGTACCAGGCACGGCGTTTGTCCCGCCTAACGGCGCTTTAAGGCAAGAACTCACCCGCACCGCCGCCCAGCAAGTTTGCAAAATTACCGCGCTAACGCCGAATTACACACCCCTATGCGACGTTGTCGATGAACGCAGCTTGGTAAACGCCATTGTCGCGCTATTGGCCACAGGAGGCTCAACCAATCACAGTATTCACTGGATCGCGATTGCAAGGGCAGCCGGCATCATTATCGACTGGCAGGATTATGCCGAGCTGTCTGAAGCCACCCCCCTACTGTGTCGAATTTATCCAAACGGCAAAGCAGATGTGAACCACTTTCACGCCGCCGGCGGCACGGGTTTTGTGATCGCAGAATTAATTGCGGCCGGCCTGCTACATGCCGACGTCAACACAGTTTGGGGTAAGGGCTTACAGCACTACAGCCAAGCGCCAAGCCTTAAAAACGGCGCTATAAGCTGGCAAGCAAGTCCTGAGGTCAGCGCTGATTTAGACGTTCTGCGCCCAATCAATAAACCATTTGATCCACACGGTGGGATGAAATTACTGACGGGCAAACTTGGCCGAAGTATTATCAAAGTGTCAGCTGTAAAGCCTGAACATCGATATATTGAGGCCCCCGCCCTGGTATTTGAGAATCAAGAAGATTTAAAACTCGCCTTTGATAAGGGTGAGCTAGAGCGAGATTTTGTTGCTGTAGTGCGTTTCCAAGGGCCTAAGGCCAACGGAATGCCAGAGCTACACAAACTGACACCTTACCTTGGCATATTGCAGGAGCGCGGATTTAAAGTGGCTCTGGTCACAGATGGTCGTATGTCTGGCGCCTCGGGTAAAATTCCGGCAGCGATCCATCTCTACCCAGAAGCCTTAGCTGGTGGCCCAATTGCAAAAATTCAAGATGGCGACATGCTTATTCTAGATGCGGAAAAAGAGACACTAGAGATATTGCTGTCAGTAGAAGAATTGTCGCAACGCGAGGCGGCTGACTTTCACCCAGCACCGGCAAGTGACAATTACGGCCGCGACCTTTTCGCCGGACTGCGCGCCAATGTCGGCACAGCAGAGGAAGGTGCTGCGACCTTCCTAAACTGACCTACTAGCTTGCATAAAGATCTTTAAGCATCGCCAAGAATCCGGCGCGGTCTTTATTCAAGGCGTCTTCGCTGGGAACAATCCAGCTGCCACCAACACAGGCCACCGACTCTAAAGCCAAATACTCCTGATAATTGGATGGAGAAATACCGCCAGTTGGACAAAAAGTGACATCAGGAAAAGGCGCCGACAAGGCTTTTATTAGCCCCACCCCGCCAATGGCAGCCGCGGGAAAGCACTTAAACACCCTATGTTCTTCATTCATAGCGGCCATCAATTCGCTGGCTGTCGCAATACCGGGAATGTAAGGGGTAAGGGTTTTTCTCGCTAAAATTGATAACTCAGCGGAAAAGCCAGGGCTGATGACAAAATCCGCTTCATCGGCTGCGCGCAACATCTGCCGCCGATTCACCACTGTTCCCACGCCAATTTTGGCGAAGGGCATGATGTCTTTAAATATTTTCACCATTTGCCACGCCTGTGGGTGGCGCAAGGTAACTTCTACTGTAGGCACTTTCGCTTCCGCAAACAGTTCAGCGCAAGCCTGTGCGTGAGCCAAGTTTTGGAAGTGCGCGACCGGCATGACCGGCGCGGCGCGATGCAAAATTCTCAGTGCGTCGTTCATAATTTACTCCCGCTGGGTGCGCCCACATAAAACGCAGTAAATGAATTGGGCTGCACATGTTTTCTCATCTACCACCACTCTACACGTGAGTGGCCAATGGGTTCAAAGAATTAGCGTATCTGTCTTTGCTAAGCACTTAATGAATCATCGCAATAAGTACCGCCACCGTAAAAACAACAATGACAGCCATATCAATTTTAAAAAAGTAATCCTCGTCGTTCTAGTGTAATGCCGCGCAACCACCCACAAGAAAATACATAAGAGTATGCCTTCACCAATAACAGCGGCGTACGTCGAAACGGAAACACAGGCACCGACAGTCACATTGCAAACAATATCCTCATCCATAGCTCAAAACTAAAAAGGGCCAGACCGTTGCCGGTCTGGCCCTTTAAGCTATCTGAGATTGTGGGGGAAACCCATGCCTTCATTTAGATAGGTAGTGGCAGTGCATCAAGACCTGGGATTGGAAGTGCATCCAAACCTGGTAGTGCATCGAGGCCTGGGATTGGAAGCGCATCCAAGCCTGGCAAACCGCCGGCACCGCCGCCAGCACCTGGGAGAGGCAGTGCGTCTAAGCCAGGAATTGGCAGAGCATCTAGCCCTGGAAGTCCGCCGTCAGCCAGCGCCATCAAGTTTTCCTGCAAATGGCCAGCTAACACCTCGAACTGACCAGGAATCAACATCGCCGCAGCTTGAATCGCATCTGGATCAGCAGTCGGCAACAGATCGATAACATCGGTCAACTTATCAGTTACGCCGTCAAAGCCGCCAAGATCATCCAGTGCGGTATCCACTGCAAAGGTCAGTTGACCTAGTTTCTCTGCACCAGCCGCCAAATCAAATGGAAGGGCATCTAAGCCAGGAATACCGGCCGCGCCGCCGCCAGCACCAGGAATTGGCAGAGCATCTAAACCTGGAATTGGCAATGCATCTAGACCGGGGATTGGTAAGGCGTCTAAGCCTGGAAGTCCACCAGCAGCAAGCATATCAAGACCTGGGATTGGCAATGCGTCTAGACCTGGAATCGGTAATCCGCCAAAGCTTGGAATTCCACCGTCAGCGCCACCGGGAATTGGCAAACCACCCAATACATCCAGGCCAGGCAATGCGTCCAAGCCAGGGATAGGAGCGCCGCCACCAAGTGCGGTCAGATTAGAAGTCAAATGGTCGACAGTGGCGCGAAGCTGATCACCAACAAAGAATGCCCCGGCGTCGATTGTGTCGACATCAGCGGTCGACAAAGCGACAACTAAATCGGTTACTTTGTCAGTAACCCCGTTTGCACCAACAACATCATTCAATGCCGTGTCGACTGTGAGTGTTAATTGGCTTAATTGTTCTACACCCGGAGCACCACCGCCGCCGCCACCTAAGCCTGGAATCGGCAGAGCGTCAAGGCCGGGGATTGGCAATGCATCTAAACCAGGTAATCCACCGCCAGCCAGGGAGTCTAAACCTGGAATCGGCAATGCATCTAAACCTGGCAGTCCGCCGGCACCACCTGCGCCTGGAATGGGCAGAGCATCAAGGCCGGGGAGTGGCAATGCATCCAAACCGGGTAGTGAATCCAAACCCGGTATGCCACCGCCAGACAGCGCGCCAAGTTGGTTATCAACTTCAACTAGCTGAATAACGACTGCATCTAAAGGGGTACCCGCCACCGCACCGGCAAGCGGAGAGATAACGACCGCCAACGGACCCGCTTGCACCGCACCTGCGGTGGCCATCAGCGAAGCCATCAGGGTCTTTCTAAAAGGTGATTTCTTCATATATGCGCGCTCTTGTAGAATGTTTTTATCATTTAGCGTCTTAAACTTTAATTAACTGACGCTTATCCTGAGCTGCGATGGTACGGGTTTATACCTATACAAAAGCGTGCCGCAGTTCACACTTTTGGACTTCACCTGAATGCAGCGACCACATTGAGGGCAAACATTGCACCATTCACTAGCAAAATAGACTCAGATTGCCTTGGCACGAGACCAAAAAAAACCGGCTTTTTAGCAGTAAATATAAGCGAATAGTCCCCGTTATCGGTATGTAACAATTGTCGCCCCACTCTGCCCTCCAGCCATCCTCCCCCCTAGAATCAGCGCAATAAGAAAAGCTAGCTGCATAACAATCGATCTCATGGCAAATATCTTCAAAGGAGCGGCGCAGCAGACCTTATGGCCGGTAACCAAGAGAAGTATTTGAATGATACCGCAATACATTTCCGGCCGAAGTAAAGTCCAAATAACAAGTGAGATGTGCTTAAATAACTTATTAAGCAAGCTGACTAAAAACAGAAATATCCAGCCCCAATGACGAGTTTTTACTATGGATCGAGCCATCAAGCCATTTCGAGTTGATATCCCTCAGTCACAACTAGACGACCTAAAGGCGAGACTTGCCAACACCCGCTGGCCCGACGCTGAGACCGTCGATGACTGGAGCCAAGGCGCGCCGTTAAACGCAGTAAAATCGCTATGCAAATACTGGCAGCACAGCTATGACTGGCGCCGGTGCGAGCAGGAATTAAATGCCCACCCCCAGTTCACCACCGAAATAGATGGATTAGACATACATTTCTTGCATATTCGGTCGCCCCACGACAATGCTCTGCCCATGCTCATGACCCACGGTTGGCCCGGTTCCGTACTCGAGTTTATGCAAGTGATTGCCCCCCTGACAAACCCCACTGCCCACGGCGGCAGTGCCAAAGATGCGTTTCACTTGGTGATTCCCTCCCTACCGGGCTACGGGTTCTCTGGCAAACCCAGCGCGACAGGCTGGGGACTAGAACGCATTGCACAGGCGTGGATCACGCTTATGGCTCGCTTGGGCTACTCCAAATATGTTGCCCAAGGCGGAGACTGGGGATCCGGCGTCACCACAGCCATCGCTCGCATAGAACCACCTGAATGCCTAGCAATCCATATCAATATGGCATTAGCACAACCAACCGCCGATGATATGGCTTCGCTGACAGAGCGCGACAAAAATGCCTTGGCGGATGTTAAGCACTATTTCGACAATGACTCCGGCTACGCAATGATTCAAAAATCTCGGCCGCAATCATTAGGCTATGGTCTAGCGGACTCTCCCGTCGCACAAGCAGCGTGGATATATGAGAAATTTCATGGCTGGACAGACAACAAAGGTCGCCCTGAGGATGCACTTTCCAGAGATCAAATGCTCGACGACATCAGTATTTACTGGCTGACAAACAGTGGCGCGTCGTCTGCCAGACTCTACTGGGAAAGCTTCCACAGTCTACTTGCAGAGCCCATCACCATGCCTTGTGGTGTTTCAATATTTCCGAAGGAATTATTCAGACCTGCACGCCAGTGGGTTGAGCGACTTTATCAAAACTTGATTCACTGGAACAATGTTGAAAAAGGCGGCCATTTTGCCGCTTTTGAGCAAGCAGAAATTTTTGTAAATGAAGTACGTACTTGTTTTGCGAAAATTCGATAGTAACGATCCGTCGGGCTCTTAGGAGCCCTATGGCCTTTTAAATAATTCAAACGCCTACCAATGTTTGGCAATAAACTCGCACAATTTGTTTAGTGCAACTTTGCTTTCAGGCAAAATCGACATCAGCTGCATGTCATGACATTGCCCAGGCCAAATATCAATTTCTACTGTAACACCTGCTTCCCGCGCTTTTTCGGCGCCCACAATCGCCACATCCCTCAGCAACTCGGTCTCACTCGCGGTAAAATACATAGGCGGGTAGCCGCTAAAAGACGCCAGTAGCGGCGACACAGCAGGATCAGTGGTATCGTGCCCTCCTAGATATAAACTCCGAAAAAACAAAAACGAACTTAAACGGAACATGGGATCTCGACCCTCATTTTGAAAGAGGGACGCCCCCGACAAAGTCCAATCCCCAGCGGGTGAAAATAGACTCGCCGACGTCGGCATGGGTAAATTTTCTTCCCTTATTTTGGCAAGAATCGATAATACCAGCCCGCCACCTGCTGAATCACCCAGCAAAGCGATATGATCGGCTGCCACTCCCTTATCTAACAGCATTTTGTAACTCTCGAAACAATCTTCTATGGCAGCTGGATGCGGGTGCTCAGGAGCCAAACGATAGTCTGGCAGCACACCGATCGCACCAAGGTTGTTACAGATACCTGCTAGCATCGACCGATAAGTATTTGGCGAACGCAAGCAGTAAGCGCCACCATGAAATAACAAAACGTGTTTTGCCTTGATAGGATCATCGCTAAAATCGATGGTTTGTAAAACATCTGTCTGACAGTGGGATAAATCTACCTGACTGATACGGCAAAGCCTCTCCGCATTTCCCACAAGACGTTCGTCAAGCTTTGCAAAACGTCGCCGAAGTGCCATCAGTTGTCCGTGGTTTCTTATAGGACGCCGGATTAGCCTCAGTACAAAATTCAGGAGCCGGCTGCGAATACTTTGCTTCATCAATACGTCCTTATAAGCGCCCATTAAAAAATCAATTTATTAAAAAAATTATCTCAAGCGGAAATTCAAGGCGCTATGTATTCTGCGACAAATGAATTAATCGTTTTTTGAGCAGTTTTTGACGTCGCTCCGCAAAAGCGCATATGAGCGATGGTATGCGCCATGCCCAAAATAATACGCGCTGCATCTGAGGCTTGCAGGCTAGGCTTGATGGAATTATCAGCGCGCCCTTCCAGAAGCAACTTGCGCAGTGCAACTGTCGTGGCAGTGTAAAACTCTTTGTATAGTTCCCAAATATGTCCCTTGGTGGAGCCGCTCCACTCGAGCCAAATTGTTACATAATTCCTATCCGTATCGACAGACTTGGCAAATGAAGACAACATATCTTCAACACGCAGATGCACGGGGGCGTCAACATCGGTACGGACAATAACAAAACCTTCAAGTAAAAAACGGCGCACTTCTTTAATCACATCCAACTGAAGATCGTCAATAGTAGGAAAATAGTGAAATACGGTAGGACTAGCAACGCCGGCAAGTTTGGCGATATCGGCATGAGTTGCTTTTTCAATACCCTGCTTAGCAAACACGTCGACCGCACACATCAAGATTTGTTGACGCCGCGCCTCTGGCGACATGCGTTTTGCCCGTGTTTTGACTAAAGTATTGTCCTCCGCTGATTTTATTGTCCTTGCCACACCCACACCTCTTTAAATTCCGCTAGGCGATGCCAGCAACAATATCTTACAAAGGCATCACCCGTGAAAACAACTATGACATCCAACATCGACAGTGTCTGATTTTATAGCATAAACAAGCGTTTACACATTCACTAATTACCCTGCCCAGCAACGTCGATACAAACAAGCCGCAATAATAGCGCATTTTTATGCCTGCGCCCCACATTGTTAACAGTGCAATAATTGAGACAGCCGGAATGATGTTTTCTGAGAAATGTTCGAAGCTGGCGGTTAGCATCAAAAAAGCCACATACCCTCAAATGAACAGGTCGAATCTTAGGAACTAAGATGTGAGTGCTGAATTTGGGGCACTTTCGCCTTGTAGTGCGAGGTTACTGGAATGGAGGGAACGGGACGCGCTAGGCTTCCAAATTAAAGCGATTGAACGCGTCGGCGACCTGCTTGCCGAGATATACCATCAAAACGCAGATACTCAAGATCAAACACAAAAGAAGTATTCGCCATAAAAAATCAAACATGATGGCATTGGAATTCAACGATAATCAAATTTACCGCGAGCATCTATGCTGCATTCCCCGCCTATACGGTTAGTTTTTAAATTGCGCCTTCAAGCGCAATTCACCTACTCCCTACCAGTGGTTGGGCGGCTATAAGTAAGCATCCATTAATATGCGGATAGTAAGTATGGGAAAAGTATCCAGTCAAAACCCCATGACCGCAGATACCAGATAGACACGTAAAAAGCGGCTTACGAAAGCCGCTCTAAACACGGACTGATTAAAAAATCAGATTTAGAAAGTGAGGGATAGACGCCAGTAAAAATCGACTTCAAGCTGCGACAATGAATCCTCATCCAGATTGTCGTCATAAACCGGCTTGGCGGCGACTATTTCAGTCACAAAATGTTTACCTAGCTCGGCCTTTACACTAAGTCCAGCATCGGCAATTGCGCGCGTATTGCCGGCCTCGCCAGCGGCATTTTCGAACCACGCTTGGCCATGCTCCACATAGACTGCCGGCGTAACGGTCATGCCAAATAATGGCAGGCCATTACTTTCAAAGGCTAGCTTAGTATAACTACCTGAATCGCCCACCAATACACCGGGCAAATACGCGTTTAGCCCCGCCGCGCCACCCAAGAAAAACTGTTGCTGCAAGGGCAGTTGCTCATCATTCGAGAATTGCGCGATGACGTCTGCCTTCAATGTGGCCCAATCACTCACCGCCATTTTGAGGCCGAAGCGGGGTTTAAATAACAAATACTCACCGGTTCGACGGCCAGTAGCGACCACACCTTCACGGGTATCTGTGCTTAGCGTTCCAGCATCTGACTCTAAGCCAGCCTCGACGAAACCCTGAGCGGTGATTTGACTGCCCACGCCAAACAGACGAATTAACTGGTTATATTTTAGACCAAGTTCCAGGCTTGTTTGGGGCTCATCAAGCACGTCACCGAACCCCTCTATATCAATCACGCTATCTACTTTTTCCAAGCGCTGAGAGACCGTGAAACGATGCAGCGCATCACTACTCACCACCTGTTCACCGGTAAGAGCAATCGTCGTTGCCTCGGCAACTAAACGCAGCCAGACCTGCTCAGTTGTCCCTCCGCCAATACTTAAGCCCAAACCACCTGTCAACTCGCAAACCAAGGGAATCGTACACAACAGGCTATCGATAGCGCTCGGGCCAGCCACTAAAGCCTCAGTATCACGTTCGTATTCTATATAACGCGCCTCAATACCATATAGACCAAAACTACTGGGATAATTTAGCTTAAATGTATAGCCGTTATAGTATTGACCACCGCTCACTTCACCGAATTCCGTCAGTGCACGGTCATAGGAAAGCGAGGCTTCCACGCCACTTTCAAAATCGTGTTTTAAGCCTGCATTGGCAAAGTAACGGCCCAAAAACCGATTGCCGAAATTATTGGCGCTTAGACTTAAATCCGTACTATCGTGGTCTTCTTTCTTTGCTTCTGTTAGCACGATAGTAAATGCCGTAGGATCCTCTGAAAGCTGGTAGGTAACCGCGTAGTTTAAACCCGCACGATCACTTTTTAGATTGGCTAAGACCCGCTTGGTATCAAATTCAGTGCGCGTTAAATCCTGATCACCTATCAATCCCGAAAAATAGGGAGATATACTTTCTGGCGCCTTTATTGCCGATAAATGACCATTTATAACGTGGGCGTAAATAACGTTATCGCGATGTGCAAAATACACCGTAACCAGTAAATGACCCAACTGGTAATAGGCTTGATTTAAGGCATTAACGGCCTGTGCAGGCGTTTTAGCCACTCCCATAATCAAGTCAATTTGTTCACGGGTGAGGTAGCGATTTCCAGAAATTCGCAGATCGTAGCCGCCAACCTTCACGTCAACAATTGAATCCGATTGCGCCGCAGCGTATTGCTCAATACGCTCTGCGGTTGACGCCTGCGGTGGGATTACGGGTGGTAAATCGATAGCCATGCTTACTCCAAATTTCTATTATCTTGGCTCGAGATTCAGCGCTGAGTCCGCCCGTCAAGTGAACGCAGTTCTACTCGCCGGTTGTGCGTACGCGCTTTGCTGAGGGCACTGCCTTCAAGTCCGTCGATGGAAATCAGAGGCTGTGACTCACCGTAACCCTTAACCACTAACAATTTTGCGGGAACACCTTCTGCCACCAAATATCTCTTAACAGCTTGCGCGCGTCGTTCTGACAGTAATTGGTTGTCAGCGAGACTACCAACATCATCGGTATGTCCCGCGAGTTCAATTTTTCTAAGCGGTATAAACTTTATAATCCTCGCGACTTTGCTCAAGGTAGCGGCAGACGACTCAGTGAGTACCGCCGTGCCAGCCGCAAAGGTCACTCCCTGCAAAGCAAGCGGTTTAGCGGGATCAAAGTGGCAGCCAGAGGGCAAGACAATGGCACCCGCAGGTGTGCCTAAGCAGCGGTCCTCGCTGTCGCAAACGCTATCTTTATCTCTATCGTTACAAGCACCGAGCTTGTCGCCTGACAACACCGCCAACACATCAGGTTTAGAGGCGGCTTTTCTATCCTTTGTGTTGTCAACGTCCGGCGACACTGGCTGTCCGTTAGACCCCGGTAAAGACAACGTTAATACGGTCGGGTTAATATCCCCCATTGCCGTATCTTGCAAAAACTCCAGCACTGCGCCTTGTGAGCCATCAACAGCGCCTGTTAGGCCTGACAAATCGCCAACGCCAGCACCGCCCGCCACAGGCGCGCCCAGCAGCAATATATCTTGACCGCTAAGGTTAACGCCAAACAGAGCATCAGAGCCAAGCAGCTCAACACCTAGCAAGTCCATGCCACCGCTATCGGCGCTTAGCAAGTTAATGTCCGCTAATACGTCATTCACCGGTGCGGTGAGTGACGTCCCCAAAAGCTCGATATTTACTATTTGTGCACGCGTAGTTAATGACATAGCTGAAACTATGAGCACCAGAGCTAGCATTAAAAACCGTGTCACTAAAACCAAGTTAATCACTCATACGCAGGCATTTATAAATATGATTATAGACATTAACGAAATCAATTCATTACGCCGCAATGTTATTCACCACTTACAAGAGGTGTTACTAACGCCAGATTACCACTAAATAGCAAAAAGCCAGCCGATAAAACAGGGCTGGCTTCGCAGATTTTACACAAGTATCAAACACATAAAATATAATTAATAGGCACAAAGACCCATTTTTCAGAACGAGCTTGCTTGTCGCGAGATATTAACGGTGTAAAGAGAGTCTCAGCTCAGCTGCTGCTGGACTGCGTCAAAATCCCAGTATGCCTTGAGGGATGTGATTTTACCGTCTCCATTTGCGGTATAAACCACCACCATATCAAGCTCCATTTTAATATCACCCGGCAAGTTATTGACCATTCTCACGACGTTGGCGCACTCATCTCCCGCTGGATGCGACGACACAATAGTAAACTCTATATCACCCGCGGCTATCACCATATCCCAAAAATCAGCGATCGCTGCCTTGCCTATATGGCCAAGCCCCGATGGATCTAAGGGTGATTTCCCAACGGGGTCTTGAACGCAGGCATCTTCTGCAAATAAATCAAGCCACGCCGCTTTGTTACCTTGCTCGACGTATTGCCCAGACAAACGACTGGCGGCTAAGGCTAATTGTGCATTTCCCATATCAAACCTATTTTAGTCTTTACAATGATGAAACGCCGGTATGAATACCGGCGCATGAACTTAGCAGAACAGTGAACAATGCACTGGATTTAAAAACTCAGACCTTAGAAACTAAGTGTGACGTCTATTCCATAGCTTTTCGGCTCGCCAAAATAGGCACTGCGATAAGTATCCAGACTGATTGAATGTACTTTGTACTCTTCACTGTCCAGGTTGCGCCCCCACGCCGCAACTTCTAAGCTCGCTTTACCAATCGAAATCTCTGTGACGGCCAAGCGAGCGTTAACTATGCCGTTCTCATCCAGGAAAAAGCCCTGTAAATCGTCATTAAACGCGGTGCCATAGCGCTCGTCACGCCAGTTGTAGTCCACCGACGCTTGAAGAACACCTATACTGATCGGCTTTTCGTAATCCAAGCCCACTGTGAATGATTGCTCTGGCGCATAAGGCATAACAGCGCGATCCGAGACATCCTGGCCAAATGTAGACTCAGCTGGACGCTGATCAATATACTCAACAAAATCCGCATCGGTATAGCCGTAGGACGCTTGCAAGGTTAAGCCTTCGACCACGACCGCCATTAGGTCAAATTCAAAACCATCTACCTTAGCTTCACCCACATTAAACACATCTGTTAAGAAGATCGTCGCATTATTCGTTATTTGCTGAAGCTGAATATCGGTGTATTTTGCGTGGAACACGGCGGCATTAAAGCTGATTCGACGATCAAGCCAAGTCGACTTCAAACCCAGCTCATACGACAAGATATTCTCTTCATCAAAGGGTGGCTGAAAACCGGCTTCGGTACTACGCACGTTAAAGCCGCCTGACTTGTAGCCACTGACTACCTTACCGTAGGTGCTTAAGGTATCAGTCCATGCATAATCTAGGGTTAAACTGGGATTAAAATGGCTCCAGCTTTCACTCCCCGACTGCGGTCCACCAAAAAAGTTAGTACTGGTTTTATCGGCAGAGCGATCATCGGCTGTATACCGCCCACCCAAGGTGATATCCAAGCGGTGGCCTAAGGCTGAAGGTGACCACGTAAACTGGCCATAAACTGCCTGAGCTTCACTCTCTGAAATGACTTGGCGCGTCTCTACAGGAAAGCCTGCAAACTTGTCAGACTCAAGTTCATTGCCCTTCTCTATGAAATAATACAGTCCCGCCACGTAATTAAATTCTGAGCCGTAGTCCCCAACCAACTGAAGCTCTTGCGAAAACTGCTCTTGATCAACATCTACGTTTACCCGGAAACCTGGTGCACCAGCGGCGTAGTCTTGTACTATGTTTTCGTTCAGCTCGCGGTAAGCACTTATCGACTTTACGACACCCACCGAGGTTTCTAAGCTCACAATCAAACTGTGACCACTGATTTCGGTGTTACTCGGCAATACCCCACCAAACCACTGGCCACTGCCATTGCGACTGCCACTGGCGGGTACGGCGGGATTTGGCGACACGCCAGCAATAGGTTGATAATAATGCTGTGGACCGTCTATTTCTGAAAAGTCGTAGGCATAATCTACCGAGATCGCGTCATTAACATCCCAGCGCAGTGCGAAACGTCCGGCGGACTTATCTTCTTCACCAAAGTTTTTACCCGGGCCGGCATTTTTGACCCAACCCTCATGGGCCGAGCGTAAATAAGTTAATTTAGCCGCGACATCGCCGACTTTGCCCGTTTCTATTTTCGTGAGTGACTTCCAGTAACTGCGATTGCCACGACTCACGGTTTGACTAATCCCCGCCTCGTCTGCCGGCTTAGCTGTAATTAAATTAATCGCACCGCCAGTGGTGTTTCGCCCGTATAAGGTGCCTTGCGGACCTCGCAACACCTCTATTCTTTCAAGATCGGCGACATCACTGGTCAGCCCGATACTCCGCGCCATATAGATGCCATCTAAATACACACCTACCGCAGGGTCTTGGGTTGATTGACTGTCGTTATTACCTACCCCTCGCATAAAAACAATCAGAGAGCTGCGACTAATTGGAAATGGCGTAATTTCCACATTCGGTGCCAGACCGCTGATATCACCTAAATCGCTCACACCAAATCGCGCCAGTTTTTCGGCGGAAAATGCCAAAATAGAGATGGGTGTGTTTTGTAAGGATTGCTCTCTCTTTTCAGCGGTGACCAACACCTCCTCTAAACTGAGCGCCTTGCCTGCCGTAGCCTCCGCGTGAGTCATAGACGTTGCAAAAGATGCCGCAACAGCCAAAGCTATTGCAGATTTATATAGAGTGGTCATTTTTATCTCCCATGTCATACTGACATAATTATTGTTATTTGAGGCTTTTCAAAGCCTTATTAGTATATTTAGCAGACTTTTTAGCAAACACCATAAATGCGCTGCGAATAATCGCAGCGAACTGGAGTTAGGGAACATCACCCATTCGGCGTAGGTCATAATCTGAGATGTGCAGTAGTGCAGATCGAGACAGCCAGTATCGCGGCCCAAGCCATTGCGTAGAACAGGATATAAAATAACCATATGAACGACTTCGCTCCAACGGGGCTTTTACAAAATTGCCATGCTCAAACGCTACTCTCCTCGACTAGATTACGTCGGCTGCGTATTTATCCCCGCGCCAAAGCGATGCTCAACGCGAGCAAGACCGTTATCTTAGACTGCGGTGATGGCCACCAATTGCTCGGCGAATTTGCTACCCAAGCAAAGCGAAGCAAAGGAATAGTTACGCTTATTCATGGCTGGGAAGGCAATTCACAATCTAGTTATATGCTATCGGCTGGCGGCACCTTTTTTAATGCCGGCTATGATGTATTCCGCTTAAACCTGCGTGATCATGGCCCCAGCCATCACCTAAATAAAGAGCTTTTCAATTCAGCGAGGCTAGACGAGGTAATCGGAGCTATTAAAGCGATTCACGCTACGTATCCCCATGAGTGGCAATTTCTGGCGGGGTTTTCACTGGGCGGAAATTTCGCATTGCGGGTCGCGGCAAAGGCAGCTGAAGCCGACTTAAATATTCAGCAGACGATTGGTATATGCCCCGTTGTAGACCCTGCAAAAACGATGTTAGCCTTAGAGACAGGTTGGTGGGGCTACGAAAAGTACTTCGTCAGGAAATGGCAAAAATCGCTACAAAAGAAGATCCGCCTCTATCCTGAGCTTGGTTATAAAGACAATTTGCTCAAGCTAAAAAGCCTGCGGGAAATGAATAAATACTTCATACCCAACCACACTCAATTTGCCACGCCAGAAGACTACTTTAAAGCCTATTGCATTGCCGATGACGTATTAGCAAGTCTTTCATCACCGGCGCATATTATTGCCGCCCAAGACGACCCAATCATTTTATCCGAAGACCTCAGCCGATTGGCCGCCAGCCAATATTTGCATATTGAAACTAAGCAGTATGGCGGCCATTGCGGCTTCGTTAAAAACTATCAATTGGACAGTTGGCTAGACGGTCGCCTGCTAGAGCTCATTAATCTGTGTCGCTACCCCAGCGGTCAACCCGGAAAAAATGGCGCGGCCTGAGCGCTGTGGTAAGCCGCACCGCCAGACCCTACAAATCCGCGTCTCGGGCGCCGATTTGCTCAGCAATGGCCAAGACTCGGACGGCTTCCTCAACATGGAGCGCCTCTACTAAACGACCATCAACCAAGACCACGCCCTTACCTTCTGCTTCTGCGGCCTGCCAAGCTAAACGAATTTTTTCTGCTCGGGCAAGCGTATCACTTGAGGGAGAAAACAACTGATTCGTCACCGCAATCTGTTTGGGATGAATAAGCGTCTTACCATCAAAGCCTAACTCGACGCCCTGCTCACATGCAGTGTGCAAGCCGTTTTCATCGTCTACATCCAAGTGAACCCCATCAAACACATCGATACCGTGAGCCCGCGCCGCAAGCACGCACATTCCCAGGGAGGTGAGCATACCTAGACGCTGCGGAGTATGAGGAACGCGCAAGTCTTTCGCTAGATCAGAGGTTCCCAACACAATAGCGTCCATACGCGCATGGGCACCCGCAATCTCACTGACCGCTAAAATGCCCCGCGGTGTTTCAGCCATTGCCCAGAGTTTGAGATTGGCGTTAGCACCAGCCTGCTGCAAAACTTGAACAACAGCATGAATTTCTGCTGCCGACTCAACTTTAGGCAAGCAAAGCGCCGAAATGGGCGCATTGGCAAACGCTTCAATATCCTTGCGCCCCCATTCCGTGTCAAAGCCATTTATCCTTACCACCAGTTCGCGACGACCATAGCCCCCGTCGGTTACCGCAGCCAATACTTGATCGCGAGCAACCGCTTTTTGTGCCGGCGATACCGCATCTTCTAAATCCAAAATAAGCACATCCGCATCCAGACTGCGCGCCTTTTCCAGTGCACGGGCGTTAGAACCCGGCATATACAAGACTGAGCGACGAGGATTAGTGGCCATGTAAAGCATCTCCAAGGCAAAGCGGAAAGTTTAGCACAGCGGTGTGATTGCAGACCCTATCCACACCGCGAATAGCTAATTTTCGCCACGCATTAATTGCGAATAATTATCAACTACAGGTAGAATGACGACCCAGGCTTATTGCCTGCACTGTTAATTATCTGCGGAGACAATCCATGCCAGCTCTGTTACGCCAAATCCTAAGTACCTTAGGGTTTATCGCTTTCACTCACACTGCGTTTGCAGCACCGCAGGCGATAAGCGAAAGTGATAAACGCGCGGTCGCTATTCAATACACAGAGCTAGCACTCGCCATATACAGCGACGCAGAAAAAAGCGGACAGGCATTGCAAGACAACATCACCGCCTTTTTAGCGGCACCAGACCAAGCTGGCCTCATCGCAGCCCAAAATGCATGGAAGACCGCGCGTAAAGCCTATCAACAAAGTGAAGTATTTCGCTTCGCCAACCCCGTGGTTGACGACTGGGAAGGAAAGCTAAATAGCTGGCCGCTAGACGAAGGCTTAATAGATTACGTGGCCGGCGACTATTTTTATGCCTTGGGTAATATCGGTGGTGAACTCAATATTATTGCCAATACCAGCTTAAACATTGGCAGCGACGTGATTGACGCAACAAAAATCGATGCTGAACTGCTGCGCAGTCTGCACGAACTAGGCGGTTCAGCGGCAAATGTCACCACAGGTTACCACGCCATCGAATTTCTGCTGTGGGGCCAAGACCTGAACGGACACAAGCTCGGCGCCGGAGAGAGGCCCTATACCGATTACATCAGCGGCGACGGCTGCACTAACCAGCACTGTGATCGCCGCGCGGATTACCTCCGAGTCGTTACCGCCCTGCTAGTCGACGATTTGCACTTTATGAGTCAGCAGTGGTCACCCCAAATTGCCGATAACTACCGCGCAGAATTATTGGCAATGAAAGACGACGTAATCCTGGCCCGCATGTTTTACGGCATAGGATCGCTATCTTTAGGTGAATTAGGCGGTGAACGTATCAAGGTTTCACTTGAAGCAAACTCCACCGAAGATGAACACGACTGCTTTAGCGATAACACCCACTGGTCTCACTATTACAATGGCTTAGGCATTCAAAATCTGTATTTGGGTAAATACCGCCGGCTCGATGGCTCAGTACTCACCGGTCCCTCGTTGAGTAGTTTAGTCGCAAAGGCGAACCCCGCTGTCGACAAACAAACCCGCCAAGCGCTCAACAAAACCATGACCGCGTTAACCGTCTTAACCAATGCAGCGGAAGCAAAAGAAAAACCAATGAAATTCGACATGATGATTGCCGAGGGCAATAAACGTGGCGAAGAAATACTCAGCAATATCCTCAGTGCTTTAGTTGACCAAACTCGCAGTATTGAACAAGCCGCCAGTGCGATAGGCATCGACCCCAACGCAAGCGGACTGTAGTTCTTGCGAGCAAGACTGCGAGGCAACATTAGCCACATTCGCGGGGCGCTTCTAGGCGCCCTAATCACTATCGCACTTGCGACAAGCACTGGCTGCGGCCAGGCAGATGCCCCTAAAACTACGTTAAATAACATCTCATCACACGCCGTCCCCCACCTTGAGCTCACCGCCGCCCCACTCGCCTACAACCTTGCCGGTGGAAGCTTTACCATCGCGAGTAGAGGCCGGCAAAGCTTACAGCGCCCGCAGCCCAAATTAAGCGCTGAGCAGCAACTTGAGTGGGCGGTGGGCAAGAGCTTTGCGACCCAGGCCTGGGTCAGCGCGCCTGCGACAACGACAGCCAGAGATGGCTTAGGCCCATTATTCAACGCCAACAGCTGCAGTAGCTGCCACATTCGCAATGGTCAGGGTCGCTTGCCAGAAAACGGCTTAGGCCTAATTTTACGGCTGGGCACACAGTTCCCCACCTTTGGCGAGCAACTGCAAGATATGGCAAACCCCGGCAGTGAACCCGAGGGCCGAGTCACGTGGCGCGACATCACCCAGGACATTGTATTACCAGACGGCAGCGAATACGCTTTAACAAAGCGCAATTACGCGGTTGATGGTAGCCAGAAAACGACTTCTGCACGCCTCGCCCCCGCGCTCATCGGCATGGGCTTGCTCGCTGCCATCAAGACAGACGATATCATTGCCAACAGTGACCCGACCGACATCAATCGAGACGGAATCTCCGGCGCCGTAAATTATATAGTACGGGGCAATGGCGACCTCCCAGCGCCAGGACGCTTTGGCTGGAAGGCATCCCAGGAAAGTTTAATCGCGCAAGTTGCCCTCGCGTTTTTTGAAGATATGGGCATTACCTCATCGCGGCATCCACCGCTGGCCTGCCCCAAAAACGACTGCAGTGAACCATCAAACACCGCAATGGAAATCAGCGATAAATTGCTTAACGCCGTCACAGACTATATTGCAAACTTAGCGGTACCCGCTGCGGCGCACGACGAACTAAGTCTGCAGGGCAAGACCATTTTTAATCACATTGGCTGTGCGGCTTGTCACATACCGTCCTTTAATATTGAAGTACCCGCAAGCCCCTTTGCCGCAGTCGATGGTGGCGGCAATACTCAAGAAATAAACGTAATTACTGAAACCATCTATCCTTACAGCGATCTACTCCTGCACGATATGGGACCCAACCTTGCAGACCAGTATTCGAGTGATGGCACCGCCGCCGCTGAATGGCGTACCGCCCCACTCTGGGGGCTTGGCATCCGCGCAGAGAATTCCGACAATGCGCGCTTATTACACGACGGTCGCGGACGATCCATTGCGGAGGCTATCCTCTGGCACGGCGGCGAGGCTGCCGCAAGCAAGTCACGTTTCACACAACTTTCAGAATCAGAGCACGCAGCGCTCTTACATTTTTTAAAGGCACTTTAATGATTTTTGCAGCGATTAAATTATCACTAAGAAAAAATTCAGCACGCGCATATATTATTGGCGCGAGCCTCGCTGCAATATCAGCCTGCAGCCCTCCACCAAGCACTAAAGTGCTAATCGATACTGCCACACTGAGTTTCCTCGATAGCTATAAATCTTTTAGTATTGCCAGCCAAGAGCTCGCCACTGCAACGACCCAGTATTGCCAGTCACCCAACAATGACGCCCAATTCGAGCTTGCCCGCACAAAATGGAAAGACGCTGCTAGGCAATGGTCAAGTATTCAAAACATTCAGTTTGGTCCCCTAATGGTGGACAACCAAGCATGGAAAATTCAGTTTTGGCCAGACAAGAAAAATCTTATCGCCCGCAAAGTTGAAAGCCTTTTAAAGGAAGATGGTCCAATAACACAGCAGCGCGTAGATGAGGCCAGCGTCGTTGTACAAGGTCTTTCTTCCCTGGAATATTTATTGTTTGACAACAAAGCCGGCACGCCACAGCGCTATCTCCAGGAGCTTGGCCAACGTCGCTGCGAACTGCTAGTTGCCGTTAGCGAACACCTGCACACCGTCAGCGCCGAGCTATACAATAATTGGCGCATCGACGACGGCAATTACCTTTCAACATTCAGTAACACAGGCGACAAAAACCCTGAGTTCCCAGACGACAATGTCGCGATCGCCTATCTATTAGACACCTTAGTATCTGGTATTGAATTGATAAAACGAGACAAGCTTGAACGACCACTAGGCATAAGCGGCATCGGCCAAGAGACCGAAGCTAGGCCAGCGCAAACCCAGGTTTACCAACTTGAATGGTGGCGCAGTCAGTACTCCAAGGATGCCATCATCACCAACTTAATCGCCCTCAAAGGTGTTTTTAATGCCAATGAGGGCTACGGCATTGACGACTATCTACGTGAGGTCAAACAACAGGGCGAACTTAGCGACAACATTAACAAGGCATTCCAGCAAAGTATCGCTGCGGCATCGGCTATAGACGGCAGCTTGTTTGAGATAGCAAATAAACCTGAACGTCGCCAGGCGATACTCGGCCTTCATGCTGAATTAACACACTTGCTTGCTCTACTACGAAATGATTTACCGACGGTTCTAGGTGTCAGCCTCGGGTTTAACTCTAAGGATGGCGACTAAGCACACCTAATTTTTTTCGGTGGTATCGAAATGCAACGACGTCATTTTTTAATCGCCAGTAGCGCGCTGCTATGCGCGCCTGCTGCAATCATTGCTAGCCGAGAGCTGCGGGTAACCAAAAAGCAAGGTAGTGACTTCAGCCCTATTATCAGTGCCGCTAGCGACCGCAGCGGCAACCGTATTGGCGTTTGGCAGGCAGACAGCTGGCAGTATTCACAGCCAATCCAACATCGCGGCCACGACAGCTTTTTCCATCGCCAACGCCAGGAATTATTGTTTTTCTCGCGCCGCCCCGGCCGCGAGCTATACGTTGTCGACGCCCAGAATGGCAGCGTATTACACGCCATCCAAAGCGAAGATGGATACCACTATTACGGCCACGGCTGCGTCAGCGCTGACGGACGCTATCTCTACACGACTGAAAATAATATCCATGACGACGGTGCCGGCTGTATTGGCGTTTACGATTGTGAACAGAATTATCGCTGCATTGGCCACATGGATTGCGAAGGTATTGGCCCCCACGATCTCGCCTTAATGCCCGATGGCGACACTTTAGTCATCGCCATCGGCGGCATTAAAACGCTGCCAAGCAGAGGCCGAACCACGCTGAACCCCGAAAACCTCGCACCGGCGTTACACTACTTAGATTTGAGCAGCCAGCGGGTAATCGAAAAGGTCCCCGCCCCGCACTTCCAACTCAGCTTGCGCCATTTAGATGTCAGTCCAGATGGCAGTGTCTTAGTAGGTGCGCAGTTTCAGGGTAAGCTGCCCTCAGATAAACCCTTGGTCTATCTGCATCGACGCGGCCAAGCCCTATATGCTATGAACACAGCGGAGTTAGCACTGCATTTTCAACGCGACTACATAGCCAGCGTATCGATTGATGATCACGGCGAATGGGCGGTGACGAGCTGTCCGCGTGACAATGTGGTCTGCTTGTGGAATATGCAAAGTCAAAGCTTGGCGCAGGTGTGGACAGTTCGCGATTGCGCCGGCGCCGTCTACGACGCCGCCTACCAACAATTTATTTTGAGCAATGGCGACGGTCAACTCCTGGCATTAGTGCCCGGTAAACGCACTCTGACCCAGCTCGCTTACAGTGTGGGAACACACTGGGACAACCATTTGACCCTGCGCGTGTAAACACAGGGCGCACTCGGAGAACACATGAAACGCAGAACCCTTATCAAAACCGCTGCCGCTGGCTTAATCGGTGCCAATTTGCCAACACTGACACTCGCCATGAGTTCAGCAAACAAGGCTGGCAGTGAGCACTACGATTATATTTTAACGGCGGAGCCCGCCAAGGCGCGCATTGCCAGCGGCGGAGACTCCGACATTCTGGGCTTTAACGGGCAATTTCCAGCCCCGGTGATACGAGCTAAACAGGGCAAACTTCTGCGTATCAAGTTTATTAACAAGCTCGACGAAGCCACCACCATACATTGGCACGGCATCCGGATCCTCAACAGCATGGACGGTGTACCCAACCTCACACAGCCCCCTATTCCCCCCGGCGGCACCTTCCTGTACGAGTTTACCTGTCCAGATGCCGGTACGTTCTGGTACCACCCGCATATGAACAGTGTCGAGCAACTCGGCAAGGGGCTAGTCGGGGCACTGATTGTTGAAGAAGATACACCGCAGGACTACCACGATGTCATTCTTGGTCTAAAAGACTGGCGACTGAAAAACGACGGCAGCTATTTGCCGCTGTCGATACCGAGGGAAGCCTTTCGCGATGGTACTCTCGGCACCATAGCGACCGTGAATGGTATGCAGAAACCCACAATAGAGGTCCCTGCCGGTGAGCGACTGCGCCTGCGCTTTCTCAATATGGACAACACACGTGTGTTTAATTTAAGTATGCGCAGCAATGCCGCTTACATTATCGCGATCGACGGAAGTCCAATTGCCGCACCACTTCCCCTCGATATTCACCCAACCGGCGCCGGCATGCGTCTCGACGCAGGTTTTATTTGTCCCGAAGAAATTGGTGTTGAAATACCAATTTTCGATATGAAGGGTCGATTTGGAGTTGAAATCTGCCGTTTAAAAACGGTGGCACCCAAAACCAAGACGACAAAAAAAGTCGGTATTCCCGCCCTGCCGATAAACCCTATACCCGCACCGGATTTGAGTGCAGCAGAGTCATTAAGCTTTGTATTTGAGTGGGCTGGCGCCTTATCACCGAGCGATGCAAAAGGTCAGGTTGATCATAGCTTTTGGCTAATCAATCGCCGCGCATGGAGTGACCACAGCCATCAACATTTACCGGAGCCACTCGCGACACTTAGCCTTGGCAAAAGCTATATTTTCGAACTCCACAACGCCACCCCCCACCACCATCCGATCCATCTGCACGGCTTAATATTTACGGTGCTTGAGTCTGACAAAAAGGACATCACTCCCTTTCATACCGACACCATATTATTAGAAAAGAACGAGCGGGCAAAAATCGCCTTTGTCGCCGATAACCCAGGTAAATGGATGTTCCACTGTCACGTTATAGAGCATATGAAAACCGGCTTAATGGGGTATATCACTATCGCGTAGGCTTGGAGTACAAAGGCGTGACACGTAAGCACAATAGGGAGGTCTCCAAGTACTATGCACCTTGCGGCTTACGCGTTACTATCAATTTACCGTACCGTTATCCAAGGGCAAGATAAAAACTACAATGCCGATTCTAAAGCGCGCGCTGTTAACAATCGCTGGCAATGTCATCGTCATTTTTGTCCTTGCCCTGCTCGCGCGCGACTACATTCTCAACCCCGACCTTCTAGCGATTGAGCGAGCGTCTGATCAACGTGACATCCAGCGCTTCGACCAAGCCCTAGACCGATATCGGCTAAATTTAGAAGGTCGTATTAAACGGATTTACGCCGCGGCAGGTGTATTAGAGTCTCTCGACAGCAGCATAAATTGGCAGCCAATTATTCAGCATCTTGCCAAGATTGGTGGTTACGAAGAACTAGACTATTTCATTCTCGCCGACGACAGCGGCCAAAATGCGCTACTTCAGGCGGGTGAATTTGTTGACCGAGACAATTCAGCACCCTCGCAAAAGGCCTTGAACGAGATACTCGCTCACATATTGCCTAAGCTGGAACGTCATAACCTCGCCACTATTTCGGGACTATACAAATCAAAGGCCGATGGGCCTATTGCATACGCTGCTGGCCACGCGAGCTGGAGTAGCAAAAAGCTACCCTCGGTTTATATCGCCGTTCGTCGCTTAAATCACACAATGATTCCAAGCTTTACTGAAGCTCTGGGACTATCCGCCCAGGCTATTTCGGAACAAACACTCAAAGAGGAACTTAAATCAAACAACGTGGAATTAGGTGTACGCAGCAATGACGACACCCTGCTCACTCAAGTTTATGGCGATGACGGCGAGCCGCTCATTTCGCTGCGATTCAAAACCGCCCCCCGCGCTTTTGACGACGACACCTTCAGCCCAACCCTCATGGTGGCCATGCTTGCCGTTGCTGCGTCATGGAGCATTGTTTTTATATACCTGTATTACAATATGATTACGCCGGTGCGACGTATCTCTAACACTATGCAGATCATTCGCCAAACCAATAATTACAATAAACACTTAGTGTACAAAAACAATGACGACCTCGGGCTGCTCGTCAAGGAATGCAACGAACTTCTAAAACATGTATCTCAACACACAGAAAAATTGTCCATTTATTCCTATGAAGACGCATTGACCGGCATTGGCAATCGCCGCTACTTTCAAGAACAGCTGGAATTTAATCAACGTGTTGCCAAACGCAAGGAAATGCCGCTCAGCGCCATCGTCTTTGATCTTGACTACTTTAAACAATACAACGACACCTATGGCCACGATGGCGGCGACAAGGTGCTAAAACAATTCAGTAAAATTCTAAGTAAAACCTTCACTCGTGAAACCGATGTTATTGCCCGCACCGGTGGCGAAGAATTTATCGTTGTCCTGCTCGACAGCAATCAAGCGCTCGCCATTCAACTTGCGCAGCGTGCCCTCACCGCCTTAGACAACCAGAATATTCCCCACTCAGGTAATGCAATATCAGACCGGGTCACCGTCAGTGCTGGCGTGGCAACCCTAGTAATAAATGAAACATCAAGCGCTGAAACCCTCATAACTCAAGCTGATGACGCGCTTTACCGAGCTAAGCACCAAGGAAGAAATCAAGTTAGTGAATAAGTCATAGCACAGCAATACCCCTCTCTGAAAAACAGCTCCCCGCCACCCAATATCCCTACTAGCAAGCCGCAGCTGGATAAGCTTAAGCAGATTTCTACCCTTAAGATATTTTAAAAATCCGAGACCGTTAGAACCGCGTATTTTAATCATCAACCGTCATAGCCTGCGCGACTATCAATCTATGCAAAGCGAATTTTTGACGGGACTTAAACAGCAATAAAGGACGCAAGACCACGATGATTATTAGGCAAGACGACATCGCGAAAATGGAAAAACGGTATCGCGGCAGGTTTATCAATAGCGTGCTCGGCGCGAAGCCAGCCCTGCTGGTGGGCAGTCAAGATCTAACAGGAAATACCAATCTGGCAATCATGTCGTCTGTATTTCACTTAGGGGCCAGTCCAGCGCTCATCGGGCTAATTATCCGCCCCAGTGAAAGTGCGAGACACACCCTCAGCAATATACTGTCTACCGGTCACTACACCCTAAATCATGTAAATAGAATTGATATCGCGGCGGCACACCAAACTTCTGCACGCTACCCGACGGAACAGAGCGAGTTTGCAGCCAGCGGTCTTTCACAAACATATCTTAGTGACTTTCCCGCGCCGTTTGTCGCCCAGTCTACTATTCGCCTTGGTCTCAAGCTTGTAGAGCATCAATTGCTATCAATAAACAACACGCATTTGATTATTGGCGAAATTAAACTAATAGAACTCGCTGAGGATGTATTGGGGGAAGATGGTTTTGTAGATATCGCAAGCAATGAAACAATCGCCGCGACAGGCCTCGATAGCTATGCCGTGATTGAAAAAGTAATGCGTTTTAGCTACGCAAAAACTGATTCATGGCCGCAAGAAATTAACGTGGAAAAATAGCTGTGGCGGGCATGAACTACCCGCCACCGTTAAAACACTTTTCGCAAATTATCAGTTGCTCACTTTAATGGGGACCACATTACCATCGTCCTCATTTTGCGCTTTAGATGATGCGGATTTTGCTGCCGCGGCGCTTTTTGCTTTTTTAACAATCGGCTTTTTGACCGGCGTTGTGAGCGAGGATTTTGCACTGCGCTTAGTTGCCGTTTTCTTTGCCGTACTTGCTGCCGAAGCCCCCTGGGCTCTCGTTGGGGTTTTGGCCACGCTACTCGCCGCTGATTTCACCGCCTTTTTAGCAACTGCAGGTTGCTTCTTCTCAGACTGACTTGATTTCGCGGCGCTCAAAAGTTCAGTAAAGGATTTTTCAATACACTCTCTATAAAAGGCGGGATCGGGCATCGCATCGCGATCACCCAGAATCGACATGGTCATAATTCCGTTGGAGCTAAAGATAAGATGGAATAAACCGACACCTGGCGTGAGTAAACCCAAGCCGTAATAGCGGACCATCTGCGCCCCCGCCGAATAAAGCGGGAAAGTCGGGCCAGCAACATTAGAGACAACCGAGCTAATACCCAAAGGTAAATGTCGAGTCCATTTATTATTGGAGTAGCTATTTACCAGCGGTTTTGTGAGCGCAGGCGACAACACACCTGCCAGTTTGAGCACGTCGACCAAGGGTGAGTTTTCACCAAACACCTTGGCTTCCTGTGAACTCGAATAAACCCCCTTAAGCCGTTCTAAAGGGTCAGCCACATTGGTATGTAATTCTACAAACACCGACCCGATCTGATTATTTTCATCAGTCATACCGCGACGGGTACGCATATCCAGCGGAATTGACACGGACAAACTTTCATCGGGCAATTCATTGTGATGCTGTAAATAATGCCGCAAGCCACCTGCAACAATGCAAAGAACTACATCGTTGATTTTTACATTGGCAACATCTTTTAAGAATTTAATATCTTGTAAAGGGAATTCCGCTGCTTCAAATACACGATAAGGTCCTACCGGCGTGTTAAAGCGTGTTTTCGGCGAGTTAATAGACGGAATCGGAATTCGCTTTTGCGCCATTCCCACAGCCATTTTGCCCAAATCACGCAAAACACCAACACCGCCGGCCAGCATTTTCACGCTATTTTTAACGTTATTTACCGCTGACGATGCGGTCAAATACATGACGCCCGGAGATACATCCACATTTACGACTTGCTGCCCCTGCGGCACAGCGGCTGGATCAGGCTCAAGATCATGGATCACCGACATAATCGAGGAACCACCAGCACCGTCTACCAAGGAGTGGTGCATCTTCGTGTAGATAGCAAAACCGCCTTTAGGTACACCTGGGATATTGTCCAAACCCTCTATGATATAAGCCTCCCAAAGCGGCCTATTCATATCCAAGGGGCGTGCATGAAGGCGCGCAACCAAGATACAAAGCTGGCGCCAATCGCCTGGTTGCGGCAAGGCGATATGGCGAATATGGAATTCAACGTCAAAGTTGGCATCTTCCACCCAATACGGGCGATCGACATTGCCGGGCACTCTGAGCAAACGCGAACGGAAAATAGTATGTTTCAGTAGGCGACGCTCAAAATTGGCAATAACCCCCTTAAACCGCACAAAACCACCAGGCGCAGTTGACGGGTCATAAATACCAAGACCACCAACATGCTGAGGGGTATTAGGATGCTCAAGGTTAATAAATGCGGTATCCAAAACGCCAAGCTGCTTCATGCACCAAATCCTCTTATTGTAATAATTGCGTCTAGGGCCTGTTCACAGACCCTAGCTCACAGACCAGACAAAACGGGCTATTGAAGCATAGTACATGAATTTAATGAGGATCAAAGTAATTCAAATGAGATATCGCATTCGGGCACAAAAATGATGCTAGATATACCTGCAAATTCGACTTGCACTCGTATTCAACAGGTATCGGAAGGCTTAAAACCGACGCGTAGCGTACTTAAGGTTTCTCTACCCGTGCCTTGCGCTGACGTGCTGGCGGCGGCGCACCAACGTGCTCTTCGTTTCTTAATCGCGCCAACTCAACCTGTTTTTGGCGATCGCGAAAGCGCTTTTTTTGATCCTCTGTTACCACATCAAAACACGCTGGGCAGGTCACACCTTCTTCGTAGTACTCGCTAGCTTTATCCACACCGTTTATTGGCCGGCGACAACCGTGGCAGAGATCGTGCTCGCCGATTTGCAGACCGTGGGTAACAGAGACGCGGTTATCAAAGACAAAGCACTCCCCCTGCCACAAGCTTTCCTGTTCGGGTATTTCTTCCAGATACTTTAGAATTCCGCCCTCTAAATGGTAAACCTCGTCGAAACCCTCGTGCTTCATAAAGGCCGACGCCTTTTCACAGCGAATACCACCGGTGCAAAACATCGCCACTTTCTTGTGCTTTTGCGGGTCATAGTGCTCGCGCACATATTCGGGAAACTCTCTAAAACTAGTCGTTTTAGGATCAACTGCGCCGCGAAAACTGCCAATTTCAACTTCGTAATCGTTGCGGGTATCGATTAGAAACACCTCGGGGTCTGAAATCAAAGCGTTCCAGTCTGCAGGCTTCACATAGCTGCCCACGACCTCATTGGGATCAATACCGTCGACCCCCATCGTGACAATTTCTTTCTTTAACTTCACCTTCATTCGGTAGAAGGGTTGACTCGTATCGAAGGACTCTTTGTGGCTGAGATTTGCTAGACGACTGTCTGCGCGCAAGTAGTTGAGCACTGTATCAATGCCCTGGCGCGAGCCAGCAATCGTGCCATTTACACCTTCATTTGCCAGTAGCAGTGTCCCTTTGACACCAGCTTGAATACAAACCTCTAACAGCGGTTCACGAATCTCGTGGTAATCAGGAAGGCTAACGAACTTGTATAATGCGGCGACAACAAACTGATCCATATGCTTTTTACCCTTGGTCCTTTTTACTGCCGCCCAAGCAATTTGGAGAGTCGGGGGCCGGCGCCGCTCTGCTTTGCCACTCCTCCGGACTGTAGGTGTGCATTGCCAGGGCATGAACCGGCCCGGCCAACTCCTCCGCCAGCAATTGATACACACTCTGCTGACGCGCAACTTTGCGCTTGGCGCTGAACACCGAAGCGACGATCACCAACTTAAAATGGGTTTCAGAATTTGGCGGTACGCTGTGCATGTGGCTCTCGTTAACCACTTCGAGGTACTGCGGATTTAAAGCCGCAGTCAGCTTACTGGTGATGCTTTCTTGAATAACCGACATGGGGACTCCGCGCGTATAAATCGGCGTGTATTATACACGCCTAGTCAACTTCTTGCCCTTTTCCGCCGCTGAGCGAATTGCTGCGAGATAAGCACGATTCGCCCAGGTACACAGCATTTCTACATCATCTAGCGCTTCTTCAGGTGTTTGATAATACGACAGCGCTATTTCTTTGTTTCCCCGAGGATAGGTAAAGGCCGGCAAACCCAGCGCCTCAAAGTCCTGTTTGCTATCGCCATCGATTTTCAGATACAAGGTGTCTTCCATAATCAAGCCAAACATCAGGCCGTCTAAAAACACGCCATAGCCGCCAAACATCTTACGACCGACGACTGGACCAATTAACTGTAATTGATCCAAAAGATAGCGGAGAAACGCAGATTCAGACGCCATAAACAACTCCGCTAGGCAGCCAGCTCAGCTAAATTAAGCTGGCCTAAACGTTCGGCCAATACCTCTATATCGGATGCTAAACCCCAACGCATATAAGCGAGATCGTCGCATTGATAAACCCGCACTGACAGGCCAACTTGATAGCACTCAGCTTGCAGGCGTTGAGCGCGGGCCAAGGGCATAATTAAGGTGATAAACAGGGCCGAACTCACACAGCGCACGCCGCAATCGGCGAACGTTGCTGCGAGCAAGTCTTTTTGTGCCAGAGATGCCTCTGCTAATTTACTGCGCATCTGACTTTGCCACTCGACATCAGCCAAGGCGCGCCCCCCTATCCACTGTGCTGTGCCACTCACCGCCCAGGGGCCAAGACGGTTATCTAACTCGGATAATAAACCGGACTCCGCGATCACAAAGCCTAAGCGAAGCCCAGGTAATCCAAAAAACTTCCCAACTGAACGCAGTAAAACGATACCCGGCTCCCCCGCTAATGCCGACACATCGCTCTCTGGATTGCCGTCGGCAAAAGCCTGATCGACTACAACCAAGCCATTTGCCGGCAAAAGTGAGCGCCAATAGCGAATGTCATCTATCGACACTTGCTCCGCACTTGGGTTATTCGGGCTAATGAGCACTAAATGTGTAATGGCGTCTCGGCGAATTTGCTCGGCTACTGTGTCGCGTCCGCACCGATCAAAGCACCGCACTTCATGCCCCGCCAAGTGCCAGCGATAACGGTGTTCTTCGTAGCCAACCTTTGCTAGCAGCACGCGTCCCTTGGCAGCAATGTAAGGTAATTCTTGAATCAGCGGCTGACTGCCAGCCGTCGCCAACAAGCAGTGTGCCGGCACACCGTAGTACGCCGCCGCCGCTGCCTGCAGTGCCTCACTAAAATACGGCAGTTTTGAGTAGCACTCGACTGGCGGTGTGGGAACCGGCCACAGCCAGGGATTCACCCCCGTTGCCAGATCGAGCATTGGCTGAGCGGAAGCACTCGCCGGTATATTTCGCGGGTCACCTCCGTGACTAGGCGCCACATACCGAGAGTCGCTCACAACAGACCTCCGACAAGTGCCATAACAACAAGCCACAACAGTAATTGTTTATTAATCAAGACGATACTACGCTCCAAATCACCCGCCTTAGGCGCCATACCACAGCCCAATATCGGTCGCTCTGTGGTTTCGCCGTGATACGTCGCCACGCCACCTAAGTTGATGTTTAAGGCTGCGGCACCGCTGGCCATAACGGAGCCGGCATTGATGCTTTTCCACCGCCACCCCTGGCTGAACCAGCATCTAAAGCCACGTTTAGACAGCTCTAATACACTAAACCCAAACGCGGTAAGCTGGGCGGGAATAAAATTTAACACATCATCGCTGCGAGCGGCCCACCATCCGAAGTAGCGATAGCGGCTGTTTTTGTAACCCCACATCGCATCCAAGGTATTAGCTAAACGATGCAAAACAACCCCAGCAGGGCCAGCTAACAAATACCAAAGCAAGGACCCAAATAAGGCATCACTGCTATTCTCCAGACTAGTCTCCAAACCAGCCGATAGGATTTGGTCGCTGTTTAACTCCGCCGTATCACGACTGACTAGATAGCTTATCCGCAAGCGCGCTTCAGCTAAGTCGCCGGCGGCCAAGCCCTGAGCGACTGGACGAATATGCTCGCACAAACTGCGCCAGCCTATCGCTGAGTAGAGCACAAGGCTATCCACTAAAAACACCAAGGGCGCCGAAAACTCCTCAAGGTAATGACGAAATAGCCACACTAGAATTACCGGTGGCAGAACCAATAGGCTCCACGCGAAAACACCTAATCCGCGCTGCAGCAAAGCAGAATTTACTCGATTTAAGCCGAGCTCGACCCATTTCGCCAAATACCCAAAGCCTACTAAAGGGTGAAAACGCCGCGGTTCGCCGAAAACACGATCCAAGCACAGCGCGCTAAACCAAACCATGGCAATGTACATTGCACTACTCACCATCCGGCATTACCCATCAAAACCGTCAAAGCGGCAAACGCTTTCTTTATGACCATTTGATCATTTACACCACGCGCTGGGAAATCCATAGTTTACTCATTCACGCTGACTGGGGCCTAGCTCGCAGAACCCGAGGTCAAAATCATGCAGGCAAGCAGCCACTGGCAGGACTATCAGCAAAAGTAGAAAATTGTGGCGGGGACTTTAATGAACTCTATAAAGGTGGTCAACCGCTAAGACCAATCAAACTCAGACGCCTAAACGATAAAAGGCAGCGGCATTGTCCCAAAGGACCTTTTTAGCGGCAGCATCGCCGAGAGCGTTGCCTATAATTTCAATATCAACGGGATTAAAAGCCCGCGGAGAGCGAGTTGACGGAAGGTCTGTACCAAACATCAAGGCATCGGGATTGATTTCAAACAAGCGCTTTATCGCTTGGCTGACAGCAAAATCGACCCGACCGAATCCTGTTGCTTTAACTTTGGCACCACTTTCAGCCAGTTGATACAGCAAAGGTAAGCCTTCTTTTGATAAACCCAGATGATCAATACTGATGGCGGGAAGTTTGCAAAGCTTACCAGCAAGATCTGTTAGCGATTTACAATCAGCATAGATTTCAATATGCCATCCCAATAAATCGTATACGCGATGAGCAAACTCACACAGATAGGCGCTACTCTCAGAACCACCGCGCCGCAAATTAAATCTCACCGCGCGCACGCCATGGCTGGCAAGCAACAATAGATCTTCATCGCTTACCGAGTACGGCAGCTGAGTAACGCCAACAAAGGTCGGCCCCAAAGCAGCAAGCGCGGTGATTAAATAACTTTGATCAAAACTCTGAAAGGAACCAGAAACAACTGCACCACCACCAACACCTAAAGCCGCGGTTTGCCCAACATAATCGTCTACTGTAAACGCATCAGGCAAAAATCCATCATTGCTGACCAGAGGGAACGCGGGGTCAATAATGTGTAGATGGGCATCAAAAATCATGTGCTGCATACTGCTCTCACCTCCGCCAGCAGTATTCCCGCCTGCGTATCCGCTACTTTTATTATTAATTTTTAGGCATTCTGTGAAGCCCATCAACATTCGCAGATTTAAAGGATAAAAGCAATGCTCAAAGAACGTCGGTATCAATAGCGGCTAAACGTGTCTTAGCCTCTATCCACTGGGACATATACTGGTGACTTTTTAAGGTCTGGTGACGCAGCATAATACTATTAAAATGGCTTTGGCGATGCGATTCTAGGCTGCACAGCAATAGGTCTACACGCTGTTCAAACAAGGGCAAATACACATCGCGATCAAAGCGCGAAGCAATTAAATTTTTACCTGCAAACTGCGCTATCTGCCAGTCATTTGCTGACTGATATAGCTTTATCGCCGCAACGGCAAATTGATCTGCAAAGGCATCAGAATATGGTGGCAAACCACCTACCACCGCCCCACTCCAAGGCATGTCACCACCCATTCCCTCGGCACCAATATCACTAGTTACCGACGGCGTACCGCACTCCATGGCTTCCAGTAACTTACCTTTTTGGCCCGCGCCAAAGCGCAAAGGAGCCAGACATAAACGCGCGCCGCCCACTACCTCGGCTGCACTTTTTGCCCAGCCTTTAATTAAAAACCCGAGTTTGTCATTGTGCAGTTGCTGGGCCTTGGGTGGTGGATAGGCACCGTAAATATGGCATTCGACCTTAGGTAGAGATTGGCGAATTTTTGGCCAAATAGCCGTCCGCAAATAATGCACCGCATCCCAGTTTGGCGCGTGGCGAAAATTGCCGATCACAACGCAATGTTCACGCCTGTCGAACCCCGACCATGTCGCCGCGCCCTCGTCACTCAAGGTCGAAAGCAAGGGCAAATAATGTAATATGTCAGCTGCTACGCCATAGGTATTTTGTAATAGTGCGAGTTCGTATTCAGAAATGATCAGACTGAGATCACAGCGCCAAATGGCTGCGATTTCACGCTGCGCTAGCTCACTATAAAGATCGCTGCGCTGCACATCGCGACCTTGTTTTAAAGCTTGATGACGAGCGTGACGCAGGCAGTGTAAATCTTCAGTATCTAATATACGCAGTGCTGACTCGCAGCTGCGCTCAATACGCCAGCCAAATTGCTCCTCGGTAAAAAACCGATCGAACAACACGATATCGGGCTTTAATCCGCTAACAAACTCATCAAAACTCGCACAATTTAAGACAATGTCTACCGCATTCACGCCCATTTCGCTTAGATCAACACTGTGCTCGCTGCGCTGTGCCGCGCTCGCGAAAGTCAACCTCGCTCCACGACGCTTAAACACCGAGATCAAATCTATCATTCGACGCCCGGCAGCAGAGGAGTTTGGCTCGGGCCAAACATAGCCGATAATCAGCACGTTCAAGGACGAATCCAAAGCATCGAGGTTTGCGTTATGCGAGAGATCGGTCATATTTTTGCTTAATTAGCCTCGGCGCAAAAATTCGCAAAGCCTTCATTTTCAAGTGCGAAACCCTGTTCCTTAGCGAGCTCCCAGGGGCGCTCGCATTGCGCGGTATACTCACACCATGAATAGCCAGCCGACCGAATACAGCCTTTTACGTCGCGGTCATCACCAACAGCAACGGATTCGGCATTTGATTGATGTGATAAAGGTTGGTTAGAACAAGCACTCAGCAGAGTAAAAAACGCGAACAGAACAAGTATGGGAAACATTTTCTAAACCCTCAAAACAGCAACGACAAACTCAGCCCACTATTTCTAAAGTGCCTGATGTGCGCAAATAATTAATCAAAATCACTGTAGGGAATTGGCGGTTCTGGTGGTGTCCATATTGGCTGCCAGCGATCATTAAACGTATACTTTGCGTACATCACCACATGGTTTGGCTCATAAAAATCTGCGCGCTGTATATCTGCAGCCAAACCAACATACCAGCGTTTACTGACTCTCTTTTCCAGAGCAGCCTCAATTGAATAACCGAAACCGCCACCGGATGAACTACCAGTCCCGAGTAGATAAGGCGCATCTTCGCTAGACCAAGAATTGGAGATAGAGGCGCCTAAAAGGTATGACAATTTAGAACCGTGTCGGCCAAAATATCGAACTGGCAATGACACCGAGATATAATTTTGTGGACTAAAATAAGAACCATGCTGAAGGGTATCTTCGCTTAAATTTTTGTCGTACTGAAAATGCAATACATTCAAACCAACGCGAAATTTACGATCCTCCTCGTCTATCACCCGATGATATACACCACCCAGCAAACCAATTCGCGTGTTGTCTGCGACCTGATCACCCGTAATTAAATGATATTGCAAGCTTGCCCAATAGCCATTGGCACCACCAAGATCATAGCTCAAACCCAATTTTGCACCACTTAGAATGACGCCCCCCCACTCGGCTCCTGCAAAATTGGCACCTAAGGGCACCTCCATTCCCGCGTAGGATAGTGTCGAGCTCACCTCTGGTCTCTGCGATAAAACCGCATTCCAGCCGACGTCTCCGAGGCTGCCTTTTACTCCTGCACTACCGACAATATTAGACTCGCGAAAACCGATAGGCGTAGTCCCAATATCGGCGTGCCACTTGTCCGCCTCCCAACCGACACCAATTGCCATACCGCGGGCGGATTCCGAAAATGGTACGCGCGTTATCGTTGTCGGTGGCGAGGCACCTGGCTCCAGGTAATCGACTGTGCCAGACTTAACGCTGACATAATCTACGCGGAATAATAAATGACCATCTAAGGACGGCACTGGCCAGCGCACTTCTACCGGAATTTGCGATGTCGTATCACTACCGCTTCGGAAATTGTGGTCTATACCGAATTTAATGTAGCCGTCACGCCTTTCACGAATGTCATCAATTGTCGATTTAACACTACTCGTTAACCAGTAGTCATCGTCAGCTAACTGATAGAGTTGTTTTTGACTCAGCTGCTGTGTTGCTAGAGCTGGGTTGTCTTCTACCCTCACCTGCTGCAATGCGGCATAGGCATATTTTTCACTGGCGTCCCAATCCCGTGCAGACTTTTCCAGCAACATCGCCTGGCGAAGCTGCTGCGCACTCAGGTCACTCCGGGTTTCTAACAGCGACATGTATCTATCTCGTTCCGATGTCGCGTCAGCGTCATGTAGCAGCTGAGCGATGTCTAAAATGTCACCGGAACTGAGCGAATCACCACCCTGTAGTATTGCATCGCTCTGTGCACTTAGCTCAGCTTGATTGGCCATTTTTACTGACATTTTTAATAAACTGATACGTGCCGACAATTGACCCGCGCCGGTGTGTTCCGCTGCGCGCTGATACATCGAATACGCAATAATCATATCGCCACGTTCGGTGTAATATCTCGCTCTTGCGAGATCGTACTCAAGGGACAAATCATCTAACTGCGCCTGCTCCGCCGGCGAGTCTGACTCAGCACGCCAGCGCTGCTGCCAACGCATAAACTGGTCGAACTGGTCTAAAGATAATAGCAACCGACCGTAGTCTAATTGCGATTCAAATGCCCATGAATCCTCGGGTACTAATCGGCGCGCGATATCCTCAGCGCGCTCCCGCTCACCCAGATCAACACATATTTCTGCCAAGCGCAGCAGCGCAATTGGTTGCGACTGGTATTGGCTTATCAACTGATCAAGCTGCCGGCTGCGCTCCACAGAGTTATCACTAATCGGCGCCTGTATACCCGCCAAATTTTGCTCCAACGATAGACGCATTAAATTACTTTGCATTGCGGCACTGCGCTGATCAGCGGGAATACTCTCCAATACCGACACCGCACGCTTTACATCGCCACGAGCAGATAAATACAAACCATAGGCAAAGCGCATTTCAGCGCTCTTATCTTTATCTGCCCAATCCGCCATAAGGGCATCACCGCGAGCTTGTTCCCCCACTGTTACTAAGCCCGTTGCTAAGTCAGAACGTTGCCAGGGTGACGTTGGCTGCCTCGCAAGAACACGATTAATCGCCGCAATGTAGCCGTCGCGATTGCGTTGCGGATTAATTCCGGCAAGCGCTTCCAAGTCTTCGTCAATTCTAAGGCTTTGCAATTGCTCGGCAATACGCCGTCGCTGTGGCGCGGAGTATTCGGTGTCGGCTAATTCCAAGGCTGCCCGACGACCACTTACTGCTTGGCGCAATTGCACACGCCCCCACAGTGCGCTGCGATTGCTTGAATCACGTCGCAACGCCTCTAAATAATAAACATCGGCGGTTAATGGCTTAGCGTTCGCAATCGCAAGATCCGCTAAACCAACATAGGTTTCTGGATTAGATGGATCGATTTCTAAAGCAATATTCAGCTCTTCTTGGGCCTGCTGATATTTGCCGCTTTTTATATACGCCTCAGCTCTGCGCAAACTTGACCAATAACTGCTGGCCTTTATCAAGCTAGCCCATTTGCTATTCATATCTGGATCTTGATTGTAGCGCGCCGCATTCTTGAAATAGTGTAAGGCACGATCGTGATCCCCACGCCGCATGTATACGGTGCCGACACCACCGTTCACCTCAGCATCTTCACTGCGACCGCGCAAAGCATAGCGCAACAGCGGCTCTGCCTCAGTAACTCTATTGGCCTCCAGCAAAGCCAAACCTTGTTTTTTTGCTCGGTAATACGGATCCTTCAAACGCTCTCGTTCTTCTGCCTGTTGTTTTAAAACATTGCGGTAACTATTTTGGATACTGAGATCGCTAGGATAGCGCTCAGCCAAAAGCGCATAGTCCGCCAAGACAGCACTGCCTAGCGGCAAACGTCCAAGCGTTCGCAGCCACGAGTCGGCCGCTCTGCGCCCGAGACCGTCGCCCTGCGCCAGTCGTCGATATGTCGCTAACGCCGCTGGATCATGCGGGTTTTGCCGACTTTGAAATTCGGCAAGAGTGAGCTCAAGTAAAGCAACATCGGGATATTCGCGATTTAAGTCGATCAAGCGAGATAAGACATGCGCTTCCTTGCCTTCGATAAAACTTAAAACATCAAGAAGCTCCAGCTCCAGCTTTAAACTTGGCATACCATCTGGAAAAAGCGCTTTATATATTGTAAGTGCATCACCGTAACGAGCCGCGCGCCGAAAAATACGCGCTTGCTGTAAAGCATTTCGTTTGGAAGTCATACTTAAGATGTAGGCTGACAATTGGCGCGTCGCCAAGGAGTCCGGATCAGCTAATTTTCTCGCCTCTAAAATTGCCTTCGCCCGATCCACATCATCATTGATTAAGGCTTTTTGCGCCTGAAAAAAAAACGCCGCAGGATGATTTGGCTCGAGCAACAACAAGCGGTCTAAGGCGCTTTCTAATAAGTCAGGTTTTTCCAGCGCATCGGCCAATTGCATTCGCTTTACTAAATCAGCAACTACCGGGTCATCGCTAAACTCGTCACTATCATTGCGTTCAAATGCCTGACTATCCACGCTTTCAAAGCCAAATTCAGCCGGCGACGACTGTTCGGAACTAGGTGAAGCGCTAAAAAACCACTGATATAGCAAACCAGAAAGTAGCACGAAGACCGCAAAGTATACCCAACGCCACAACTTCAAGACTGACACCCCGTCTGCCAAGCAGTATGCAGCGCGCCATCCTTAGAAAACTGGAAATAGTTTTGATCCCAACCAACACCAAACAAGGCCAACACCGAACTGTAGTAGCGTTCGTTTTCCGTGGCATTAGCTAGCAAACCAGCGGCGCGTTCGCGCTGCTGGATAAGCGATTCCTTTTTATCGTACTGTGTCAAAAATGGTAGCAAGGCCGCTGAAAATCCCGCGGGGCCGGTACCTGAATACACACCCGTACTGGTATTAATTTCCTCAGGGGGTCCATCATTTTTCTCTACGGCGTCGGCCATTGGTTTCATCGCCGAAATCAGTGTCGGCTTTTGCGGATGTGAATCGGCTAGCATACCAACCCATAAATAGTTACGAATCGCATCATAACTTCCCACATCCAACACCCAGTTGGCAGCATTGCTTCCGGCAGGTATTTTTACCCAATCGGGGGAATAGCCCTTTGGCATGGATTGTAAGAGTAGCTTATATGCACTCGCAGACACCTTATCCCAGTTTTTTTGCGGATAAAGCGTGGCAAAACGATCTAATATTTGCAGCGGCGCATAGCTCGGATTCACTCGAAACTCGCCATCACTAACAAACCCCATAGGGGCCGGTAACAGGCTCAATCCCAGCTTGGGGATTTCTACCACTTCGTAGCGGCGAATTTGCTCTAGTAATAAATAGCCCAGCGAAGAGTAATAATAGTGATGCCAAAGTCGCCCCGCCTCAATCAAGCTATAGGCGATCCAAAGGTCAGAATCCGCCGCTGAGTTATTGTCGAGAACACCGTATTTCTTGCCGCCTCGCGAGGTGACTGCTAAATCGCGCTGCCCCCACAACCACGCAGGTAAATAGGCAGCTAGATCGCCTCCCGCCAATTCCCGCTGCGTCCAGGCCAGCACTTGATCAAAACTACTTCTGTCATTCGCCACCAAAGCAAAAAACATCGCATAAGACTGCCCCTCTGAGGTCGTAATATGACGAGGATCACTGCGATCTATTACCCGGCCATCTTCGATGTAAGCTGCCTTAAACGACTCCCAATGGGGCCACTCGCAAAGTGGGTCAGCCGACGCTGGAAACGCAAGCAGCACACTTATGAACAGCAGAGCATACTTCACTATTCATCCTCGCCCGCACGCAAACGCATCGCCGCAATTTGATTTAGAATTCGCCAAATCACGATTACCAACATAGTAATGAGCAAAGCGGCGCACGCCAATAAGATGAAGGGATGATCTGAGAAGTGATACCAAATTAACTGCCATATCGGGAGTTTCCCAACATGGTAACGGTCACCAACGAGGTAGCTGCTAACCCGATCTTCGCGAAACACCGCTACCGAACCAAACATCGCCGAAATTTTGCCACTATCGTTAAACGCAGCGCTGACCTTCGCAAGATCATCAGTTGTAGCGGCCATCACTGAAATCACACTCCGGCCAGGTGTGTAGGGAGATTCGGCGCCCACCACGGCGGCTAGACCACCTGTTGCACTTACATTCACATTGTCCGCAACTTCATTATCAATTGCGCGGCCACTCTCGCCTATATTCAATGACGCTTGACGATTGCGAACTGGAATAGAGATAACCCGTTCTGTTTCACTCAATATCATCGGCAAGGCATCGGAATCAGCCATCGCGGTGCGCAGTGCTGGTGTAACACTAATCGCAAGAATATCCTTATCTTCTAATTGCGCCGGGACCCAGTCATTCACGACCTCAACGCCTACCGCCGGATAGCCAGAGCTAGCGCCAATAAAGCCCAATAACTGAAGATAGGTTTCTATCTCTCTGGCGTTTAGTTCACTGGGAAGGACTACAACCGTTTCGCTCAAATCCGCCATACGTGTAAATGGAAAGCCTGCGTTTGCAAATGCACGCAAGCTCGGCATCTCGATGTAATGCGGGTAACCGGAAAAGTCTAAGCTAGAACTGCCGTCGACTACCGCATTTGGCGGCGCTGCCGGGACTGTTTTACAGGCACCGTTGCTGACACTAGAGAACGCAAATTGGAATTCTAATTGATTTTTACTACCAACTTTAAAAGCGGGAATTCGAACCAGTTCGCCACCGACAAGACTATCGGCAACAAGAGGAATTCGGACTAGATTTTCTCCGCCGCTGACACCACTACTGTTTAAATTGAAAGCCTCTACAAACTGCTTATTAATAGACACACTCATACGTGAGCCATCGAAATCAGCCGACGTCGGCGAGTAGCGGTACTCCAAGTCCATTGGAATTCCGCGACTCCGCCAGGTAAATAAATCCGGTGGCAACTGCAAGCTAATTTTAACTGCTGAGGCATTGCGTCCTATAACTTGCAAGTCCTGCTTATTGTTGACTAATTCAGAGAACAAGACCTTTCTATCTGTGCGTACCCAATTCGGCGCATCGTAAGGGCGACGCGGCTTAATTTGCAGCGCGCGATTGATCTCCGCCAACGATCCAGTAAGTAGCGAATTCCCCAACGCCAAACCCTTTACGGCAGTAAGCAATTCTGAGGTATCGCGGCCCATAATAAGCAAAAGCTTGCTATAGGGGTTTTCAGGGTGACTAATAACCTGCAGCGTAGGCTTATTTACTGGCGGAAAATCTTTTAAAAATGTCGGCCGCTGGTCGTTCGTCATGAAAACCAAGGCATGCTGATGCTGGCTGGGCACAGCATCAATCTGAACTGGAAACTCGGCGCCGCGCCACTGTGACAGAGCGCCAAAATAGGATGCAGTGATACCGGCAGATTTGATGAGCTCAATACTGGGGGAATTGGGCAGAACCACCGGCAATACTAATTTAGTAAATTCTCTTTCATCAAAAAACGGCGCGGGAAGAAAACCGAGCTCATTGCGTAAGCGAATTTTTCGCGACGTGATACGCAAACGGCTACTTTTACTTATCTCTGCCCAAATACTTTGATCGTCGGGATTCCAACATTCAAGATCCAAATGACCAACAAGCTCAATGCGAACCTGGTTATAATTTGCAAAAAACCGCGAATCCAACGGTATTGTCGCACCGCTCATCTGCCCTTGCTTGCCTTCTTCGATGGCAATAACCTTCATTAACTCCTGATTAAAATACACCTTTAGATGGGAATATTTCGCCTGCAGGGCCGGTGAACTAGTAAAACGGAGATCGAACTCGCCGCCGGTAATCACTTCATCGAGCCGCGAGCCAAAGCCGATATGGGTGTCGCTCTTACTGCCTTGCAATTCAATCGAGCCGCCATATCCGATATCACTTAGCGGAAAGTCACGCTCTATAATTGGAGGCTCCTCGTCGACCAATGTCGACAACGGCTCTCCGTAGGAAAACGGTGAAAGCATCACTAGTGCTAACACGAAGATATCTATAATACGGACTCTAGCAATACTCATAGCTGTTCTGCTCTCGGCAACGCTTTTCTAGGACTAAAGGAAGATAAATATTTAAAACGCCTCACTAACCACCGTGCTATATCGGGCAATGGCCGAGGCGCTAGGGCAAATAGACGTCGATAGCCGTATACCGCAGCGCGGAAAACCGCAGCCATACTTGCCATTGGACGATCATACTCATAGGAATCCTGCCACTTCACCCAGGTATCTGCTCGAGCGAAGGTGCACTGCACAAAATCAGTCATTTGCTCGGTACTCAGCGGCTTCAGATGCAAGCCCATAGCATTATCCAGGGTGTAAACACTGCGCATCGGAAAGGTAAACTCGCGATTAGCTCGCATTAAAATAATGTCAATATCGAACTGGCCACGGGGCAATTTACTCATATCCTGCACGGCAACTCGAAGGCCTTCTAGTGAAAAATCCATCACAGTCGCCTGAATTAAATGACCACTATTCAACCTCACCTTAGCGGGTATATTCGTGTCTACGCGATGGACTCGACGCACCTGTTTCATTTCTGAGGCAACGGCAACCGCACTGCCAATAATCAAAACGTTGTAGAGCGTCCAGGTCATATTGACGATAACAGCGCCTATTTCGTTCTCCGGACCATTAAAATAACGATATAAACCAAAACCCAAACCTATAAAATTGGCGAGGACAAGGAACATATACGGTTTGGATATAACCCAATCATAATAGGAATTTTCGACTAGGCCGCCCTTGGCGGTAACGTTGAAACTACCTTTTTTAGGTGCGAACAGAGCAACCGTGGTTGGTCGCGCAATATACCAAGACAGAACAACCTCGTAGACTTCACCCCAAAAGGAATAGCGATATTTTCCCTGCATCCGCGAATTGGTAATACTGGAATGCAGAATATGAGGCAGTACATATAAGACCAGAACCATCGCCGGCGCGTATATTACGTAGGCGTGAAAAATCAAAAAGGCCAATGGCGCCGTCAAGAATATCAAGCGCGGAATACCCGACAAAAAGTGCAGCATAGCGTTTAAATAACAGAGCCGTTGCTGCCATTTTAGCCCAGGGCCAAACAGCGGATTATCAGTTCGCAGTATCTGCGCCATCCCCCTTGCCCACCGAATACGCTGACCTATATGTGCCGACAAGGTTTCGGTGGCCAAACCCGCCGACAGTGGCGCTCGTAAATAGGCAGAGTGGTATCCGCGACGATGCAATCGCAAAGAAGTGTGGGCGTCCTCGGTTACCGTCTCCACGGCGATACCGCCTACCTCTTCTAATGGACCGCGCCGCAATATTGCACAGGAACCACAGAAAAAGGTGCTATTCCAGAGGTCATTACCATCTTGTATTAAGCCGTAAAATAGCCCGCCTTCATTCGGCACTTTTCGGAAGTTAGACAAATTGCGTTCAAAGGGGTCCGGCGAAAAAAAGTGGTGCGGTGTCTGTATTAATGCGAGTTTCGGGTCCTTTAAAAACCAGCCCATACTTATTTGTAAAAAAACGCGGGTGGGAATGTGGTCGCAATCAAATATCGCGACATATTCACCACTGGTTTGTGCCAGTGCGTAATTGATGTTTCCCGCTTTTGCGTGATTATTGGTCGGCCGCCGGATATAGCCCACACCAACCTCTGCGGCAAAGTCTTTGAAACTATCGCGCTTGCCATCATCCAGAATATGGATATGTAGCTTTTCTTTAGGCCAGTCTAAACCCAAGCAGGCGTATACCGTTGCCCGCACGACACTCAAATCCTCGTTATATGAAGGAATCATAATGTCGACACTTGGCCATTCGCGAGAGTCAGCGGGTAAGGTGACGGTGCCTCGGTGCAGCGGCCGGATGTTTTGCACATAGCCCAACAACATAACAAGCCAGGCGTAGGCCTCCGCCATTAGCAAACCAATGCCAAAAACCAGCCCAATTGGGTCATCGAAATTTAAGGTCGAGGTGCAGCGCCACCAGACGTATCTGCCGGAAACAAGCAGTGATATCCCCACCATTAACATCAGCGGCAGGTGGCCGGGAACACGGTTGAGTGCGTATGCAAGAAGGAACAAAAGGCTGACGAAAATAAATTGATCTTCGACTGTCAGTGGCACAGTGAAACTCATCAACGCCAATATGACTAATAAGACCCCGACTAAGGTTCTCGCTAGCGCTGTCAGAAAAACAGGCTTTTTCGATGGTGTCTTACTTGTAGTCGTAGATTGCGACTCGAGCTGCTGAATGTAACGACTCATACTCCGTGTAAGTACATTAGCAAACAGCAGCGCCTTACATTTAGAGATAAAACGCCATAGCAATGTTAAAGGCTCGTCGGAAGGCTGTTCCGCGCCATCGACACCTATTCGGGTCCGTGCCGGAGGCGACTGCCGAACAACGATTACCCAGCAGAGTTGAATCAGGAATCGAAATAGATCACTAACCCGAGGCCGACTAAAATTGATATGGGGAAAATAGACCAGAGGCAATCTCCAGCTTTCCACACCGGCGATGGTCGGTTTTAGAAACACAAAACACAGGCTCAGCCAAAGCGGGACCACTATAAAGCCGGCCAGTCGATAGGGTTTAAGTCCACGAAATGCGAGCATTCGGCTAGCGTAATAGCGCCTCATTACCGGTATGAGTTCCCCGGAATGCAACTCGCTGATGTCAACCACCTTAGGCATTTTCAGCGTCCTCGCCTAAACGCCCCAAGCACCAAAGTGCTAGAGAATGGTAGTCACTGCTCGCCTGGCTGCTAGGCATATACGTGTTAACAGCTGTCATATACGCCGCTGCCTCTGGCACAGCGGTGTCACGGTGAATAGATGCCGGCAAAACCTGCGCCGCGAACTCTGCTTTTAGCAGCAACTCAATATCCAAACTCAATGCTGAATTGGTATCAACTTCATTGAGAAGATAGAGCTGTTTGTCAGCTAGGGTTTCACCATTCAACGCAGCTTGCTTTAGCAGCCGATACGTACCCAAATCTGGATGGGCAACATAGAAACTAAAATCGGCCAGTGCATATATCGCTTGATAACATTCACTAATCAAATTATCGCTGAGTGCTTGCTGGCGATCCACCGGCATGTCAATCAACACCCACTCGTCCTGTCGCAAAGCAAATGTATCCGCAATCGACTTTATCGATGACATCAACACTTCCCGAAACCGCTTGAATTGATAGGGTGCTAGTTCGCCAAATGGCAAAACACGTCGCCCATCACTGGCCTGGAAAGCACATTGCTTCCAATCCGCTCCGGTAGCAATTGCCTGTGCCCAACCACTGATACACTCTTGCGACACACCAAAGTGCAAGCAGAGCTGATTATCTGGATGCAAATCAATAGATAGGGTCTGCTCGCCTGCATTTTGCAGACTCGCCGCTAAATTCGACACAACCGTCGTTGCACCAGCGCCACCGCGCTGTCCTGAAATAATAACAAGCGGCACTAGGGGGTCCCCTCAGATGTCCCTATTTTATCATCCTTGCGCAGCGGGGGATTACGCTCCAATCCATTCATATGTGCGAGCGCAGGCCACTTCATCAATATAGAAAGAACGTACTCATTCTCACTCAATTCCTGATACCCAGAGGCATCATCACCAAAGGCGCTATATGCGGTATTAATATCGCGGCTACTATTCGACAACACAGTGCTCCTCACTGTTTTCCAACATACGTGAAAGATGCGAATTTAGACTAACGATGATACATGCCTGCTTCCAAATAAGCACTTAAGTAGCTACACCAAACCACTGAAATAGTTTAGTATTTCCAGCATATTAGCTCGAAAAATTGATGTCACAAAGTGTATGGGGTCTCACAACCCGTCTGCTGGCAAAGGAAATCTCAAATTTTAGACACCGATACTGAGAGTACATCGCGCTCACTTGGCATTGCGGATATACCAAGTTACGGCAGCGAAATGACAGTTGGATCAGTTTACCTCTGCTTAAGTGCGGGGAAAAAACACCTGTCCGCGCTTGTCTCAAGTATCTGCAAACGCAACGATTCCCCAGACTTCATCGGCCTGTGCACACCAGATGAGTTATTCCGAGGCTTAAATAACGACGCCTCGCAGCTATTAGATCAATGTCTTCAAGCGCAATGCAAACGGGTGCATTTTTGGCATGATCCGGAAGAGATAACCTCAGGGTCCGTTGGCAGTTTACTAAGGGACTTAAAGAAGTTCGCACCCACCGAGCCGCGCTTGTATATCATTGTTGCCAAGGCAACGTCTTTTCCTAGCAAGCAGCAAAAAAAGCTAAACAAGGTACTGGGGAAATGGCAAGCCTGGGCCAGACAATACCAACACACGGTGCTGTTCCTATGTCACGGTTCAGAAAAGACCATTGAAACGGCGGCCTTGCATGCCAACAATTTACTCTCAGGGCTTAGTAGCGCTTACGCACTAGACACCAATCACTACCGATACTTTATCCACCACTGGAACTCCGACGCCAAAGTCATCGCCGACCAAGAGTATTTACTTACCACTAGCTCAGCGGCCACCTTAAAGGCTATCGACATTCCCCGCGAACACATTGCCGATAGTGGTGTAGCAGCTAACAAAGGCTCCGCACACAGCGAGATAGTCACCACCACTAGCGTAGCGAGTGAAATTTCATCCGAACTGGACATCGGTATTGTTGTTGCTTCAAACAACTTAATCATGAATTCATTCGATGAGCTACATAGTGCAACGGTAATTTTCGCCTGCTCATCGCCTACTGAGGTGGTCGAGCTGGCGACGATGACTTACCAGCTCCGCTCCAGGTATCGACAGAATATAAAAATTCTCATCAGGGAAAACGTACAGTGCCTTCGCTACGCAGACGAGCAATTTCTACTTAAGGCAGGCGCCACCCAAATTATCCCGTACATCATTACCAGCACAAGACTAGTAAGCCACATCGATGCAATTCGAAACATCAATGTTGTACGCCAACTTCCGCCCACACTCTATGGCTTACTCGAAAGCAGACAAACGTCTAACTATCGCGGTTATGCTGACTCTTTTGTCTTTGCCAGCTCTGTCACTAAAACCATGGACTCGCAACGCTATTCAGGTGTCGAGCATATACTGGTGCGCTTTGAACCACTGCGTGGTATCAGCTTAGAGCAATCACTTAACCTTTGCTCCATAAAGCGGGATGGCGATTTAATTACTGTTTGTCGCGGGTTTATTTACATTTTTTTGCATGCCTGTCGACTCAACGATGTGGGTGTCGCATTGCGCAACTCACTCGTGCTGCCAGTGCAGGACGCGTTTGGCTCACAGTCTGTGATTCATGACCCCGACGACATTGCAGCCGAGCTAGAACTTATCGACTTATCGACCGATGGAATACCGATGGATATCGGCCAAAAACTATTGGCAAGCAACCCCGAAAAAATTCAAACCAATAAAACCAAAGACCTCATTGCTGTGCCGCTTGCGACACCGTATGTGATCAATTAGAAATGAGGCTAGGCTAGAAAAATGGATATAAGAAGCTTTTTACTTACGCTTATAGTTGCGCTCAGTGCGGGCCTTTTTATTGGCTTTACATTGCGAGACATCAGCCAGCATGTCGTTCAACAGGCCCGAAAACACCTAATTAAACCCAGGTTTCTCAAGCCCTACCAATCAGCGACGCACTCTGACCGCGCGATTGAACCCAAGGTGGACGCATGAGATCGAAGCATAACACCGCAGTAGAAACCGTGGTGCTACCTGCCGGCCTCGGTTGGTGGAATCTTTATTTTATATGCAAAATAGCGTTGTACGCTCAAGGCCTTATCGACTTCCACGCACTTGAAAACTTTACATTTGCCGCCTGTTTACTGCTACCAATCCGCAATCACTACGGCAAAGTCCTTCGACAAATTGTTGCCATCCCGATCGCAGCCGTGCTTCTACACTACGACTCGTTCATGCCGCCGCTATCGCGTCTTTTTTCGCAGTTTGATCAATTTCTTAGCTTTGAATTCAGTTACATTATTGAATTGCTGAGTCGCTTTGTCTCTCTAAAGTTGATTTTAGCTGGAATCGCAGTTGCTTGTATTTACTACTACATGGCGAAATCGATTAGGGTTACATCACTTGTCCTGATTGCCATTGTGGCAACTGGCATAAGCACATTGACCACACCACCCGCTGCGACACAAACAGCAAGCAATACAACAAAGAACGCGGTAACGTCGCCAAACGACACCAGCAATGCGGCCCTGAATCGCTATCTCGACTCGTTTTTTAGCGCCGAGAAATCTCGCCAAACCCAGTTTCCTAGCGCTGACACTCAAGGTGCAGCATTCGATATTCTACTGTTGAGTGTCTGCTCCCTCGGGGTCGATGATATCAAGCTCGCTGGCCTCGAGGATCACCCACTATTCCAAAAATTCGATATCGTCTTTGACGAGTTCAACTCCGCCACAAGCTACAGCGGACCAGCGATCATCCGCTTAAGCCGAGCCACTTGTGGCCAAGCAGAGCACAGCACGCTGTATGGCCCGGTGGACCCAGAATGCCAGCTTTTTCATCAGTTAGAACAGCTCGGCTACGGCAAAGAGCTGATCCTGAATCACGACGGCGTTTTTGATTCCTTTTTAGAAAGAACTCAGCGTTATAGTGGCATTAGCTCCGCCCCCTTCCCCAATACCGGCGTGGCCGCCACCCAAAAAGATTTTTCAGGTGCGTTGATCTACAACGACGGGGGAATGCTAAACGCATGGTGGAAGAATCGACAGACCTTAGACAATGATCGCGTCGCTGCACTATACAATACCACCAGCCTTCACGACGGTAATCGCATACTTAATAAGCCAGCGGTTTTTGGCGTGGCAAGTTACCAACAGCGGGGCAATACCCTTTTTGATGAACTTGCCACATTCCTAGAGAATCTAGAAAAATCCGACCGGAATATTGTCGTTGTACTCATACCTGAGCATGGCGCTGGATTGCGAGGCGACAAGATGCAAATATCTGGGATGCGAGAATTGCCATCTCCTTCTATCACTCACATTCCCGTTGCGGTGAAGGTAATAGGTCCAAACTTACAGCGCAGTGACTCGGTTTTTCATGTTAGAGAAGCCAGCAGCCACCAAGCACTATCGCAATTATTGGCCAATATCCTTGAACAAAAAGTTTTCGATCAAGCTCATTTTAGCGCAGCGCTGCTCAGCTCAAATCTTCCCCAAACCGCGCCAGTATCTCAAAATGAAGGCAGCACTGTGATCAAGGTTAATAGGGAATATTTTATTTCCTTAGACCAACAAACATGGACCCCCTACAGCACAAGCAAATAACTAATTAGGCTAAGCTCGGGCTGCTAGGTGAGTCCCTCAACGCAAACTGAATAGCGCCGAGTTCTTGTCGTTTATCTGTTGATTCAAGGTCCAATAGTCGTAAATCACACCCAATAGAAACAGACCGCCCGTCAACAAATACAGGATGCCGGTCAGCCACTTCCCCAGATAGAATCGATGCAAACCGAACACACCCAAAAAAGTAAGCAGTATCCACGCTAAATTATAACTCGTTGTGCCAGACGCATAATTCGCATCGGCAGCTCTATCCATGCTGGGAATTAAGAATAAATCAACAAACCAACCGATCAAAAATAGTCCAAGAGTAAAAAAATAGATTGTTCCGCTTATCGGGCGACCATAGTAAAAACGGTGGGCGCCCATAAAACCAAAAATCCACAAAATATAAGCCACTACTTTGCTATGGGTGTCGTTCATTGATCATACTTCCCGCAATGGAGTTATGCTTAGACTACAAAGCAAAAATCAAAGTGTAGGGGATTCCAGCCTTAAGCTAAAGGCGTATTCAGTAGTAACTTGCGTAATTAAGCCTTTGCGCTTTCAACGTTTACACTTTGACGATACGACAAAAATTATCGACGCTGGCTGTCCCGTCGTGTTGTTAAGCGGTTCCAGCATCTCTCGAAGATGTAAACCAGCTCTCGAAAAAAGGCTAAGCCATGATGACAGCGTTCGGAAATACCAGGGCGCAGGATCGGTGAATTCGTCACTAAAACCTGCCCAGCTGCCCTCTCGCCAGCCGTCACAATAGGGCTCGCCGCTGTAGTTCGGGTGTAATGTTTGTATTATGCAGCAGCCCTGTGCGGTAAGCGTATCCACTATGGCATGGAGAACATCAGCCACAATTTCATTGCCGAGTAAGGAAAAGTTGCAGACCACGCAATCGACTTTTCGCCCCCATTGACCTTCGGCAAACTCCCGATAGGACATCTGCGTAAAACTACCGCCTAGCGCACTTGCCCGCGCTATTAAACCCGGTACCGCGTCAATGCCCATCGCATTGATGCCCAAATCGCTTAAAGCTCGCACCAACCAACCTTCGCCGCAACCAAGATCTAAAACAAGTTCGGGGGCTTCGGCTACCACCGCATTAACAATGGCGGCATCGGTAACTGTGACACGGCTATGAATTTCGGCGCTGCGTATTGCCTTAGTCCACGCATCAACATTCTTATGCCACGATTGAACTATTACATCATCATTATCACGATTATCCACACCCCACCCTCACTCGGCTGCCTAGCCTGTCACCATGATTCATAAAGCATCAAATAACAAAATGAGTAAATGTTCTTGCAGCAACACTGACACCGGCTTATAACGTCGGTTTACTAATTAAAGCGAACCAGCAAGTGGATTGCCAACATTACAACTCTTATCAATGTCGCTCATGCCAGTGGCTAGACACCAGCTATACGCAGCAACTTGCCAAAAAAGAGGCTGAGCTTTTAGCACTACTCACGCCCCTCGCTCCGCCGCCTTTATTAGCGACTGTGAGTTCGCCACAGCTTGGTTTTCGCTATAAGGCAAAAATGGTGGTCCTCGGCAGGGCCAAACAAGTCAAACTCGGCATCCTGTCACCAAAAGGGAAACCAGTCAGCATTTGTGATTGCCCACTCTATCCTGAGCAAATGCAATCCGTATTACAAGCGCTAGAAGATTGGCTGACAACACTGAACATTGCACCCTATGACATAAAACGGCGCAGCGGTGAATTAAAATACCTTCTTCTAAACCAGAATGAAGTTGGAGTATTTATGCTGCGTTTGGTCTTGCGAAGTGAAGACAGCATACCGCTTATTACCGCTGCACTTCCGGATTTGCTCAGCGCATACCCACAAATTGAAACCGTCTCAGCCAATATTCAAGCAGTTCACGCAGCTATCCTGGAAGGACCGGTCGAGCGGCTTTTACAGGGCACGCCATGGCTGCGCCAAACCCTAAATGGAATACCCCTATATCAGCGGCCAAAGGGCTTTTTCCAAACCAACCCAAATGTCGCGGAAAAATTATATGCGACCGCCGCACGATGGCTTTCTACTTTGCCAATACACCATATCTGGGATTTATACTGCGGCTCTGGTGGCTTTGGTTTGCACTGCCTCACACCCGAACGAACACTTAGCGGAATTGAAATTGAAGCTGAGGCGATCGCCTGTGCAATGCGCAGCGCGAAAGAACTAGGCCTTGAATCAAAGGTCAACTTTCGCGCTCTAGACTCAGCCGCGTTCACAGATAAAAAAGCCAGCAATGCAGATACGATAGCGGCACCCGACATTATCATTGTCAACCCGCCGCGACGGGGTTTGGGCTCAGCCTTGTGCGAAGACCTGTGCGCTATTAATCCTCCGTATATTTTATACTCAAGTTGCAACCCCCAAACGCTGGCTAAAGACCTGATTCAACTGCCAAGCTACCGCATTCAAACCGTTCAATTATTTGATATGTTCCCCAATACCGCTCACTATGAAGTCTTAGTGCTACTAGCTCGTATATAAGCTAGGTGGCAATATCGCTTCTCGACACTCGGCAACACACTACATGCCAACTATTCGATTTAAAGAACACGACTATTTGAGCGCATGCGACGAGTCGGTATTAGATACGCTACTGCGCAATCAGATCTCAATACCCTATGGCTGTCGTGCCGGTGCCTGCCAGGCTTGCACACTTCAAGCGGCTCCCGATCAAATCCCCGACGACTGCCAGCCGGGTTTAACTGAGCAGCAGATCCGGCAAGGCCACTTTCTAGCCTGTCAGTGCATTCCTGAGCAGGATATAGAAGTTAACGCCATCGATATTTCCGAGCAAAAAATATCAGCCACTATCATAGATAAAACACGGTTTGATGAAAGAACCTTACGCCTTCGTCTAAGTTGCCGCTTGCGCTGGCGCGCCGGTCAATATATTACGCTCTGGATTAACAATATTGCCCGTTGCTACTCCATTGCCAGTGTTGCCCGCCTGGACCCATTTATAGAACTTCATATCCGCGCGCAGCCAAATGGTCTCGTTAGCCAGCAACTATTCAATTCAACCGAATTACAGGATGTCATTCACTTCCAAGGTCCCTTCGGGCACTTTGTGTACGATCAGGAATTCGCAAATCAGCCGCTATTATTGATTGGCGCGGGGACCGGTATTGCCCCTCTGATAGGAATTGCGCGCGATGCAATAGACTATGGACATCACGCGAACATCCACTTTCTCGCCCTTGATCACACAACGGAGAATTACGCTCAGCAACAGCTGGACGCACTGGGAAATAGCGCCGCGATTTTTTCGTATCAAACTGATCTCACTGACAACACCGAGACGATAATCGGCAATCAATTTCCGAGTTTGCGCGGGCAGAGAGTGTATATTTGCGGTGGCGAAGATTTTGTACAGAAAATCAGAAAACGGTGTTTTATGCTTGGCGCATCACCGAGGGATATTATTACTGAAGCATTTATTAACTTCGGTTCCCTGCGCTGAAAAATCGTCAGCCTAGACGTTGATACCCTAAATACTCGGCAGTAAATATGTGCTTTCCATGCTGCAAAAAGAACTCAAAATCCCAGAGCCAATCAGCCAGTTGCTGCCGACATTCATCTCGAAACACATAGGTCTGCGCCTCGACTAGCGTTCCCTGCACTTCTACCTTAAGCGCAACTCTCGAATACCAGTCGCCCTCAAATAAATCCAAGCGTGCTAAAACCAACTCATTCACATCGTAATAAACACGGCCCTGCACCTTAGCGGACGCCTCAGGGACGATGGCAGGATAAGCCTCATTGCGAACAGCGTAGCGTGCAAAATCATTCAATGATGCCGATTCTGAAGCTAATGCCTGCCCCGTTACCGCAGCCATTATGTCGTCACACATTAGACTACCGTAAGTAAAAACTATTGCCATAATTGTCTTTGTCATCCTCGCCAAAACAGATAATGTCAGCAAACAACATTCTATCGCCAGATAACATCTTGCCAATGGTCTGGCACAGCCGTCCGCTACGAACATCCCGATAGGGTTGCGAAGCGACCTGGTTCCTCTGCCGCAATTGCTTTGCTGCCAAGGCCTGATAAAAATAAGGACGCATCGACCAATTTGACCCTAAATTATCGTTGTCGACGATCCATTTTCGCTTACCCTCACCGTTTACAACTTCATAATTTGGTGAGATTTGCTCACCGCTACAATTGCAGACAAACACTCGTAAAATGCCATCTGGTGGCGCCGTTAAGTTATTAAATTCTACGGTATGACCTTTCATGGCAGACTGGATCGAAAGAAAATAGAGTTCCATTTCTTCCATATACAACATCAACTGCTTTTCGCGGTTTAAATTGCGTTCAACATAGCCTTTAAGTAGGCCGCGAATGATCTCTTTGGGGGCGTTTGAATCTATAAACTCTGGCAGAGCTGGCCAAAAAAAATAGCCCTGGACGTAGCGCGCGCCGCACTCCAGTGCAAAATAAAACTCTTGCTCAGTTTCGACGCCTTCACACAAAAGTTTGCTACCCGTGCGCCGCGCTAAATAGGCAATACTCTGCACCACTTCTTGAGACACGCCACCAGACATAGCGCGCTTAAACAGGCTCATATCTAATTTTATGATATCCGGTTCAAGCGAAATAATTCGATCTAGATGTGAGAACCCCGCGCCAAAATCGTCGATAGCAACATGCATTCCAGCGGCGCGATAACGCGCTAATAAGCGTTGCATATTCTTGTTATCACCCGCCCCTTCAACGAATTCAATAAGAATTCGACTGGGGTCTACACCCAACTTCTTTGCCATTTCAAGGGTCGGAACTGGCATATCATCGGCCACGTGATCCATCCACTCCGGCGATAGATTTAATGACAGAAACACATTGTGCGGACTTTCGGAAAGGTAGGCTATGGCTTGCTCACGAACACTGCGATCAATACCAAGTAGGTCTGCGCGGTTGAAACCGGGATCGCTAAATAAAGCCCCAATAGAAACGATTTGCCCATCTGACGATCGCGTTCTAGCTAGCGCTTCGTATCCAACGATCGACATTTTACTAATGTCAATTATTGGCTGAAAACACGGGAAATATTGCACTTCCACTCCGCTATAGAACCTTTGTAAGAGCTAACAAAGTAACTAAGCAAAAACAATTTTACAAGTACTGTTTCCTTAGAAAACCTAACCCAAGTAACAGCTTAGATGATTAATCTCAAAAAAAGACCAGCATTGCGCTGGCCTTAGTCTCCTTACTAAATAATCACTTAACGAAATAATTCGCCACTCTCAGCGCGACTCAGTAACAGAGACGGCACAGCAAAATCAGAGCCGTAACGAGCCTCTAGCTCTCTGGCCCTAACTACAAAAGCGTTTAATCCATACGCATTTATGGCTTGAAAGACTCCGCCGGTTTGCGCGGGGAAGCCAATACCCATAATCGAGCCGATATTACCGTCACCGACGACGTCAATTACGCCTTCTTCCATGCATTTCACCGCCTCTAAGCACTGACTAAACGTGAGGCGATCTTTAATATCTTGATAGGGAATATCGGTATAGCCATTCTTAGCGAAGGCATCTTTCAAACCGGACCAAATGTGTTTTTTGCCGCCTGCGGGGTATTCGTAATAGCCACCGCCGTGGATTTTACCCTTGCGACCGAATTCAACGACCATGCGATCTAAGACCCGCGATGCCGCATTGTCATGCCATTCACGGCCCTGCGCGACGGTGTCGGCTTTAGCCTGCTGTCCATTTTTATAAGCGGTTTCTTGACTAATTTCATCGATGGCCGCTAGCGGACCAACCGGAGAACCGTTGTCGCGAGCAGCGGATTCAATCAAAACCGGATTCACCCCCTCCTCAAGCATAATGGCGCCTTGGGTGACGGTCTTGCTGATGACACGGGTGGTAAAGAAGCCCGGAGCATCATTAACCACAATCGGCGTTTTACCTAGCTGCTGCGCAAGGTCAAAGGCCTTCGCAAGCGTTTCATCAGAGGTTTGCACACCGCGAATAATTTCCACCAAGGGCATTTTTTCTGCGGGTGAAAAGAAATGCATACCGATAAAGTTTTGCGCCCGCACACTGGCCTGAGCCAATTCAGAGATCGGTAACGCTGAGGTATTTGAAGCAAACACACTGTCGCTCGCCAACACAGCTTCGCATTCGGCAGTGACGGCTGCTTTAATACCGCGATCTTCAAAAACCGCTTCGATCACCATGTCGCAGTCAGCAAGATCGTTGTAATCCGCTGTCGCGTGAATCAAGGCCATGCACTTGCTCATCGCGTCTTCAGTCAGCTTACCCTTGGCCAGACCCTTGTTAAAAAAGGCCTCTGCGTAGCCGCGGCCGCGATCTGCATTTTCTTGGCTGATGTCTTTTAGCACAACCTGAATACCCTTCTGGGCGGCAACGGTCGCAATACCCGCACCCATTTGCCCCGCGCCTAGGATCCCTAACTTTTTACATTTAAAGCGCTCGCTGACATCAGGCCGACTCGCGCCTTTATTCAAGGCTTCCATCTGCACAAAAAATGCCGTCATCATATTTCTGGCGGTTTGATCTAGTAACAAACTCAAAAAATAGCGCCCTTCAATCTTTTGGGCAGTATCAAAATCTACCTTTGCGCAATCTACCACACAGGCAAAAATCGCATTCTGCGCAGGCATCAAATTCTTCGTTTGTACCATTACATTTGCTGGGCCAAAAAAAGTTAAGCCCTGATTCGCCGGCTCATCTGGCCCGCCGCCGGGAATAATGAACCCGTCTTGATCCCAGGGCTGCTTGGCGTCGGCATGTGTTTTAATCCACGCCTTTGCCTTGGCGTGCATATCTGCCTCATCCGCCGCTAATTCATGCAGCAAACCTTTCTCTAATGCCTGATCAGCCTTTAAGCGACGTCCTTGGCTAATAAGGCCAATCGCCTCTTGCATACCGAGCAAGTAGGTCATGCGGACCACGCCACCAGCGCCGGGCATGAGACCGATCATCGCCTCAGGCAAGCCCACTTGAACACCCTGTATCGCCACACGGTAATGACAGGCCAAGGCTATTTCAAAACCGCCACCGAGTGCCGGACCATTCAAGCCCACCGCCACGGGTACGCCTAGGGTTTCGAGCTGACGCAGAGGTGCTTTTGTCGCTATCACCCCCTCGTACATTTTTGTTTTTTCTTCTGCGCTGGGATTTAAATCCATATCCAGCATTTCATTGATATCGCCACCAGCAAAAAACTGCCCAAGCTTACCACTGCGCACGTACACACCGCTTACGCCACCCTGAGCTACCATGGCCTGCAATTCAACGATCGTCGCGCGCATCGCCTCGTCGTATTCTCGCCCCATGGTATTTACTGCTTTACCGGGCTGATCAAAAATCAACTCTACAATGCCGTCGCTATCTTTTTCCAAGCGAATATATGCCATGATATTTTCTCTCTGCTCTGCCGGTAGCCGAGATCAGTTCAAGCCCGGCTACCATTATTTCTTTAGCTTATTCACCTAAGCCGAATGACTAGCTCAGTGATTCCATGTCGTTACTGTACGGTTACGAAGTGCTTAAACTCGCTCAATAACCGTTGCAATACCAATGCCGCCGCCCGCACATAGCGTGACCACACCGCGCTTTAAATTCCGACGTTCAAGCTCGTCCAATAAGGTGCCAAGAATCATCGCACCGGTCGCGCCAATCGGATGCCCCATCGCGATCGCGCCGCCGTTAACGTTGATTTTTTCGTCTGGAATATTCAGCACTTTCTGATAGCGCAGCACAACCGAGGCAAAGGCTTCATTCAGTTCAAACAAATCTATATCGTCGACTGTTAATCCGGCCTTTTTTAATGCCTTTTCAGTGGCCGGTGCAGGCCCCGTTAGCATGATAGTGGGTTCAGTGCCGACTAATGCGCAGCTCAAAATACGTGCTCTTGGCGTCAGGTTTTGCTCCTTGCCAGCCCGCTCGTTGCCCACTAATACCAACCCAGCACCATCGACGATGCCAGAGGAATTTCCCGGGGTATGCACACAGTGGATATTTTCCAACTCAGGATACTTCAGGCGTGCCACACCGCCGTGACCAAAATCGTCAAACATCTGGAAGGCAGGCTTTAGCTTTGCTAAGCCAGCTAAGTTGGTGTCGCCACGAATAAACTCATCGTGGTCAAGAATCGTCACACCGTTAAAATCCTTGACTGGTACTATCGATGTAAAATAGCCCTTTTCTCTAGCCAATGCTGCACGCTGTTGTGACATCACCGCATAGCGGTCAACATCTTCACGGCTGAATCCGTCCATGGTCGCGATCATATCGGCGCCAAGACCTTGGGAAATAAAATAGCTCTTCATCGCCACCCAGGGGTCGCCTGTTGCGCCGCCACTGGCACCGATTCCCAGACGAGACATGGACTCCACGCCGCCCGCAGCAACCAAATCTTCGTAACCCGCAGCGACTTTTGCCGCCGCCATGTTCACCACGTCTAAACCGCCGGCGCAAAATCGATGCAGCTGCGCACCCGTGGTTACATCATCCCAGCTCGAATACACCAAAGCCGCCTTGGCGATGTTCTGCCCCTGTTCTTTTACTGGCTCGCCGCAGGCTAAAATCAGATCTTCGACTTTAGAGGTATCCAGATCATGGCGCTCTTTTAACGCCTCTAAGAGATTGGTCACCAAATCGATAGGCTTAACCTCATAGAGCGAACCTCCGCGCTTACCTTTGCCACGCGGTGTACGAATCGCATCGTATATAAATGCTTCTGTCATGGAATATCCTGTCAAACTGAGATGAATGTTATCGCTTAAGCTATCTACCACGGAACGCACAATGGCCGTCCGTAGGTTTTAAGACAATGACATTTCCGGTCAACACACTGACAGAATTTTTGAAAAGGAATTTAAAACAATGACTTATGGCAAAGTAAGGACAACGGCGACAAATAAAGAGTGCGCTGAATGGATATAGCTAGCGCCACTCCCTAACGGTTATTTTCCCGCTCTTGTTGGCGATACTCGCCCGGTGTGGTGCCCGTCCATTTTTTGAAACAGCGATGAAATGCAGAGGGATCGGTAAACCCCATTAGGGCAGCCACTGCGTTAATCGATAACTCAGAGTTACCGAGATAGGCCATTGCAGCGTCTCGACGACACTCATCCTTAAGTTGCTGAAAGGTCGTACCCTCTTTTTTAAGACGACGACGCAAGGTGGGTGCCGACATATTTAAGGCGTCGGTAATACGCTCAAAACTAGGAAATCCCTGCGAAAAATCGTGGCCGATCATCGCTCTGACTCTCGCCACGAGACTGCCGTCATCCCGCGCACCACTCATCACCATTAGGGGATACGGTGCAGTGCGCAGAAATTCTTTTAATGTGCGCTCATTATGAACCAGCGGATAGCTCAGGTAGCGGGTATCAAATACGAACTCATCTCGAAGCTGGCCGTAATACACTGGGCAGGAAAACAGCTGCTGATACTTTTCGACGCGGGTTTTACCGGATGGTGATTGGCCCGCAAATCGCACTTCTTTTAGTTCGATATTGCTACCGACTAGCCAGCAAAAAAACCGGTGCCAAATCGATAAGCCATACAGGTCGGCCATGTCGACTTTATCGCCAGCAAAGCCTTTTTTAATACTGCCGTAACCGACAATCGCGCTATATTTGCGCGTATCTAAGTAAATTTGGGCATCGGCATCATAGAAGGTACGAAAAAACTCACAGGCGCGCTTTATCGCCTTCTCCAAATTCTCACAGCCAATAATGCAGTAACACATCATCCGAAACGCACCCGGCGTCACACTCTGGCCGAGCATTAAGCCAAAGGCCTCATCCTGCAATAGGCTCATCACCTGCTGATACAGCTTGGTGTATTGCATCGCAGAAATATTGGCTTGATAGCCTGCAGACCGGCTATTCAGGGGGTTAAAGCCAATTCCAGCAACCGTTAAGAGGCCGCTGTGGTCGTAACCTCTCTCCGCGGCAAGGTTCAGCAGCGACCGGGCAAATTTGGTCGGCACGGTTTCTAAATCAATATTACTCAGCAGATTTCTCCAAGGCGTTTTATCTATTATGTGTAGTCTAGCATCGCTGAATTACAGGCAGCAGTAATATCCATTAACCGCATAATTATCAACTATATTGAATTGATCTTATAAACTGCCATAATCACTACTATGACTGAAGCTCAATTCGACCTGCTAATGACTGGCGATACCGCCCCCGGTGTGGATCGGAATATCGCCGTTAGTAAGCTCGCCACGCTATTTAAACGCCCTGTCGAGCAAGTCGACAAGCTGCTCTGTGGAAAGCCGAGCCGCGTCCGTAAAAACCTAAATCAAGCTGAGCTTGAGCGCTACCAAAATGCCTTCGAAAGTATTGGCGTAATCACCAAAGCAGTGGCCTCAGCGCAAGCAGCAGACGTCCCGCAAATTGACAAAACCCCTGCTACGCTAAACCTGTGTCCAAACGGCACACCCGTGCTCAGTGAGGACGAACGTTATAGGCCTGCCGTCGCAGCACCCGATACTGATCACCTTAGTGTCGCTGACTCCGGTGAAAACCTGAGCAGTAACGACTCGATACCGGTGCCCGCACCTGACACCGACCATATCAGCGTAGCGCCGGTGGGAAGTACCATATTACCGCCGGCACCCAAAGAAAATCCTCCGCAAAAGTCCCTTAGTCATTTGAGCTTATGCGGACCCGGCACCCCACTCCTAGACAAAAAACCAGAGCCTAATTATCGGGTGCCCAATACCGAACATCTTAGCCTGCAATAAACATCCACCTAGGCGATTCCGACTTTACCGCGGAAACCGCAGCACTATCCGCAAACCAGGATTGTTATCTTTCAATTCAATATAGCCGTCGTGTAAACGCACCACTGCCTGCACCAAGCTCAAGCCAAGACCATTGCCTGGGTGACGACTGCGACTGTGCTCAACTCTAAAAAAGCGCTGAAAAACCCGTTCCCGATCTTCTTCCGGGATACCTATACCACTGTCAGCCACTTCTATTCTGACAATACTGCCCTCGACGGCGAGATTAACCTGGACCCGACCACCCTCAGGGGTATATTTAATCGCGTTATCTACCAGATTGGCGACAGCCTGAAATAGCAAATTGCGGTCGCCATTGAAGCTACCCACTTTGGCCAAACCGGTGTGAAAAGTTTGCTCCTTTTCAGCAGCCAACGGTTCGTAAAGCTCAATAACATCGGTCACCAAGGTGCACAAATCAACCTCGGCAAACCCTGAGCGCCTATGTCCCGTTTCCACCTGCGCTATACGAAGCAATGCGCTAAACGTACCCAGTAAACCATCGGCCTCTTCTATCAAACTTTCCAGTTGGTCTCGACTGGCGTGATCATCACAACTTTCGTGAAGCTCACTAAGCTTATTTCGAAGCCTAGTCAGAGGTGTACGCAAATCGTGGGCAATATTATCCGAGACCTGTCGCACTCCCGTCATTAGCGCTTCAATCCGGTCCAGCATTTGGTTTACGCTTTCGGACAGGCGCAGAAAATCACCGCTGCTGGTTTTGGTATCGATACGCTCCGACAAATCACCCGTCATAATTCGACGCAGCGTGATATTTATATTGTCGACACGTCGCAGCGTTAACGCGGTAACGATGGCACCGCCAATAGTCCCCAATAAAATAGTGGCTACCATACTTCGGGTTAATGCCCCGCCCACTAGCTTGGTACTATTCAGCACATCAGCATAATGACGTGCAACCAATACATGCTCCCCCCCCGCCAACTGGCGAGAGCGCGCTATGAACTCAGTACCGGTAGAATCTGGATCACTGGTTAAAGATTCAAAACTGAATCCCAGCCAGCCATTACGGTATTCCTCGCTGTCCGGCCACTGATCGAGGTTGCCGGCAATCTTATTAAGATTTTCATCACCCACATAATAAAAAAAACGAATAAGACGATCGGGACCACTATGGGACTTTACAAAGGCGTCGACCGCAGATTCACCACCGCTCTCGTATGCGGTACTTAAATCTTTAAGTTCGGTATCAACAGACTCGTGAACCTTGGCAAAAAAATCATAGGCAATAAATGCATAGATCAATGCCAGCACCATAAATACGGCGACACTGAGCCACGCAACATAGCTGACCAAAAAGCGGAAGGTAAAACTGGTAAAAATTTTACTGAGAATCATCCAACATATATCCAGCGCCACGAACTGTGTTCAATAAGGGTTTATCAAAGCCTTTGTCTATTTTTTGGCGCAGGCGGCTGATATGAACATCAATGACATTGGTCTGCGGATCAAAGTGATAGTCCCACACGTTTTCTAGCAGCATTGTGCGGGTCACTACCTGGCCGGCGTGACGCATGAGGTATTCCAATAATTTGTATTCACGGGGCTGAAGATTAAAAGGCTGGCCGGCGCGGGTAACCTTATGTGCCAGCAAATCCATCTCTAAATCGGCTACCTTTAACCGAGTTACAGCTGATCCCGCTTCCTGGCGACGCAAGATGACCTCGATACGAGCCAACAGCTCTGCGAAGGCAAATGGCTTTACTAGATAATCGTCACCACCGGCTTTAAGCCCTTTCACGCGATCATCAACCTCACCTAATGCACTCAAGATCAGCGCTGGCGTGCTGTCATTCGACGCGCGCAGGGTTTGAATAATGGTTAATCCGTCGACATGGGGAAGCATACGGTCAACGATAAGGGCGTCGTACTGCTCCGTGGTTGCCTTCACCAAACCGGTTTTGCCGTCCGCCGCGTGCTCAACTTGATACCCACTTTCACGCAAGCCTTTAACGATATATTCCGCTACGCTCGCATCATCTTCTATCAATAAAACCCGCATCTATACTAATCCCTTCCGTTTTTATTATGGCTTCGCGGCGCCATGACTTTCACACAGCGAAACACCCATCGATGAAAGACCTAAGTTGGTGAAGTACATCTACTTATTCACCCTTAGTATGGGGGCGCGTACACTTTTTTCCAACAGCTACAGCTCCGACATGGGAGACTAACAGCAATGAATAATATAAAAAATGTATGCACCTGTCTTATACAATATGTAAGCAAGCTTCATTATTTGATCTTACTGAGCTGCGGCCTACTGCCCTGCACAGCGCTTGGTGATAATTGGGGCAAAGAATCGGTCAATGACATCACCCTGCCACGGCACGAAAAGCTTAGCTATCGCCCAACAATCACGTTTTGTATCGAGCGCGATGAAAACACTGGTAAATTCCAAGCCTACAACGCCAACCAAGCGCGATTCAATCGCGTGTGGATGGAGCAAAATAACGCGAAACACGGCAGTGATGCCAGTAAAGCCTTGATTAAAATGGGGATAAAGGCGCTGTATAAATCGTTTCACAATCGCAGCGCTGGCGCAAAACGCTTTTTACCCGATGAAGAAGGTCGGGTTGCTGTCTCACAGTTCACCGGCTATGACGCTGATTACAAAGTCCACTTAAGCAGCGATTCAATCACCCTCGGTTTAGCGTTGGCGTTTTAAGCTAGCTACACCTATCGAGTTAGGCCCTGTTACAATGTGGTGGTTTCTGATGTGGATCTACCGCCAATGCCGCCAAAAGTTAAAAAACCCGTTACTCCCCCCAATACCAATGCCATTGAAGATGCTAAGCCTATTCTCCAGCAAGGGCCGCCTGGCGTTTTCCGTCGACTCGCCGTCATCGTCTACGACAGCTTTTTACTATTTGCGGTTCTATTTGTCGCCACCTTAATTCCAGCCTACATCCTCAGCCCGGAAATGTTCGCCGCCAAACCTGCGAATGACAGTGTTGTACACGAACTTAACATCCCAATGCAGGGGTGGATTTATCGAGTTTATTTGGTCGCGCTGATTATCCTTTTTTACGGCTGGTTCTGGCGCAAAAGTGGTCAAACTCTTGGTATGCAAGCTTGGCGTATAAAACTGGAAAGTGTCAGCGGTGGCAAACCGAGTTGGTCACAGTGCGTTACTAGGGTACTTGTCGCGGGGGTATCGTTTGCGGCAGCTGGGCTAGGCTACTGGTGGATATGGTTAGATAAGGAAGGCCGCTCATGGCATGACCTAGCCTCAAAAACAGTATTGCGCTCAATACCAAAAGACAAGAAAAAAGCCTGAGTAATTGCTCAGGCTTTTTTCATTAACATAAGGGTGCCCGCGACAAAACAAATGCCAATCGGCAAAATACTCGCGTAAATTGGGTCAAAACCATAGACCATGCTGGACGGCCCCAAAATATCTTGCAGGGTTCTAAAAACAATCCCCACCATCACGCCTACAAAGACCCTAAAACCCATTGTTACATTTCGCAATGGGCCAAATATGAAGGAAATAGCAACGAGAACCATGCCCATAATGGTGAGCGGTTGAAGCAGCTTATTCCAAAATGCCAACTCATAGTCGCCCGCATTTAACCCCTGCTTTTTCAAATAATTGGCATATCGCCACAACCCGCTTATCGATAAATCTTTTGGGTCCAATACAAGAATATTCAAAAGCTCTGGAGACAAACCACTCTCCCACGGCAACTGGGGCACAAACTCAAACTTGGCGCCCTTCGATGTTAAATCAACAATCTTTGCCGCCTCTAATGTCCACGCACCGTCAATATAGTGGGCGCGCTCAGCGAAGATATTACGCTCTAACTGCCGCTTATCATCGAAGCTGAAAATACTTACGCCAAACAGCACCCCATTGGGCTGCACTGCATTAAAATGCATGAATTGCTGGCCTTCGCGGTGCCACATACCGTGCTGGGAATGGATATTCTGAGTTTTTTGCAGCGCTACCGCGCGCTGACTTTCTGCTATTTGCTGCGATACTGGCGCAACAAATTCCGCGACGCACAAACCTAATATGGTGATAGCTAAGGTAGGCTTAATGACCGCGAAGACTAACTGGCGCGTCGACACGCCCGCGGCGCGCATCACAATTAATTCACTGCTGCTCGCCAGTGATCCCAAGCCTGCTAAACACCCCACCAAGGCCGCAAAGGGAAGATAGTCATAAAAACTACCCGGCGACGTCAGGCCTACATACTGCAGCACTGACCAAAACGTATAATCGCCGCGCACTTCTTTGAGGCCGTCAATCAGCGACGACAACAAATCAAGTCCGACGATCACAAGCAGCACCAAAATAATTGCGCCGGCGACGGTCCTACCTATATAGCGATTAAGCTTAGCCACGTCGACGCCTCCAGCTTAACCACCAGTGGCGCCACATGCTGTCTCGGTACAATAAAATCAAACCCAATAACAAAAACACGATGTGCACTATCCACATACCAGGGAATACCGGCCATTCTCCTTTGGCAATTGCATCGCGAATCGCATTAAGGCAAACCAAATACACCATATAAATCATAAAGGCGGGGAACATTTTGCCGTAGCGTCCGCGGCGATGATCAGTTTTACTCAGCGATACGGCGATAATGGCTGCTATCGGCACCAAGAGAGCAAGGGAGATGCGCCACTGAATCGCCGCTATATCCTCCAATTTACTAGACCCCCACAGTTCTGCCGTGTCCTTGCCGTCTAGTTCCTGACGATAGGTTTTAACTTCTGAATCGCGAAGCAATTGATCAAGCTGACTAAAACTTGTTACTTGGTAGTCCATAAATCCAGACTGCCCTACATAACGCACGCCATCATCTAATACCAAGTAGCGTTGACCGGACTTCTTGTCAATTTCAAAACGTCCCTGAGCAGCAGTGACCAGCGACACCAAGGGCCGACCGCCATCTACAATCGGCTCGGGCTGCGCTATAAAGACCCCCTCCATCGTTTGATCGTCGCGATTGGCACGTTCAATATACGTTACCCGCCCATTGGCTTTATCGACTCGAAAACGCCCTTCTACGGCAGCCTTCACGCCAATTTCCGAACGACTTTCCGCAAGCAAGTCGACGTAAGCCTGTATACCAGAGGGAGTGACGATTAGACTAACGTAGCCAACAATGGCCGCAGTGAAGAAGCCGGGAATGAGGGTATATGCCAAAAGGCGTCGTCGACTCATGCCACAGGCACTCATCACGGTCATTTCACTGTCGACGTAAAGACGCCCATAAGAGAGAAGAATGCCGATAAAGAGGCCGAGTGGCAGCACAACTTCCAGAAAATTTGGCAGGCGGTACATCATCACCAAAAACAAAACATCAGGCGCAAAATCACCCGACGCAGCTTGACCGAGGTATTTTACGAATCGCCCACTCATTATAATAACAAGCAACGTGAGAGTAACGGCAAACACCGTCTTGAGCATTTCGCTAGCGAGGTACCTAAATAAAATCAAACAACTATCTCTCCACCGCTCGTACTAGTACTCAATCGCCGACCAAGCACCTTATTTTTTGCCTTGGCAAACACGAATATACGTAAAACCAAGTAATTTAAGAATCTACTCTAGGAAGTAAGCAAAGATTACAGAGCAGTTAAAACGTTTTCTCTTCGCCGCCAAAAGATAAAATACCCCGCCTAGCAGCTCACCAAGACACCCGTAACTGTTTCCCGTCACGATGATACCCTTTACACTAAGACGAGAATACATCGATATCACGCCTTCATTGCTACGCGACATGCCGCGAACGCACTATTAAGCAATATGACGGCGTGCATTATCACCAATCTGTTCATTGCCTGCGAGTATATAAATGCAAATTAGTCTAAAGCCCTGCAAAGATGTCACCACAGTAAACACCGACTGCCTGATTCTTATCATTGATCGGGCACTTAGCACCGACATCGCCAAGGCCGCAGATTCCGCCAGCGGCGGCGCTATTAGCAATATCATTAAGCGCGGTGACTTTAGTGCAAAAATTGCCGAGACACTGTATTTACCGGCGATCAGCGGGCTAAAAGCACAGCGCTTGCTGCTTATTGGCAAAGGTGACGGCGGCGATTTAAAAGACAGTGAATTCGATAAAATCATCACAGCGGCAATTAGCAGTGCAAATAGTGCGAGCTGTAAAGACTTTAGCATTATGCTCGACGGCGTCGGCGTTAGCCATCGCACTGAGTCATGGCAATATCAGCGTATCGCGCTTCTTTCGACAACCGCCGGATATCGCTACACCGCAACGGTCAGCAAACCCAAACCACCGCTCACAATCAAGCGCGCAACCCTACAAGCTGCCAATACCGATGCCAATCGGCGCGCGGTTCACGCCGGCCTCAGCATTGGTAAAGGTGTCAACGTCGCGCGAGACCTCGGCGATCTGCCCGGCAACATCTGTACACCAAATTACCTTGCCAACGAAGCCCGCGCATTGGGCCGCAAATTCGAATCCGTCTCGGTAAGTGTGCTCGACGAAAAGAAAATGGCGCAGCTGGGTATGCATTCACTGCTCTCGGTCTCAGCCGGCAGTGATCAACCTGCACGACTTATTGTTATTGAATATAAGGGGGGTAAAAAATCTGACAAGCCCCATGTTTTAGTTGGCAAAGGCATCACCTTCGACACCGGCGGCATAAGCTTAAAACCCGGCGCGAAAATGGATGAAATGAAATACGATATGTGTGGTGCAGCCAGCGTTGTCGGCACCATGGGCGCTGTCGCTGAGATGGACTTAAAGCTAAACGTGATCGGCATTGTCGCGGCAGCTGAGAACATGCCGAATGGCAACGCGACGAAACCAGGCGATGTGGTGACAAGCATGTCCGGGCAAACCATTGAAGTTCTCAATACCGATGCCGAGGGCCGCCTCGTACTTTGCGATGCACTTACTTATGCTGCTAAATTCAAGCCAGCCTCGGTAATCGATATCGCAACACTTACTGGTGCCTGCGTGGTCGCCCTGGGCAAACATGCCGCCGGATTATTCAGCAATGACGACGATTTCGCCGCAGAATTACTCGAACAGGGCCGCCTAGCTCAAGATCGCGCATGGCATATGCCCCTGTGGGACGACTACCAATCTCAACTAGATAGTAATTTCGCTGACATTGCCAATATCGGCGGGCCGGAAGCAGGCAGTGTTACTGCGGCCTGTTTCCTGTCTCGCTTCACCAAAGACTATCGCTGGGCGCATCTCGATATCGCCGGTGCGGCTTGGCACGGCGGTGCGAACAAAGGAGCCACTGGCCGCCCCGTCGGTCTACTGTGCCAATACCTAGCCAGCAAAGTCGGCAAGTAGTGGCTAGCAGATACACGCAATGACGCGAATTGATTTTCATATTCTTAGCTTGCACGACGCAGAGGCGGCTATGCTTTACGCATGCCGCCTTACCGAAAAAGCATGGCGAGCCGGTCATCAGGTGTATTTGCACTGCGATGATGTGAGGACGACAGAAATCCTAGACAGGATGCTCTGGCAGTATCGCGAAGAAAGCTTTATCCCTCATAGCTGCCACCCCGCTGACCAAAACTCCGTATTAGTCGGCTGCGGCGAACACGCTGGCGAACACTGCGATGTACTGGTTAACCTTGCCCTGAAAGTACCAAGCTTTTTCAGCCGGTTTAAACGTCTAGCGGAAATCGTCAGTCAACAAGAGGACAAACTAGGCGCGTCGCGTGAGCGTTACAGCTTCTATAAAAACCGCGGCTACCCGCTTAAAACTCACACCATCAAAGGTTAGATCCCAATGGCTAATGACAAAGGCCCATTGCTGGGTGAACTCGAAGAGCTAAAAGCCGTTTTACGCAAACAACGGGCTGTCGACTTATCAGCCATTCCCCTACTTGACGATATTATTAATGAGCCGAGCCCCTCGGTCGACGATTCAGAAACAGACGGCGAAAGTGCTGCAAGCACTGAATACAGCGAGCTAAGCGAATATATTGCCGACAATGTCGGTATAAATGAATTTGTGGCCACAACAGTAAAGCCGAGTTACGAACTCAGCTACGAATCCAATTATAGCGACGACGGGAATTACGAGCGGGAAATTTTCATGCAGGAAGTAATCGACTCGATGATGCCGGAAATAGAAGCACAACTTCGCAAGCGTTTGCTCAATTTAGACGAGAGCATTTTAGAACGCTGGTACTCCCAATTACGTCACGACAAATAAGACGAGAAGTTCACTCCAAACACGCCTTCTTTTTAGCCAGCCCGTCGAAAAATCAGTATACTTGTCCACTTTTAAATCGTCGCAACATACGGCTGAACCGCAAGGTCGATCAGCCCCTGCAACGCCACTAACATAACCTGTAAAGCAGGCCAAAACCCCACAGAGACCCAATGGACAAGACATTTCAGCCCGCAGACATAGAAACCAAGTGGTACCAGAATTGGGAAGAAAAAGGCTATTTTTCTCCCCAGGGCAAGGGCGACTCTTACAGCATTATGATCCCACCGCCGAATGTCACCGGCAGCTTACACATGGGACACGCCTTCCAAGACTCCATCATGGATGCCCTCACCCGCTACCACCGCATGAAGGGGCACAATACCCTCTGGCAGGTCGGCACCGACCATGCCGGTATCGCCACGCAAATGCTGGTCGAACGCAAAATTGCGGCTGAAACTGGCCAGACACGTCACGACCTCGGCCGCGACGCGTTTCTAGAAAAAGTATGGGAATGGAAAGAAGAATCCGGCGGTACCATTACTCGCCAGCTCCGCCGTCTAGGTGCATCAGTAGATTGGAACCATGAACGCTTCACCATGGATGACGGATTCTACAAAGCCGTACAAGAAGTCTTTGTTCGCCTTTACGACGACAAACTCATTTACCGCGGTAAGCGATTAGTAAATTGGGACCCCAAGCTACACACCGCGATATCAGACCTTGAAGTCGAAAACACCGACGAAAAAGGGTTTATGTGGCATCTGCGCTATCCCTTAGCAAATGGCGAGACCACCGCAGATGGCAAAGACTATTTAATCGTCGCGACCACACGCCCAGAGACTATGCTTGGCGATACGGCAGTAGCGGTTAATCCAAAAGACGAGCGCTACGCTGCGCTGATCGGTAAATTTGTCGCGCTACCGCTGGTAAATCGCCTTATTCCGATTGTCGCCGACGATTACGTTGATCGTGAGTTCGGCACCGGCTGTGTAAAAATCACCCCCGCCCACGACTTTAATGACTACGCGGTAGGTCAGCGCCACAAATTGCCGATGATTAATATCCTCGACAAAGACGCCGCCATCCGCGACGAAGCGGAAATCTTTAATAGCGACAGCTCCGAAAATACCGACATTGATAAAACCTTGCCCGCAAACTACGCAAAGTTAGACCGCTACGCGGCACGGAAAGCGATTGTTGTGGACTTTGAGTCTGCCGGCCTACTCGAAAAAATTGATGATCACGCCTTAAAAGTCCCGCGCGGAGACCGCTCTGGATTAGTGATTGAACCGATGCTGACCGATCAGTGGTTTGTTGCCACAGCGGCGCTGGCCAAACCCGCAATTGAAGCCGTGGAAGACGGTCGAATCGAATTCGTCCCCAAGCAATACGAAAATATGTATTTCAGCTGGATGCGCGACATTCAAGACTGGTGTATCTCTCGGCAACTTTGGTGGGGTCACCGCATTCCCGCTTGGTATGATGCGGAGGGAAATATCTATGTCGCCCGCGACGAGGCTGAAGCCCGCAGCAAATATCAATTATCTCCCGACCTGGCACTAAACCAAGACGACGATGTGCTCGACACGTGGTTTAGCTCTGCACTTTGGACCTTCGGAACATTGGGCTGGCCTGAGCAGACCGAGCGACTCAAAAACTTCCATCCGACAGACGTGTTAGTAACCGGCTTCGACATCATTTTCTTCTGGGTTGCCAGAATGATCATGATGACCATGCACTTTAATAAAGACGAAAACGGCGCGGCCCAGGTGCCTTTCAAAACCGTTTACGTGACTGGCCTAATTAGAGATGAACAGGGCCAAAAAATGTCTAAATCCAAGGGCAATGTTTTAGACCCGCTGGATATGATTGATGGCATAGAATTAGACGCGCTATTAGAAAAGCGCTGCGGCAATATGATGCAGCCACAGCTGGCTGAGAAAATCGCCAAGGCTACCCGCAACACATTCCCGGAAGGCATCGGCGCCCACGGCACTGACGCCCTGCGCTTCACCTTATTTTCGCTGGCCTCAACGGGGCGCGACATAAACTGGGATATGCGCAGACTGGAAGGCTATCGCAATTTCTGCAACAAGATTTGGAACGCAGCCCGCTACGTACTGATGAATACCGAGGGTCAGGATTGCGGTGCAAACAGCGAAGCTGTTGAGCTTAGCCTTGCCGATCGCTGGATAATTTCCCGCCTCCAACAAACCGAGCAAACGGTCGCGGACGCCATGTCAGCCTATCGACTCGATCACGCGTCTCAGGCAATTTACGAGTTTATTTGGAACGACTACTGTGACTGGTACCTAGAATTATCTAAGCCGGTACTGTGGGATGACAATGCAAGCGACGAAATAAAACGTGGCACTCGCCGCACGCTGATTCGGGTACTTGAAGCCACTCTCCGTATGGCCCATCCCTTTATGCCCTTTATCACCGAGGAAATTTGGCAGCAGGTCGCCCCCATCGCAGGTGTCAATTTCAACGCTGGCGACGACACCATTATGTTGCAAGCCTATCCGCTAGCCGAAAATGAAAAAATTGATGACGCCGCCATAGCCGATGTCGAATGGCTGAAGCAGGTCATTCTCGCTATTCGCAACATTCGCGGCGAAATGAATGTACCTCCGTCAAAAGCCCTATCGCTATTATTAAAAAATGGCAGCGATGAAGATTTACGACGCCTGACTAGCAACCGTCAATCACTCAGCAAGCTCGCTAAACTCGATAACATTCAATGGCTAACAGGCGAAGACGAAGCACCTATGTCAGCTACCCAGTTAGTTGGCGCCATGGAAGTGCTAGTACCCATGTCAGGCTTGATCGACAAGGCCGCTGAGATTACCCGCTTGGAAAAAGAAATCCAAAAATTGGACAAGGAAATCCAACGTCTGCAAGGTAAACTCGGCAACGCCGGATTCCTGGACAAGGCGCCGGCGGATGTGGTCGCGAAAGAGCAGGAAAAACTCGCCGCTCAACAAGCTGCCTTAGCAAAACTCAGCGAACAAATTCAAACCATTCAAGCATTGTAAAGCTGCAACCTAGTACTCCTTCAACATGATGTTGAAGGAGTACTAGTTCTACTATAAATAGCCAAGGCATAGACAAAATCGCTAAAGCCGTTATAGTAGAACTCACGACAAGTTTATTATTCGCCGTGATGTGATGGTTACACCCAGATACAATGTGCTGACACCGCCCGTTCCTCGCAGTAATCACTGCTTTGGGGCCAACTCCCCCCTAAGATTTAAGTCACTCGATACGTTTATTACATTCCGACAGCAAGCCAGCATTCACTATTTCGTCCTGTTTTCACCCTATCTGTTTAACAACTCAATGAGGAAGAGCAATGAGCGACCGCGCGTCCGGTACAGTTAAGTGGTTTAACAATGCCAAGGGGTTTGGGTTTATTACCCACAGTGAAGGCAGCGATGTCTTTGTGCACTTCCGCTCTATTCGCGGTGAAGGCTATCGCACATTAGACGAAGGGCAAACTGTTGAATTCAACCTGATTGACGGACCCAAAGGCCTGCAAGCCGAAGACGTCACAAAAGTTTAACCGGCGGCAACACACTCTAGCGCGAGAGCGGCAGCTTACTTAGCCCTCGCGCTAAACCGGAAACTCAGAATGTTTCCACTGCAAGCCGTGGTCGGTACTCCACTGCCCTCGTTAATGCCGAAGGCAGCACGGGATCGCTATACACTTTATGCGGATCTCTTGCTTGTATGCGAAGAGGTCTAGGTGAGATATAAATAATTCGCACGCCATGCTCTGAGCAAAACTCAGCCAAATCACTGCTCTCACCTTCAGCCAGTATAAGTACCGTTTTCTCAATATTTGCCATGGACAGGCGCGCTGCCAGCTCCGCAGTAGAACTGAGCCAATAGGCGTCTTGACCACCCAAAGCCAAGGCCGCATGTACCGACGCTTTTAACAAAGGGTTAGACAAACAAGCCAGTATACCCACACCCTCAGCGATGGGGATGCGCTTCGACGTGGTATCTACAGTAAACGGTATCGTGAATACAAAACGACTTCCATTTTTGTGTTGGTCATCTAATGAAATTTCACCGCCCATCAATCCGAGTAAGCGAGTGGAAATGGCCAAGCCAAGGCCGGTACCGCCAAAACGACGAGCGCGGCTATTCTCTTCAAACATAAACGGCTTAAATAACTGTTTACGTATTTCTTGCGACACACCGACACCGTTATCTATCACCTCAAACTCGACACGCTGTCGTGGCTCAGAAACACTATCTGCGGCTTTCAAGCGCAATTGAACAAGCCCTTCGCCATGTAATGAATTCGTAAACTTCATGGCATTATCTAATAAATTAATCAAAATTTTACGCAAGCGAGGCGCATCGGCGAAAACCGCTGTGGGCACACTCGGGTCAACATGCAAAATAAATCTGAGCTTATTTTTACTAGCGCGCTCAGCAAATTCGTCAGCGACACCCTCGACAAATTCCACCAACTGAATACTTTCAGCCTCCATTTCTACATCACCGGAATCAAGGGCTGAGTAATCCAGAATATTGTCTAAGGTTCCCAATAAGCTCTCTGAGGAACGCCGCACCGTATCGACCATCATCCACTGCTCTTGATCGACCTTGGTTTTACTCAACAAATCTGCCATACCAATGATGCCGTTCATGGGGGTTCTGATCTCATGCCCCATAACAGCCAAGAATGTCGCCTTGGTGCGATTTGCAGCTTCAGCGCGAAGCAGTGCTGTTTCCAACTGTTGCGTGCGCAGGCGCACACGGTCCTCGAGATTGCGATTTAAGCGCCTCACTTCGCGCTCGGTTTCTTTAAAGTGGGTAACATCAGAGTGCATGCCCACAATTCGGATAACTTGACCACTACTATCCCGCTGCGCGCAAGCACGCGTTACCGCGTCACAGATAGTGCCGTCTCGACGTCGCAAACGGTGCTCATCTCGAAACAATGTTTGGTCACTGTTGATGAATTTGCGTATAGCCTCTTTTACCCGCGGCCGATCTTCCGGGTGAATACTGTCTTCAAATACAACGTGGCCGTCTAGTGGCTGCCCACCGCGGATACCAATCATACTGAGCCAAGCAGCGCTAAAAAATACCGAGTCAGTAGTCAGATCCCAATCCCACAAACCGTCTCGTGACGCCATCATTGCCATTTCAAAGCGTTTCTGCGCGTGCTCGTATTGCTGATATAGATGCCGACGCTCAGAGACATCTTGTAAACAAACCACCAATACCTCGCCCTCGTCGCTGTCAAAATCGCCAAACCGAAGCTCTACAGGTATTTCTTCGTCATCCGCATTCAGAACGAGTAATTCACGACCCTTAATATATTGAGTGCCCCTGCCATCACTGGTGTCTAGATAATTTCGACAATACAACTCGTACTGCTGCCGAAACCGCTTTGGCAAAATGTCGGTCATCTGCATTCGAGAAAGGTCATCGCGGCTATACTTCAAAAATTCCGCCGCGGATTGGCTAACCGAAAAAATTTCGCCGTTGCGGTTAGTTATAATCGCAATTCCTGGCAAGGTATAAACAAGGCTATTAAAGTATGCGCGTGTACAGAGCATATCTTGATGCTCCCTCGCGAACTTTCTAGAGACATATATACCTGCTATCAATGGTGCCATGCACAGAAACAGCAAAGTAAGGACAAGCTGGCTCTGCTGCCGCCAAAGTAATTGATCCTTGATTACCGATGCTGCCGCGACCGCCTCCGCTTCCTGTTGCTTTGCCCATAGACGCTGCAAGCCGTCCAATAATTTTTTAGAGTCTACCTGAGGGTTCAAGGGAACTGGCACGCCCGCCAAGGGCTCCACAGCCTCTGCTTGATAAGATATATACAGGTCCAACACATGCATTATTTCTTGCGAATGTGGCTGCGAAAACTGCTGCAAAACGTCGCCCATTAAAAGCTCTTGCCCTTTCAATAGACGATTGCGAATAATATCTGCTTGAAATTTATCATTGACGATGTATGCCGTGGCAAACTCTTGGATCACATTGCCTCGCGCTAAGACATTATCTAATTCCATTAAGGCTGCGCTGTGTTGCTGCAACAGGCTTAACGGCACGCCAGATGATGAATTCGCCGCCAGTCTGTTGAGAACATAGGCCTGATTGGCAAATAAGATAAACATCAGCGCACTGAGAACCACAATTGCGGTGTTGAGTATGGTGCGGTGCTTCTGAGTACTAAGCTTCGCCTCTCTGGATTCGATCCAGTCGCGCATCAATATGTCCTTTTTTATCCCGGCTAATAAGCAGCTTAGCCACTCCTCAACAATGCCACATAATGGATTTAAGGGAAGATAAGAACTATTCGTATTTTCCACTAGCAGGACAAAATCTAAGCGGCGAAAAGCTCCCTCTTTGTAATGTTTTGACAATTTCGCCATACATGGGCGCCGATCTCAGATCCCGCGACGTGATCGTATACCAATGCTATAATTGCGCGCGGGTATAAACCCCACCTGCACTTTACGGGTAGGTTCTTTCCACTTTTAGCAATTTTTGGATCTTTATGTTACTGATAATTAGAATTATATTTTTGGCCATCTTAAGTTTTTTGAGCATTGCAGCGCTCCAATTCATAGGTATTAATGTAAGCAGTCCCATTCCGGCGGCAGTTATTACACTAGCAATACTTCTTGCTATGCTCCTATCGCCTAGCCTGCCAGCACTAGCAGACAAATTTAAAAGTCAACGCGAACGCGGTACGGTTAAATGGTTTAACGTGAGCAAAGGCTACGGATTTATCACCCGCGACGCGGGCGGTGATGTGTTTGTTCACTTCCGCTCGATACGCGGCCAAGGTCGCGGCCGTCGCAGCCTAAACGAAGGGCAAACCGTTGAGTTTGCACTGAGCGAGGGTGAAAAAGGTCCTCAAGCAGAGGAAGTATCCATCGTTAAGTAACACCGCACCTGTGGCAGTGTCTCGGCATTGCCACTCTTCCTTCAAGAAAGCATTTAGTAATGTGGCGGGCGCTCAAGCTCGTGTGTTAACGCTCCCTCTCCCGCGCTATTTTTTTGCTGAATCTGCTCGTGCAGCAACTCCAAAGTACGGCGCAAATTACGTATTTCAAGATCTTGCGCAACCACACGCTCATTCAATGCATTTAGCATGTCCTCTTGAAACGCCAGCTGGGTCTGCACATCGATCAGCGCTGCATTTACATCATCGGCCATTAAAGGCTCCCTAAAAATTAACACTCAAATAGCCCTAACAAAGGCGATGCCATTATAATCATCACAGCGTTAAATAGGAGAAATTCGTGTCTAGACTTGTCTACTCTACCGATATTGGTCGCCGCTGCCCCGACTGCGGCCACGCCAACACCGAATGCAGCTGCAAAAACACTGACAATTTAGTGCCCACTGGCGACGGGATCGTGCGTATCCGCCGCGAAACCAAGGGCCGGAAAGGTAAAGGGGTCAGCATCGCAAGCGGGATATTAATAAACGCTGCAGAACTTAAAACGCTAGGCAAAGAGCTGAGACAAAAGCTCAGTACAGGCGGTGCAATCAAAGACGGCGAACTAGAATTTCAGGGCGATCATCGACAGGCCCTCAAAACGCTTTTAGAGGCAAAAGGGTACACCGTCAAACTTTCTGGGGCTTAGGGTTTAATAAGTTAGTATTCAGTACACAAAAGCACTGTAAACCTTTAATAAGGCTAACAATCACTATTGCTCTGTACTACTCTTTGCTGCCTGAACGCCACCTCACACTATAATAATTAAAGGAATCCTACATGCCCCTGCAACTACTGAGTGACAATATAGAAATTGGCGTTGTTACAACAAATATAAGCAATATGCGTCGCTTTTACGGCGACATCTTAGGGTTAAAATACGAATCAGAATTGAAGTTCCCCGGCGGAGTCATGCACCGTTATCACATGGGCTCCGCCATCGTAAAACTGGTGAGCTACGATACCCCACCGGAGAACGACGTTATCCCTGGGGGTGGCTTCAGCGCCAAGGGTTACCGCTACATCTCGATGGGTGTAAATGGCTTAACTGCATGGTTCACTGAACTAAAGGCCGCTGGCGTAGAGATTCCCGTTGATGTCACGGCCTTCGCCGACGGTATAGGTTTTGGGTTCTTAGCCGACCCAGACGGGAATTGGATAGAAGTATTTGGCGTGCTGTAATTTAAGTCTATAAGCCTAATTTACGCACCTTCTCAATCAGGGTTGTTCTTCGCAGGCCTAGATGCGCCGCCGCCTTACTCATCACGCCTGCATGTGATGCCAAGGCCTGAGATATCCACTCTCGCTCGAGGTTTTGTATATAGGCTTTCATATCGATACCGTCGGTTGGCAAAGCCGGTAGCTCCCCAGCTGGCGCCGCGTCCTGCGCAACTAATGGCGCGGGCTGCCAATCGCTCTCACCATAGCGATAGTTTTCCGGCAAGTCAGTCAGCCCGACCACCGAATCAGGGTACATAATCACTAAACGCTCAAGCAAGTTTGCCAATTCTCGGATATTGCCCGGCCAAGAGTGGCTGCAAAGCGATCTTAGCGCTGAATCTGCCAGACGCAGCTGCCCCAAACCCTCACTTTCAATTTGTTTCGATAAGGCCCGAATCAGATGCCCAATATCATCAGGCCGTTCCGCTAACGCTGGCACCCGCAGCGGAAACACGTTAATTCGATAATAGAGATCCTCACGAAATTGCCCCGCGTTGATCATCTCTTCTAAATTGCGGTGGGTAGCGGCAATAATTCGTACATCCGCACTGCGGGTTTTATCCGACCCCACCCGCTCAAACTTGCGCTCTTGAATGACCCGGAGGATTTTCACCTGCATTTCCAGGGGCATATCACCAATTTCATCAAGGAAAAGTGTGCCGCCCTCCGCCAATTCAAAGCGCCCTGCTCGGCTGGATATTGCACCCGTAAATGCCCCCCGCTCGTGGCCAAACAATTCGCTCTCCAACAACTCCCGGGGAATAGCGCCACAGTTGATAGGAACAAAGGGCGCATCTCGGCGACTAGATAAATCGTGCAGTGAACGGGCAACCACTTCTTTGCCAGCACCTGAGGGACCCGTTATGAGCACCGTCACAGCCTTGTCAGCCACTTGCGCAGACAAGCGCCTAAGTTCTTTCACCGCTGGGCTTACCCCGACCAATCGCTGCTTATCTCCCGCAGCCTCAATTTGAGTCTGCGCTTGCCCAAGCTGCAGCCGATACAAAACTTCCAACACATCTTGATAATAGAAGTCGCTACTCAAACTTAATTCCGCGTTGGGCTTGCTGTGCGCATCGGCCTTCGACCTCAAATCTACCAGCGGTATCGTCGCTTGCCCGAGCCACTGGGCTTGCTCCACGCTAAGACCGCTCGAAAAAATAGCGGTGCAATCACCAGGGTTCAAACCGGCACAATCTGTATAAATACGGTAATCCCCCAACGACAATAGAATCGTTTGCAAACGCATGCTGAGCGAGTCCGGCGCAAAGATCGCAAAAATAGGAATGGTAGGAGCAGAGGCCACGGCGTTTCCTTGGGTTAGATTTAGCTTGGCACAGTCAATTTATTGACTATACCAGTAATACAGTCAAAACCATTCATAATCGACACGAAAAAGTCAAATAATTGACGCCAAAAATAAACTCAACACGCAACTAAAGCCGACCCACCTACACACACCGGACCGCCGAAACCCTTGCGATGACCACGGGCATACGGCACAATCTGCCACCTTTCCCCCAGCAGAACGGTCATTAGCATGTCAGACGGCAACCCTCCTGTTTATTACTTATCATGGGATGAACTGCACCGTGACACACGGGCGTTGGCTCGCAAGCTCACGCAGCCATCCTGGAAAGGTATTATCAGTATTGCCCGCGGTGGGCTCGTGCCCGGCGCCATCTTGGCAAGAGAGTTAAATTTGCGCGTTGTCGATACGCTCTGCATCGCCAGCTATGACCACGACCAACAGGGTAAAGTGAATGTCCTTAAAACCGTCGAGGGCGACGGCGATGGATATCTGCTCGTTGATGACCTGGTCGATACCGGTGGCACCGCCAAAATTGCCAAAGAGCTACTGCCCAAAGCCTGTTTTGTCACGATTTACGCCAAACCCAAAGCCATGGCTTTAGCCGAACATTTCGTACGCGAATTTAGTCAAGATACCTGGATACATTTCCCGTGGGATATCGAACCAGCGTACAGCCAACCGCTAGTGCAATAAAAAACACATAAGCTAAATACTCGATCACGCAGTTAAGCTTTTGATTCAAGTCAACATTCACTATAAACTTCGTTTCGTTTTACGCAGCACGCCTGCATTTTTATGTCCCCGTGGCACAGCTGGATAGCGCGGCCCCCTCCTAAGGGGCAGGTCACAGGTTCGAATCCTGTCGGGGACACCATTTTCAAATACAAATGACCACACTGCCCAACGTAGATCCACTTATAATTATATCCACGGCACATTAGAGGCTCCGCGGCATGAATAGCATTTCATCCATGCGCAATATTTCTGTTGGCAACTATTTCATCCATGCGGTACTTAGCAATGCGGCGGCCCATGGTCTCGATTCCAAGCAGTTACTCCTTGCCGCAGGGATCTCCCCAGAACTACTAGGTCAAACTAATGCGCGAGTTTCAGCAATAAACTTCTGCCGCCTACAAACAGCCGTAATGAAGGAAATGAAAGACGAGTTTTTAGGATATGGCCCGTCTCGCTACGTAATCGGCACCTGGACGAATATGTGCCACTCCGTCATCCACTGCACGACTCTTGGTCATGTCATGGCGAGATACTGCCGCTTTTATCAAATGTTCGACTGGGGCTTACAGCTGCGCTTTGAAATCAATGGTGATAAAGCCAAAATTGTTTTCGAACGCGGTAACACCGATCACCCTGTTAGCGAATACGGTTTCGAGCTCGTGATGTTTAATTTTCATCGATTCTGCAGCTGGATGGTACGCCGACACCTGCCGCTCATTACCGTGAATCTAGCGTATCCCGCACCTGCTCACGCCCAGGAATACCGTCACCTATTTCTAGGCCAAGCAGTATTCTTCAATAAACCGCGCACGGAGATCATTTTTCACCGCAGCCTAACCGAACTAGCAATTGAACAAAACGAGCAATCCCTGCAGCGCTTTTTACAGCATCCCAGCCTGGTGATGTTAATTCAGCAGTATCAAGAAAAAAGCTGGACCGATCAGGTGCGTATGATCGTTAACAAGCGCTTAATCGACACACCCGGCATTGACGAGATTGCAGAGCAATTGCATTTGCACCCGCAAACCCTGCGCAGAAGACTCGCGCAAGAAGGGACCACCTTTAACGACGTAAAAACCCAATGCCGACACGACACCGCCTTATACCATCTCGGCCGCAGCAATCTATCGATTGAGAGTATCGCGCAGCGCACTGGATTCTCTGAGTCCAGTGCGTTTACCCGGGCCTTTAAAACATGGACAGGAATGACTCCACAAGATTATCGTCGTCGTATGTGAGTCGTTAAACGTGACACGCTTTGTTTAAAGTACAAAGCGTGTCTAAGCACATTAAATAAAACGTACGATGTTTTGCGGGGCCTTATGCGTCACCGCGATTTTTCGCCCAATCACTTCGCTATCACCTTGCAATATGGCGTAAGCCGCATCGTCATCGGCAGCGGTATTTGCCAGAAAACGACGACCGTCTTCTAAACGACCAATCACAATACCCACGCTCGGCTTACCGCGCTTATAAACAAGTGTATAGGTTTCGACCACAGCCTCACCTTCAGCCTGCTCAGCCAATTCCGCTACCGGCAAGTTATCAAACGTCGCCTGTAACGTCGGGTCAGCATTATGGCAAGGCGTTTGTGGCGCTTGGGCAGAATACAAGCCCACCGACTGTTTCGACAAAAAGCCGCCATTGGCGGTGATCAACCCGAAACCGTCGGACGTTTCCCGTAACTTATCAGTCAAACTGGCAATCGCATGGGTGCTGTAATTATTTCCTGCACCGCCGAAAAAGGGTAAACCGCCAGTAACCGTTAGATCCCTGTCGATATTCCAGTCTAAATCCATCGCCTCACAGGCAGCCAAAACCGCGATGGGAAAACAGCTATAAATATCCAAAACGTCTATGTCGGAAATCGTTTTTCCCGCTGCGTTAAGTACGCCGCTCAACGTTAACTTCATTGATTCGGACACAGCTAAATCTGGTCGAGCAGAAACGTAGCGATCATCAACATCTGCATAGCTATGCAGGTAAACCCACTGTGATTCGGGAATACCAAACTCAATCGCCTTATCAACCGAACACATCAATAGTGCCGCGCCCTGATTGACCGCATCCTGCGCCACCATCCACTTTGTATGTGGTGATGCTACCCAATAATTCTCCGCTGAGACGGTATTTAAAAACTCCGCGCTACGAGCCACTGGAAATTGTGAATAGGGATTGTTGGCTGCGACATCAGAAAACTTCGCAAATAACTCAGAGGCTAATTGCCGGTGCTCACCAACGCTTAATTTATGACGTGCACGCCATGCGTTCTCGAACAGTGGGTAGACTTGGGTCGGAAAGGTGATGCCATGAGCAACTTCATGCGGAGTAAAGAGCCAATGACAACCACGATCATCGAGCTGACCGTCAATTGTCTCACTCCAGTCCAAGCTTAGCCCGGCCCGGTTAGCTTGCTTCATGATCCCTGTTGCTTCAGCACCGGCTATTAAGCCAAGCGACATTTCACCAGAAGCGATCTTCTCGGCAAACTCATTCACAAAGCGCTGAGGAGAATGCCCTCCTTCGCGTCCGTAAATAGCAGTTTCAGGATCTGCGCCGATCCGCTTAGCCAGCGATCGGGGAATATTATTACTTATCCCAAAGGGCCCTTTGCCCCCCGGAACTGAATCAACAAAGCCGCGAATGAAGGCAATGGTATCAATCTCGGATGCTAGATCACTCTTTGCGCCTGCTGCGTTGATAGCTGATATTGCCGCTTTAGCGGCGATATCAACGGGTGACATTGCCGTTTCCGCAGTGATTTCACCACGAAACACATATTGTCCAGACGCGACCAGAATCGGTGTTGTATTAGCCACAAAGCTTCCTCATTATTGTTAGTACTCCTTCAACATGATATTGACTGGTTCAGCGCGACATCTCAGCCAAGGTAGTTAGAGATTGCGCACAAGATCGCTAGTAGCGGATAAAATATCAAAGGCCCTAATAACACTGTTGCAGTTATCTAGATAAAACAGAAAAGCAGGCTTCACATCAAACTCAGGAAAAGACCTAAGTTCACAGTGAAACCCGCAATCATAATTATGAGGGAGTTACATAGCTAATTGAAATGGCTATGGCGCCACTATATTGTCGCGCGCGCCAACAATACGAATGCTATCTAAAGCATCTTGACGCTCAAGGGAAACAACCTGCCAATTCCGACCATTAACGTCGCATACCACCTTAAAGGAATCCGCATCGCGCGCGATCACTTGCAATACAATAGTCGGGCTAACCTGGCTTCCCATGGCACCTTTAAATTTCAAACGTACCGGGCTCTCCTCACTTCCGTATTTGGTGTTAGCTTCCGACTTACACATTTTAGCCGCCTGAGTAATATATGACCCTGCAAATGCCGATTGGCCCGCACTGAGAGCTAATGCAGAAAATAAAACGGCGGTGAGGGTAATGTTTTTACGGTTTTTCATAGTCTTCTCCAAAGGCCCAAGTAATTCATTGTGGCGCCTATTAACGCCGACTTGCTCATTCACGGAACCCAGTCTAAGATCTATATTAGCGCACAGGAATACCAAAAAACTCACATAGTTTGTGCAAAAATGGTTAGCTTGAAAAAGGCATTATAAAAATGGACAGCATCAACTGGGACGATATTCGCTACTGCTTGGCGGTGATTACTGAAGGTTCTGTCACTGCAGCTGCAAAAAAACTTGATGTAAATCACGCAACAGTATCTCGACGAATTAGCGGTTTAGAATCCGTACTAGGCGCCCCGCTGTTTGATCGTTCCACCAGTGGCTGGCTTGTCACTCCTGTCGGCGAAGCCGTTATTCACTCCGCTGAACAAATAAATGAACAGATACTCGGCATACAGCGGACGGTTCAAGTTGACCGGCAGGAATTGAGTGGCAAGTTAAGAGTAACGGCCTTGGATGTATGCATCCAAAGGATATTGATGCCTGGCCTTAAAGCTTTTTCCGCGCGCTATCCAGATATCAATATTGAACTCATCGCCTCGGAGAGCACATTTAATCTTGCCGGACACGAAGCCGACATTGCCTTCCGCACAACCAACGAACCGCCCCCAAATGTACTAGGCACCAAAATAGCTAAATTCGCCTACGCCATCTACGGCAGCAAAAATCTATATCAACGCTATTTAACAGGCGAGCACCAGATCAGTGGAATAACTTGGATGGGCGACGGCCACACCGTGCCGCCGTGGATGCAAAAAACATTTCCCGGCATGCAGGTTCGCTACCGGGTGAATTCGCTATCAATTGCTTACGATTTAGTGGCCCAGGAATTTGGGTTTGCCTTACTGCCATGCGGCTTAGGTGACGCTGACCCAAGTCTCACCCGCATCGACAGTGATTATATCGAACCCGGAATGGACTTTTGGCTGCTGTCGCACATTGACTTACGCACAACGGCTAGAATCAGAATATTTCGAGATTTTATGTTAGACGCTATCCAGCCTTACATTCCACTCATTGAGGGAAGAATGACCAGTGAAGAGGTGTTTGGCCTCCGCAAGCAAATGGGACTAGCTTAATGCCCGTGACCGCAGGCCAAGGCCATTAAGCTAGTAAAATTATAATGACTGGAGCAAATGGCCGCCATCCACAGGCAAGGCAACACCGCTTATAAACGAACCCGCGCTACTCGCCAACATGAGCAATGGCATAGTTAATTCATCCATTTGACCCAAGCGACGCGGCGGAATTTTATTCAAATACTGCGCGCCTTTTTCTGATTGAAAAAAATCAGTGTTAATTTCAGTTTCAAAATAGCCGGGGCAAAGTGCATTAACCCGAATATTATGCCGCCACAACTCCTGCGCGCTATTTTTAGTAAGCTGAATAACGCCGGCCTTGGCAGTGGCGTACAGGGTATTATTTGAGCTGGGCTGCAAACCAAGAATAGAGGAAATATTGATAATACTCCCCCCGACGCCTGCCTTAATCATTCGCTCTGAGGCCTCGCGCGACACTCGCCACACCGCTTTTAAATTAGTGTCGACGGTAAAATCCCATTTATCTTCCGTGCTGTCGACAAAGCGGCTAGGGTCGGCAACCCCGGCATTATTAACGACAACCGTTACCGTACCGAGATTCGCTTGCACCTGGTCAAACGCCGCCACCACTGAGCTGCCATCGTTTACATCCATTGCTACGGCCATTGCCTTACCGCCCGCCGCCTCAATATCTGCAACAAGGCTCTCTAAGCGATCCACTCGCCTCGCCGCTGCCACGACCGTCGCGCCAGCCTGCGCCAACACCTTGGCAAAATGTACCCCTAAACCGCTAGAGGCACCCGTTACTAACGCAAGCTGCCCTGACAAGTCGAGGCTCTTTATCACTGCATCATTCATACATTAATTCTCTGAATTTTTACTCGCCCGTCTCAATTAGAGCCCAGCCTAAATCAGCCAAAGGCGCGGCAAGTGCGCCGTAGTCCATTGCTTTTTTGCTGGACGCGTTGCCATCCAATGCGCGCTTGTATACGCCTTGCAAAATGGCGCTCAAACGGAAGAAAGAAAAAGCCAAATAGAATACCCAATTATCTATCTCGGCTATGCCTCGACGCTGACAATACTGCTGTACATAGGCTTTTTCACTTGGAATACCCAAGAGCTCACGATCAACACCCCCTAAGCCAGGAATAGCCGCGTCACTCGGAATCCGAAGCTGCATACACTGGTAGGCTAAATCCGCATAGGGGTGACCGAGAGTAGACAACTCCCAATCAAGCAATGCCAATACCTCACTGCTATCGTGGGCGAACATCATGTTGTCGAGCCGGAAATCACCATGATTGATACACACCAAGCCATCATCTGCAGGCAGATTATCGCTAAGCCACACCATCATTTTTTCCATAGATGGCACCGTTTCTGTTTCACTGGCGCGATACTGCGTAGTCCATCGACTTAGCTGACGCTCAAAATAATTCCCAGGCTTGCCGTAATCACTTAGGCCCGCCTTTTCAATATCGACACTGTGTAGATCAGCTAACACTTTATTCATGGCGTCATAAATGGCAGTGCGTTCTGCGGGTGTTTGCCCTGGTAAAGCGGCATCCCACATAATCCGACCATCAAGAAAATCCATCAGGTAAAACATCGAGCCAATAACACTATCGTCGTCACACAATACCCGCATTTTAGGCACTGGGACGTCAGTTGAGGCCAATGCGTGCATCACCCGAAACTCGCGATCGACTGCATGAGCAGACTTTAATAGCTCACCCGGCGGTTTGCGCCGCAGCACATATTTGCCACTGGCAGCCTCAATCAGATAGGTTGGATTAGATTGACCCCCGGCAAATTTCTCTGCTGAGAGCGGCCCTTTAAACCCGTCGACATTCGCTTCTAGATACGCCGTCAATGAGACTATATCAAGCTCGAATTCATTTGCCATTGTGCTCCCCTTTTAACCCGCATAACGGTCAATGATTTGTTTACCCAAGGCCATTTGATGCACCTGATCGGGGCCATCTGCTTGACGGCACCAGCGCGCATAATTAAATGCTTCCGCCATGAAGTAATCTTCGGTCAAACCACCTGCACCGTGCAACTGCATGCAACGGTCAATCACATTCTGTACGAGTAAGGGAACCGTTGTTTTAGTTGCCGCAATCATGTCGGTGGTTTGCATGGGACCCTGCTCATCAATCAGCTTACAGGTTTTCAAAACCAACAAGCGCGCCATTTCAATCTCAGAAAAACTCCGAGAAATCTCTTCGCGCACTGACTGATGCTTGCTCAAGGGCTTACCGAAAGTGGTACGTGATACCGCACGCTTACACGCTAGTTCCAGGGCACGCTGTGCCGCACCAATCAAACGCATGCAGTGATGCATACGACCTGGTGCCAAACGACCCTGTGCAATTTCAAAACCGCGGCCCTCACCCAATAGTACGTTTTCTAATGGCACCCGTACATTGTCGAAAACCATTTCCGCGTGACCAATAGGCGCATCGTCATATCCCAAGGTCGTCAATGGTCGGGTGATCGACATGCCAGCGGTGCCAGCCGGCACCAATACTTGGGTCTGCTGCTTGTGACGACTCGGGTTATCTGGGTCAGTTTTGCCCATCACGATAAAAATTTTAGTGCGTTCGTTCATTGCGCCAGTGATAAACCATTTCCGGCCATTTAACACCCATTCATCGCCGTCTTTAACAATACTCATTTGTATATTGGTGGCATCGCTAGAGGCGACTTGCGGCTCGGTCATCGCGTACGAAGAGCGAATATCACCGTTTAGTAGCGGCGTTAACCACTTCTCGCGCTGGGCATCGGTCGCGTACTTCATGAACACTTCCATATTGCCGGTGTCTGGCGCATTGCAGTTAAACACTTCTGGCGACCACAATACGCGACCCATTAGCTCCGCGAGCGGCGCGTAATCCACAAAGCTTAAACCACCGTGTTCGCAATATTGCGAGTATTCTTCTGGGCAAAATAGATTCCACAAGCCGGCGTTTTTGGCCTTTTCTTTCAGCTCATCCATTAACGGCACAATAGCAAAACGGTCTTTTGCGCCGTGCAATTGCTCTGCATAGGCTTTTTCATTTGGATAAATATGCTCATCCATAAACGCGCCGAGTTTGTTTAACAGCGCTTGTCCTTTTGGGCTTGGCGTAAGATCCATAACTAAATCCTCTTTTGCGTAATACGGCGACAAGTCGCCCTAAGTGTAAGTAATTAAATGGCGATGCCCTGAGCTTTCCAGATGCGGCACCGCATTAAACATATTCAAACTAAAATTCATACCGCGGGTGAAATAGCGAGTCACCCCCGTGTTTTTTGCCTGTAGATTGGTATTCACCATAGTCTCGACATCTAGCGCGAGTACCTCTCTTAACATGGCACTAATAGGACCGCCGGAGGTAACCACTAACACGCGCCCCTTTACTCCCGACAAGTCCTCTATAGTGCCGCGAACCCGCCGCTCGAATTCAGCCCACGGCTCGGCAATATTCTTCAACTCATTGCGGCTCCAAGCCATCAGTGCCACGCGTAACATGCGATAAAAGCTCTGCGAATCGGCAAGGTTGATCTTCCCACCATCAAGCAAGTCGCCATTTAAAGCGATATAAGCGCCGACCAAACTATGGAAGTCATACTCGTTCAAGCCTGGGAGTTCAGTGGCCTGAGGCGTAACGATAGACGATTGCGCCAAGGCATCACGAATTCCCGCCAAGGTCTCGCGATGACGTCGCATCGTACCGGTAAACACGGCATCAAAACGCTGTTCGGCATCGGCAAAATGTTCGCCCAGCAAGCGGGCCTGCTCCCAGCCAACTTCAGTAAGACGGTCGTAATCGTCGGTACCAAAGGCAGCTTGCCCATGTCGGACCACAATGACTTCAGCCACAATTGTCTCCTACTATCAACACGGTCATGGAAATTACCACCGTCCTTATTTATATCGCCTCGCGCAGAACGATCAGCACAAGTAAATTCGATGAGACAGCATCATAACGCCAGCACATTCATTATTGAAATCTATTATTTTTATCAAGCATAATAAGCTATGCTTATTTTACTTTGGGTATAACAAGGCAGGCTTTATGAACACATCAAAAATAGATCTAAATCTGTTTACTGTCTTTGACGCCATCTACTCACAGCAAAGCCTGACCCGCGCCGCGGGTGTTTTGCACGTTAGTCAGCCCGCTGTTAGCAGCTCGCTGGCGAAATTGCGCAGCATCTTCGACGACCCATTATTTGTCCGCACCAGTACCGGTATGACGCCAACCCCACTGGCCAGGCAACTCGTCAGCACGGTTCGGGAATCCTTGAAAAATCTGGATAATTGCATTGCGACACGAATTCCGTTTGAGGCTAGCACCGCAAGGCGGACCTTTCGCCTGCACGCCACCGAAAACGCCGAATTAATTTTACTACCCGTGCTACTAAAACAACTTAAACAGCACGCGCCGCAAATTGATTTAGAGGTCGTATTTATTGATCGGCGTGAAGTAGCGTATGAAATGGCCAGCGGCAAAATACACCTCGCCGTAGACGCGCCGCTACTTAGCCACCCCGAACTGCTTAGTCAGCCCTTGCAAACAGATGACTATGTTTGTGTGATGCGAGAAAACCATCCGCTCACTGCGACAGAGTTCAGTTTAGATGACTTTTTGGAGCATGAGCACATCCATATTTCCAGCAGAATGAAAGGCTCAGGTCATATTGATTTAGCATTGCGATCTATTGGCCAAAAACGTCGTATCGCTCTACGCTTGCAACACTATGCAGCGCTGCCCGCATTACTGGCGCAATCTGACTTTATTGCCGCCGTACCGGCAGCCGTTGCCACTCATTGGCAGTTATCCAACCGCCCACTGCCCTTCGATACACCTAAGTTAGAGCTACAACTATTCTGGCACAAAAGCGTGGAGCACGACCCAGCGGTACTATGGCTGCGTGAATTCACGCTGGCCTTAGGGCACTAAAGCGCCATTTTTTATTAATTGATCGCGTTGTCTGACAACTGCTGATTCATTCGATAGCGCCCTGGCGCCAAGCCAAACCAGCGTTTAAACGCTTTTTGAAATGAACTTTGATCGCTAAAACCCAGCTCAGCTGAAATTTCGAGCAAGGCCAACTCACCCTCATTCACTAACTGTTTCGAGCGTTGCTTACGGGCATCGTCAACAAGGCATTTAAAATTGGTATCGGTATTATTCAAACGGCGCTGCAGCGTGCGAGGGGCCAAGCCTAGCTCCGCGGCAACCTCATCTAATTTGGGCACACCATTGGGCAACTGCCGCACAACACAGGCGATAACATCTTTGACAATGCGATCTTCCATTTGCAATTTGGCCAGCTCAGATCGCGCAGTTTGCACCAGAGAATTATAAATACCGGTATGGGGGAAACGGGTTGGTCGCTCAAGAAAATGGCGGTCAAACTTCACCATACTGACGTCACTATCGTACTTTACCGGCGCCTCTAAAATACGCTCGATCTCCGTCTTCTCAGTCGGACCAGAGTGACTAAAGTACACCTCACGCTGATTGCACCAGCGATCTAGAATCACCTTATTGGCGCGATACCAACTGGTAAAAAAGAACTCGGTTAACTGTCGCGACACCGGCTTGCGCTCAGGTACGACCCATGCCAAACACGTCCATTCATCTTCCGTCTCGCTGTACATCACATCGCCATGATCAATCAGCAAACGCGAAAAATTCGCTACCGCATCAAATGCCGCCCTGGAATTTGGCGCACTCATGCCGATATAGCTCACCATACCCCACGCGGTCGGCGACGAGTCTGCCCCCGCATGCGCACCCAAGAAAGTATCATCCAGCATGACACTAGCGACATCTAGAATCACTTCAAAAAGGCGCAGCGGAAAACGTCCCTGCACAGTCAAATGCTGCTCTGGTGTAAATCCTACCGCGGCGATCAGGCTCTTGGCACCAACACCACGATTTTCAATGTACTGGAGCAAATCCACCAAATATTCAGAACACACTGTCGGTGTACGCACGACACAACCCTCAAAAATAGGCTTTGTATAAAAACCTGAAAATACTTAAGGCAACTCTGATTAATTCGGTAATGTCTCAGCGGAGTCTCTGGCGCGCACTGGTAAGTGATGCGGCACTCCGACGCGGCGCGAAGATCAAGGCTGGTTGTCCTTGATGACGGTCCGACGTTTCGGCGTCGCAACGCAGTCCAGTGTGCGCCAGAGGCCCGCCCTTCGGGGCTTAGCCAAAAATAGCTCGGCAGTGTTACCGTCGCTTGAAAGGCAGCCAGCCTTCCTGCACGAGAGCCTGCCCCATGAGCGTAGCGAGTGCTGTGGGTACGGCGCCTTGCCGAGCCATTTTTGGCTAAGCCTGAGGCGTCACCGAATTAATCAGAGTTGCCTTAACTCAGTAGATAACTATGCCAGCATGACACAGCGCAGACAATAAAACCGGAACCCATGGAACAATAATCCAAGTGACGCTTGTCGGCGTAAGTAATTGCAGTACAATCAAATAAGTAAGTAATAAAAATAAGACTCAGCGGGACGCTCACAAATGCTCGTTCATCAGTTCTTCGATTTTCATTGTCAACGTAATCCCAACAACCTCTGCTTGATATTTGCGGGAACACACTACAGCTATCGAGATATTTCGCATCAATCAGAGCAGCTCGCACGATCTCTGCGCAGCGAAGGGCTAGAACACGGCGACCGCGTGGCCGTGCTATGCGAGAATTGCCCCGAATATTTAAGCTTGATGATGGCCTGTAGCCGCATTGGCGCAGTGCTAGTGCCTATCAACTATCGGCTCGCACCCGCCGAAGTATTATTTGTACTACAAGATACCAAAACCAAATTACTGCTCGCACCCGACGGTAAGTTAACCGAATTAGTCGAGGGCTTGCGACCGCTGATTAGCGGATTAACCGTGATCTCGACCACCGAACAAGGGGACTACAACTGGCAGAATTGGTTAGAGCATGGCGCTGCCAACACTGCCGAAACCAATTTCAGTAAATCTGATCCCAACACCTACTCTGCTTTTTTACAGCTATACACCAGTGGCACCACCGGCAATCCCAAAGGCGTTGTAATAAGCCATCACAATATCATCGCCCTCTACACCATGAGCCAAACCTCGTTGCCGGTAAAATCAGGCGTGGGCACTAGAGACTTAGTCTGTGCACCCAATTTTCACATTGGCGGCTCTGGCACTTTACTGCTCCCCATTTTGGCTGGGGCCAGCGTGGTCTTGCACAGCAGTTTTAACCCCGTCGCCATTGTTGACGACCTTGAGCAACTGCAAATAGACAATATGTTTATTGTGCCCGCCATGATCATGGCTATTATTGAATATGTGCCGAATATTGAGCAGCGCGATTTCAGTCATCTGAAACAATTGCTGTATGGCGCTTCACCGATTAGTACCGGCCTGCTCGAAAAAGCCACGAGCATTTTTAAATGTGACTTTTATCAATGCTACGGCATGACAGAAACCACCGGCACAGTCGTTTCTCTATCTCCCGCCGACCACGCCTTAGCCCTCAACGGCAGGCCCGAATTATTGCAATCCTGCGGTCGCCCGCTAGCCGGTGTTGAAGTCAAAGTCATCAACAAGCAAGGCGAAGCGCTTGCAAGCGGTCAAACCGGAGAGCTATTGATTCGCTCTGAATCGAATATGCAGGGCTATTTCAATTTAGAACAAGCCAGCCGCGACACTGTCATTGACGGTTGGGTGCACACCGGCGACTCCGCCATGATCGATGAGGACGGCTACATTTTTCTTCGCGACAGAATCAAAGACATGGCGGTTTCGGATAATAAGTGCAATTGGTAAGAAGGAGGCCAGCTGGTAGAGT